>NZ_CP079863.1:3461276-3775938 GCF_025263485.1 Mycobacterium sp. SMC-2
CCTACGTCGACTTCGAGCGGTTGCGTCAGCCCCATCCCTTCGTCGCCATGGTGCCGCAGTGGGACCTGCTCAACCTGCTCGCCGATGCGGCACAGGCGGAGCCGAGCTTCTCGCTGCGGATGAACACCGAAGTCATTGGGCTCCTCTGGGAGGCCGGTCGGGTTGCCGGAGTGCGCTACCGAGGTCCCGACGGTCCGGGCGAATTACGGGCCGAGTTGACCGTTGCCTGCGACGGCCGGTGGTCGATCGCGCGTCATGAGGCCGGACTGAAGGCGCGCGAATTCCCGGTGAAGTTCGACGTGTGGTGGTTTCGGTTGCCGCACAAGGAAGACACCGAATTCTCCTTCCTGCCTCGCCTCGGTCCGGGCAAAGGTCTCGCCGTGATCCCGAGGAAGGACTACTTCCAGATCGCCTACCTCGGGCCCAAGGGCATCGACGCCCAGCTGCGGGCGCGCGGTATCGAGGCGTTCCGGCGCGACGTGGAAGAGCTGCTCCCCGATATGCCCGAATCCGTGGCCGCGCTGCAATCCATGGACGACGTCAAACATCTGGACGTGCACGTGAACCGGTTGCGGCGTTGGCACACCGAGGGGCTGCTGTGCATCGGCGATGCGGCGCACGCGATGTCGCCGCTCGGCGGCGTCGGCATCAATCTGGCGATCCAGGATGCCGTTGCGGCCGCGACGATCCTGGCCGAACCGCTGCGCGGGCACCGGGTCGGCGCACGCGAGCTCGCCGCGGTGCACCGCCGGCGCGTGTTCCCCACGGTGGTGACGCAACTGGCCCAGCAGGTGCTGCACCGGATGTTGCTCGGGCCGTTGTTGCGCGGCGCGGATCCCACGCCGCCGGCGGCGCTGCTTCACCTGGTGTGGCGGTTGCCGTGGCTGTCGGCCGTGCCGGCCTACTTCGTCGGCGTCGGGGTGCGACCCGAGCACGCGCCGGCATTCGCCCGCCGCGGGCCCGTCGACCGCGATGGCTGAGGCAGCGCCCGGGAGTCCGGCGGTTTACTATTTCGCGCCCGAGGGTAATTTCCCTGTGACAATTTTGAGTCGCGTGAGCCGTGGGCCGGGGGAGGCCAGAAGAAGTGACTCTGAAGAAATTCGCAGGTAAAGCCGCGGTCGCCGGCGTACTGAGCGCGGCGGCAATGGCCCTCGGGACGGGTATGGCGCAGGCCAAACCGGGACCGTGGCCTCCGCCAGTTCCGCCGGGTCCGCACGTCGTCGACAATGGTCATTGGAATCCGCTGCCGCCTGGGCAAGTCAAGCAGATTTGCCCGTGGCAGGCGCCGCCCGGCCATTGGGTTGGTGGCCCGCACGGTGTTCCCTGCACCTGATCTCCGCGAAATCCAATGAGCGACCCGCCTCGCCTTCGGCGGTAGCGTGCGCAGTCGCGACGAATCCCACTGGCGGAAGCCTCAATACGCTGAGCACGCCCATGGCGAGCCGGTCCATGCCCGTTCTCATGTCACGAGGGCCGGCCGGCCAGTTGGGCCAATTGCGCGGCGGCATTGGGTGTTTGGGTGGTCAGTACGATCCGCCCGGACCCGACCTGTTCTTCGATGATGGGTGCCTCAAGAACGAGATTGTCGCGGATGAAGGCCACGTGGTCCTGCAGATGTGCTGCGGTGTATGACGCCCAAGCTGCCGCCGATGGTGGATCCAGAATCAGGGTCACGTCGTAGAAATTCGCGGTCAGCGACTTCGGTAAGTGGGCGAGTGGTGGGCCGTTGTCCGGCAGCCGTTTTCGCTCGGAGGTGCGGGCCCCGCTCGTTGGCCCACGCGCCCACCGTCATGGGTCATCCAACCAGATCTTTACCGACACTACGAACATAGAGTAAGGTCACGGTCCGAGACGAAGCGCCATGGACAAACGCCGAAAGCCTAATCCCGGGGAGCGCCGCCGCGACTTATGCGACGTGGCGATTCAGTTGTTGGCGGACGACGGGGCCAAGGGATTGAGCCATCTCAAAGTCGATCGCAAAGCCGGCGTGCCTGACGGCACCACGTCGTTCTATTTCCGCACCCGCTCGGCGCTGTTGCGTGCCGTGGCCGAGCGGCTGGCCGAGTTGGACCTCGCCGACCTGAGGTCCGTCGCCGACGACTCCGACGGTCGGGGGGAGAACCCCTCACCCTCGCGACTGTCCCAGGTGGTCATCCGATCCGGCGTCGAGCCGCAACTGTTCCGGACCAAGGCCCGCTACGAGCTGACCATGCAGGCCGCTCGTGATCCGTCGCTGTCCGCGATTCTGCAGCGGGCCACGGACGAATTCACCAAGCTGCACCGGGAAATCCTGGTTCAGCTCATGCCACACGGCGCGGACCTGGAACCCGCTGTGGTCGAGGACCTGAGCAACGTGACGCTGACGTTCATCAACGGCCTGCTGGTGCGGTTCGCGCACGGCGACCGGATCGTCGACAGTCCCGAGCAACTCGACGGGATCCTCTCGGCCATCGCCGCCGGCATCCTGCGGAGTCCGCACCGGGGCCGGCTGACCGACGCCGACGGCCGGCGCCCCGCCGCGGGCCGGCACCGGGCGACAGCGATCGTATGAGTGGCGTCCGGCTGAGCGGACCGGCGTGAGTGAATCGGCGGCGGGTTATGCCGCATGGGGTCTTGCCAGACCATTCTCGGTATGGTTCTCTACGAGAATAGAGTTAGGCCACGCCGGCGGTGCTGATTTCAGCCCAGCCCGTGCGCATGTCGTAGCAACGCATTAAGCGGAGTGTATAAATTGCCCGAACTGGATCCCGCGCTGCAGCCCTGGCGGTGCCGGCGCAGCTCAGGCGGTATGGATGCCGGGGAATCGGCGGCACTAGGAGGGATTTCGTGACGACGAGCACCGATAGCCATGTGCATTTCGACCCATACGATGTCGAGCTGATTGCCGACCCATATCCCATGTTCAAGCGCCTGCGTGACGAGGCGCCGCTGTACTACAACGCCGAATACGACTTTTACGCGCTGAGCCGATTCGCCGATGTGAACAAGGGAATCATCGACTACGGCACTTACAGCTCCGCGCGGGGCGTGATCATGGAACTGATCAAGGCCAACCTCGAAATCCCGTCAGGCATGTTGATCTTCGAAGACCCGCCGATCCACGACGTGCACCGCAAGCTGCTGTCGCGAATGTTCACTCCCCGCAAGATCGCCGCGCTGGAGCCGATGATCCGCGAATTCTGCGCACAATCGCTGGACCCACTGGTGGGTTCGGGGCGGTTCGACTTCGTCACCGACCTGGGCGCGATCATGCCGATGAAGGTCATCAGCGCACTGCTCGGGATCCCCGAAGAAGATCAGGAGTACATCCGCGATCGCGGCAACGCCCAACTACGCACCGAGCCCGGCAAGCCGATGAGTGCCGCCGAGCATGGCTTGTCAGTAGGCGAGCAGTTCGAGGCCTACATCGACTGGCGCGCCGACAATCCCTCCGACGACATCATGACCGAGCTGCTGAACGTCGAGTTCGTCGACGAGACCGGCACGACGCGGCGACTGAGGCGCGAGGAGATCTTGGTCTACCTCAACGTGGTGGCCGGAGCGGGCAACGAAACGACGACCCGGCTGATCGGTTGGGCGGGCAAAGTTCTCGCGGAGCACCCCGACCAGCGTCGCGAGCTCGTCGAGAACCCCGGACTCATCCCGCAGGCAATCGAGGAGTTGCTGCGCTTCGAGCCGCCCGCGCCGCACATGGCACGCTATGTGACTCGCGACGTCAGCCTCTATGACCAGACGGTGCCGGAAGGCAGCGTGATGCTGATGTTGATCGGGGCGGCCTGCCGCGACGAGCGCCAGTTTGGTCCCGATGCGGGCGAATTCAACATTCATCGCACCGCCCGGCCGCACCTCACGTTCAGTGTCGGCGCCCACTTCTGCTTGGGTTCGGCGCTGGCCCGGCTGGAAGGCCGTGTCGCCCTTGAGGAAATCCTGAAGCGATTCCCCGAGTGGGAGCCCGATCTGGCCAACGCCAAGCTCAGCCCAACGTCGTCGGTGCGCGGCTGGGAAACCCTGCCCACTGTGGTGCCCTGATGGCCGGCCGGGTCGAGGGCAAGGTCGCGTTTGTCACCGGCGCCGCCCGCGGTCAGGGCCGCAGCCATGCGGTGCGCCTGGCGCAGGAGGGCGCCGACATCATCGCGATCGATGTCTGCGGGCCGATCGAGAACCTGGCCTATCCCCACTCGACGCCGGAAGACCTGGCCGAAACGGCCGACTTGGTGAAAGCCCAAGACCGTCGCATCGTCACCGCACAGGTGGACGTCCGCGACTACGAAGCGCTGAAGGCGGCGGTGGACGCCGGCGTGGAACAACTCGGGCGGCTCGACATCATCGTGGCGAACGCGGGCGTGGGTACCGACGGCAGGAAGCTGCACAAGATTCGGGAGAACGTCTGGCAGGACATGATCGACATCAACCTGACCGGCGTTTGGCATACGGTCAAAGCGGGTGTCCCGCACATACTCTCGGGTGGCCGTGGCGGGTCGATCGTGCTCACCAGCTCGGTCGGCGGGCGCAAGGCGTACCCGAACACCGGCCACTACGTCGCGGCCAAGCATGGCGTCATCGGGCTGATGCGTGCCTTCGCCGTCGAGCTGGGCCAGCACATGATCCGCGTCAATTCGGTGCTGCCGACGCAGGTCAGCACCACGATGGTGATGAATGACAACACCTTCCGGCTCTTCCGCCCAGACTTGGAGAATCCCGGGCCGGACGACTTCGCCCCCATCTCACAGATGATGCACACGCTGCCGGTGCCGTGGGTGGAGCCCGCGGACATCAGCAACGCTGTCCTGTTCCTCGCCTCTGACGAATCGCGTTATGTCACCGGCGTTTCGCTTCCCGTCGACGCGGGCAGCTTGCTCAAATAAACGCTATTTCAAGAAGTTGGAGACGACGATGCCCGAATACGACTACGAAGAGATGAAGAAGGAAGCCGAGCAGTACATCAAGTTCGAGAAGGACAAGAAGAACCGGATCGCCTACATCACCTTCAACCGCCCCGAGGAGCTCAACTCCACCACCTTGGGCATGCGGCAGAACTACGCCGACTTGATCCATAAGTGCAACGTGGACGACGACGTCAAGGTCGTCGTGATCCGGGGCGAGGGCGAGGATTTCGGAAGCGGTGGCGACCTGCCCGAACAGCGGGGAATGCTGGAAAACCCCGGCATGCCGCTGCTGCACGAGCTGGCGATTAACGATGACGACGTGAAGTATCCGCCCGGCGGATCGTATCGGTACCTGTCCACCGTCACCGACTTCTACGCCAAGGCCCGCGCGGGCAACCGCCCGCTTCAGGAGCTGCGCAAGATCAGCATCATCGAGGCGAAGGGCTACTGCTACGGCTGGCACTTCTACCAGGCCGGCGACGCCGACCTGGTGATCTCCTCCGACGACGCCCTCTTCGGGCACCCGGCCTTCCGCTACGTGGGCTGGGGCCCGCGGTTGTGGTGGTGGGCCGAGACGATGGGCCTGCGCAAGTTCTCCGAAATGCTGTTCACCGGGCGGCCCTTCAGCGCCAAAGAGATGTACGAGTGCGGCTTCGTCAACAGCGTGGTGCCCCGGGAGAAGCTGGAGGACGAGACGTTGAAGTACGCGATGGCCTGTTCCCGCTCTCGTCCCACCGACACCGTCGCGGTGCAGAAGACCTTTCTCGAGCTCTACAAGCAGCACAAGGGTGAATACTTCGGCAGCCTGCTCACCGGCATGGTCGAGGGCATGCTGCCGATGATCACCAACGATGCCGAGGAGGTCGACCTGACCGCGGGCACGTTCGAGAAGGGTCTCAACAACGTGGTCAAGGACAACGACCTGAACTTCCCGCCGGAGTGGCGTCTGAGCCGCTCGGGACGCGCGAAGCCCTGACCGTTTCGGAAGAGCTCGCATGTCCGCGCTGACGGGTTTCCGGGTCGTTGAACTAGCCGGGTCCGTCGCGGGGGAGTACTGCGGAAGGCTGTTGGCCGACTTCGGCGCCGAGATCATCAAGGTCGAGGCGCCGGAGCGCGGCAGCCCGACACGGGCGATGGCTCCCATCGTGGCCGACGGCCGCGACGGCAGCGGGCTGTTCGCATACCTCAACACCAACAAACAGTCCGCCGTGCTCGACCTCGGTTGCGCCGCCGGCACCGAGACCTTGGACCAGCTCGTCGGGACGGCCGACGCGGTCATCGACGACGGTGCCTTCGATCGGGCCACCGGCTGGCCCCAGCGGCATCCGGACGTGGTGTTCTGCTCGATCACGCCGTTCGGGCACGGCACGGCCGCCGAGTTCGGGAATGCCAAGAGCATCAACGTCTTCCACGCCAGCGGCTGGGGGTTCCACACGCCCAGCCACGCGGACCCGGCCAAGCCGCCGCTGCAGGGGCCCGGCAGGTTCCTGAGCGACTACGAAGCGGGATTGGACGCCGCGCTCTGCGTGGCGGCGGCGCTCTTCGGGCGGCTGCACAGTGGCCGCGGCGATTTCATCGACGTTTCCGAACACGCCGTGCTGGCCTCCCGCGCCGACTGCATCCTCGGCAGATTCATCACCGGCGAGGTGACCGCCGAAGGCGGCCGCGGTGACTACGACCAGGCAGGTCCCGCAGCGTTTTTCGCGTGCGCCGACGGTTTCGTCTACCTGTACATGACCAGCCGCGCGCACTGGTCGGGCCTGAAGGAACTCATGGCCCATCCGGGCTGGCTGGACGCGTTCGAGGACGACTGGCTGGAGTTCTCCGTGACCGCGGAAAAGGTCGCGGCATTCCAGCGGGGCTTCGCGGCGTGGATCCGGGACTTGGGCAAGGACGACGCGTCCGAGCGCGCCCAGCGCCTGGGTGTGCCGCTGGTGCCGGTGAACGGCGCAGCGGACCTGCACGATTCACCGCAGTACCGCCACCGGGGTTTCTTCCAGCAGGTGACGCACCCGGTGTTGGGCTGCGCGGCGTATCCGACGGTGCCGTACCGGTTCAGCGCGTCGCCGGCTCGAATCACCTCCGCCGCACCCACTCTGGGCCAGCACACCGGGCAGGTGCTGGAACACGTCGCTACCCCCCGCCCACGGCCGCGGGTCAAGTCGGCGCAACTCAAGCCGCCGAAGGATCCCCGCGGTGGGCCGCTGGAAGGGGTGCGGGTCGTCGAGCTGACCAAGGTGTGGGCCGGCCCATACGCGGGCAAGCTGCTGGCGATGCTGGGCGCCGAGGTCATCAAGATCGAGACCGCGGGCTGCCCCGAGGAGATGCGCGCCTACGGCGGCACCGACATCAACCACGCGCCCTACTTTTTGAGCATCAACCCCGAAATCCTCAGTGTGGACCTCGATATCAAGTCCGCCGAGGGCATGGCACGGCTGCGCGAGCTGATCGCCCGCAGCGACATCGTCATCAACAACCTGCGCCCGGGCGCGATGGAACGCCAGGGCTTGGCGTACGCGCAGCTCAAGGAAATAAAGCCGGACATCATCTCGGTGTCGATCAAGATGTGGGGCAACGACGGACCGCTGGGCCATCAAACCGGTTATGCACCAAGCTTCGCCGCCCTGGCCGGCCTCGCCTCGCTGGTCGGCTATCGCGGCGGGCCGCCGCTCGGGACGAGCATGCGCTACGGCGACTCCACCGTCGGCGCGGCGGCCGCGTACGCCGCCGTGGTCGCGCTACTGCACCGCGAACTCAGCGGGGAGGGGCAATTCGTCGACATATCGGCCGTGGAGACCCTGTCTTCGATGATCGGCGACTGCCTGCTAGAGCAAGCCCTGACCGGGCGGCGCCTCGGGCCCAACGGCAATGCGCACCCGGACATGTGCCCGCATGGCTGTTACCCCTGCGCGGACGGCGCCTGGATCACGGTGGCCGTCGCCGACGAGGTGGACTGGCGTGGGCTGTGCGACGTGCTGGGCGCGGTCTCGTTGGCGCGGGACCGCCGCTACGTCGGCATGGACGAGCGACGGCGCCACACCGCAACGCTCGACGCCGACCTCGCGCAACTCACCCGAAGCCACGATGCCGAGCAGCTCGCGCGCCGCCTGCGCGCGGCCGGAGTGCCGGCCGGCAAGAGCGCGACCGCCCTCGACGTGATCGGCGATCAACGACTCTGGGACCGCGAGCTGTATCGGTTCGTCAGCGATCACCGCGAGGGCCAGCGGCCGATCGTGGGGCCGTCCTGGCGGATGGCGCGCGGCCAGGCTCGGATCGCCCGCGGTGCGCCGGACTTGGGCGAGCACACCGAGTACGTGCTGCACGAGATACTGGGCGCATGACGACGACACTTGCACACACCGCGGCCTTGGTGACCGGCGCCAGCAGCGGTATCGGGGCCGCGACGGCCAGAGCGCTGGCCGCGGAAGGTGCGGCGGTGGCCCTGCTCGCGCGCCGGGCGGACCGGCTGGCTGATTTGCGAGCCGAGATCGAATCCGCCGGTGGGACAGCGCTGGCCGTCGCGGCCGATGTGGCCGACGCCGAGCAGGTCTCGGCCGCCGTGCAGCGCACCGTCGCGGAGTTCGGCCGGCTCGACACCGTGGTGAACAACGCGGGGCTGATGCAGACCGGGCCCGCGGCCGAGGCTTCGCTGCGCGACTGGGACGCCATGGTTACGGTCAACGTGCAAGGGGTCCTCTACGTCACCCGCGCCGCGCTGCCGCACCTGATCGACGCCGCCGCCGATTCACCGCGTGGTGTCGCCGATCTGGTCACCATCAGTTCGACTGCCGGCTGGGTCGCGCGACCGAACACCGCCGTGTATTCGCTGACCAAATTCGGGGTCAACGCCTTCAGCGAGGGCATTAGGCAAGAGGTACTCGGCAAGCGGGTCCGCGTCGGCGTGGTCGGCCCCGGGACGGTCGACACCGAGATCTTCAGCCACCTCGCCGAGTCGTCGCGCGACGCGATCGAGCGCCAGACCGCCGGCATGGTCAAGTTGCGTCCCGAAGACATCGCCGACGCGGTGCTGTTCATGGTGACCCGGGACCGCCGCGTCGCGGTCAACCACATGCTGGTGCGAGCGGCCGAACAGACCTGGTAAACAATTGAATTCACATTGGGCCGTCGGCGACCACTACGGATTGGCGTTTCCGGCCGACCCCACGGCGCTGCAGAGCGGCGGGGCGCGGTTCCTCACCGAAGCCTTTCTCGCCTCCGGAGCGCTGCGGGACAACGGCATCGCGCGCGTTACGGGGCTCTCCGAGGCGGGTGGGGGCAGCACGGGACGCAAGGTCGTCCTCTCGGTCGAATACGCCAAGACTGCGCTCGACCTGCCCACCGACCTATTCGTCAAGTTTTCGCGCGACTTCGACGACCCGGCTAGCGACCGCGGAAAGACACAAATGGAGCCGGAGGTGCGCTTCGCCGCGCTGTCCCGGGCGCCGGGATTTCCCATCGCGGTGCCCAGGGTGCAGTTCGCCGACTATCACCGCCAGACCGGCACCGGAATCCTGATCACCGAGCGGATCCGATTCGGCGAGAACGGAATCGAACCGCATTATCACAAGTGCCTCGATTACGAGATGCCAGAACCCCTCGAGCACTACCGCGCGCTGCTCACCGCGCTGGCCCGGCTCGCCGGCACCCATAGATCCGGGCGCCTGCCGGCGGAGCTGACCGCGCCCTTCCCGCTGGACGTGGCGGCCGCGACGGTGGGGGAGCGAGCGCCGCTGGCGGTCGACAGGCTGGTACGCCGGGTGGATCAGCTGGCCGAATTCGCGCGATCCGGTCGGGGGTTGCTTCCGGCCTGTTCACCGGGTCTGGTCGCGCGCCTGCGCGAAGACGTGCCGCTGTTCGCACGCCACGAGCACATGATCACGGGCCTGCTAGCAGGCGACTCCGACTATGTCGCGCTGTGCCATTGGAACGCCAACATCGACAACGCCTGGTTCTGGCGCGACGCCGACGGCTTCCTTCGCTGCGGCTTGATGGATTGGGGATGCGTCAGCCAGATGAACCTGGGCATGGCGATTTGGGGGGCCATGTCCGGCGCCGAAACCGAGCTATGGGACGCCCATCTCGACGAGCTGTTGCGGGTGTTCGTCACCGAGTTCCGCCGTTGCGGCGGAACGGAACTCGATCCGGTTCGGTTGCGCCGGCACACGTTAGTCTACGCGGCGGCCATGGGCGTCGCCTGGCTGCTGGGTGTGCCGGCGATGATCCGCAAGCGATTCGAGGCCATACCGAACAGCCGCACGCATCCGCTCATCCGAGACGACGAAAGTGTGCGCGCGCCGTTGCAGATGCTCTCGAACCTGCTGTTCCTGTGGGAGCGGCATGGCGTGGGTGACCTGCTCGACGCGGCCCTGTCCGAAAGGCCTTCGTGAGCTAGGGCTCATCGTCGTCATCCCCATCTCGGAGCAGCTTTTCCGGGTGATGAAAATTGTTGGTGCGGGGTTGGCCGCGTTCTAAGTGTGGAGGTGGTATCCATTCGGTGTCGCCCTTGGCGTTCTTGCGGGTGCTCCAGCTGCCAGGTTGGAGCATGTGGTGGTGGGGTCCGCAGGCGAAGGTGAGGCCGTCGACATCGGTGCGGCGGCACTTGGCCCAATCGGTGACGTGGTGGACCTCCGAGTAGTAGCCCGGCACGGTGCAGCCGGGCGCCGAGCACCCACGGTCCTTGGCGTACAGCACGATTCGCTGTCCGGGGGAGGCCAGCCGCTTGGTGTGATACAACGCCAGCGCCTTGCCCTTGTCGAAGATCGCCAAATAGTGGCGCGCGTGGCGAGCCAACCGGATGACGTCGCTCATCGGCAGCATGGTGCCGCCGCCGGTCAGACCCCGTCCGGCGGCGACCTCCAGCTCCTGCAGCGTGGTGGTGACCACTATGGAGGCCGGTAACCCGTTGTGCTGACCCAGCTTTCCCGACGCCAGCAGAGCACGATTCGCCGCCAGAAGCGCATCGTGGTTGCGCTGGGCCGCGGAGCGGGCATCGCGGTCGATCGCCTCTTGGCTCGGTGCGCCGTCCACGCAGGGGGTGTCGTCGAGCGGGTTGCACATGCCCGGCGCGGCCAGCTTGGCCAACACCGCCTCCACGGTGGCGCGGGCCTCGGGGGTCAGCACACCGCGCAACTCGGACATACCATCGGGTCCCTGCTTGCCCAGCGTGAGGCCACGCCGGCGGGCGCGGTCCTCGTCGGTGTAGGTGCCGTCGGGGTTGAGGCAGTCGGAGATGTGATCGGCCAGCTCGGCCAATTGTTCGGGGCGATACTGCGTTCCGTGAGTGGCCAGGTCCGCTTCGACGGCCTGGCGGGTGGTGAAGTCCACCCAGCCGGGCAGGTGATGGAAAAATTTGCGGATCACCGCCACCTGCCCGCCGCCCAGTGTGCCCTCGCGCTGGGCGGCCGCGGTCGCCGGCAAGACCGGCTCTAGTGGCTCACCGGTCAGTCCCCGCCGCGGCCCCAGGTCGGCCGCCTCCTTGACGCGCCGCGACGCTTCGGTGCGACTGATCAGCGTCGTGTCGGCGATCGCCTGCGACAGCGTACCGCCCAGCTCTTCGGGGGTGGCCTGGCGGGCCAGGTTGTTGATCAGTGGATGTTCGATGGCCGGGAGTTGCCGGCGCACCTTCTCGCACCGCACCAACATCGCCAGCTGCTCGCGGGTGGTCGAGGCGTCGCAGTCATTGCCGATCAGTTCTTTGACCGCAGCGTCGATGGTGTCGAAAGCCGCCGACACCGCCTCGGGATCTACACTCACACCCCGAAACTATCGACACCCACCGACAAAAAAGTCGACTCAGAGGCCACTGAAACTAAAGTGATGCAAGTTATTTCAGCCTGTCCGCCACCACCTAGAGGGCGTTCCGCTCCGCAAAGTGGCGAGTCCGCGCCTCGACGGCGCGACGTCGTCCCTCGGCGCTGATCCGCTGTCCCGGTCCGAAGTACTCGCCCAGCTGATCCACTCGGATGACGGTCAGTGTCGGTGTTGCCGGCTGCTGCGGTGTGCTTGCGCGCCAAGTCACCACGCCGTTGCGATAACCGCGGGCGTCAAGCCAGTTGTGTACGCCGAAGTCCTCGCTCGACAGCAAGACCCGCACCCGTCCGTCGTCAACTTGAGATTGGGCGAGGTTGAGACTGGTTTGGCGGGTTTCGAAATCGATCATCTCACTCCACCGATTGGTCAAGCAGATTCCGACGTACGGCGAACCGGGTGGGATCTCGTAGTCGATCACGAGCGCCTCGCCGTCCTCCAGCGCCCAAGATATGGGGACGAACCAGGCGCCAGCCATCGCTGACGGAGGTTGGAGCGGGGGGATGGCGAAGTTCTTGGGCAGGGCGCCGAATACCCGTGCCGGAATATCCTTGACCCACATAGTGAATAGCTCGCGGGACGCCACGAGGTGCGCATCGAAGGCCGCGATCGCCTGCGTCAGCGAATCCGGCTTGACCGGGTCGCCCGGGTTCAAGCATTCGATACGAATCGCACCCTTGGCCTCGTTGTCCCAGTCGCCGAAGGTTTGGTAACAACAGAACGAGTCGGCTTCCGCCGGGAGCGGGAACCAGTTCGTGTCGCCCATCTTCTGGCGGCTGAAGAAGATCTCAAACGAACCGTCGTCACCGACGACGAGTTCTTCGGAGAGCACCTTCACCGCCTGGGCTTGATCGTCCTTACCGGCATAGACGCCGAAGGTCGTCTGCGCAGCAGAACCCAGTTTCCCGTGAACGCGGTAGTCGTGCCCGTCATCGATGCGCGCGGTCAGATACAGCGTGTCGGGGTTGGAGTGGCCCCAATTCCACGGTGCGTATTGGCCGTTGATGAGATTCGGCCGGGCGGGATCGCTGCGCAGTTGCAGGCCCATGTATTGGATGTGGCCGACGAGGCGTCCCAGCAGGGCTGCCGCGGCACCCTCGTCGAGGTCGCCTTCGGCCAGGGCGATCTCGAGCAGCTCGTCGTGAAGATCTCGAAAGCGCCGCCAGGCCGCACGCAGGAGGTGCTGTGAGTCATCGGTCACGGCGGTCCTCGATTCCGTAGAAGTCGCGGTAGAACTGCAATTGCGGCCACAGCTCGGCGACGTCGAGCCCGTAGTCGGCAGCGTCGTAGACGTTGGGCTTACGCCTCGCCATGCCGCGCTCATCCATGAACCGGCTCATCTTGCGGTGGGCTTCATCGGTGAGTTCGATGCCGTAGAACTCGTAGATCTCTTGCACGCACGACATGGGGTCGCGCACCATCCGGTCCATCGGAAAGTCGATGAACCGCTTCGACTCCCGCGCGTACTGCCGACGCAGCTCGACATTTCGCGTCAGCATCCTCCCGGTGCGCCAGCGCATGTAGCGGCCATGGTCGTGCCAATCGACGTCGTCTTCGACCATGCCGAAAACCGTCCCGGCCAGCTTGCAGCTGGAGGCGACGATCTCTGTGGGTTCGCGGTAGGTGGTGACGAAGCGCGCATCGGGAAAGACCGCCAGGATCTTGTCGAGGTTCTCCATGTGCGGCGGTGTCTTCAGCAGCCAACTCTCCGTGGGGCGTAAGCCACCGCTCTGCATGTACTGCAACAGCAGCTTCTGCTCCTGGTAGACCCACGTGAGGTCCTGCCCGGTCAACCAGCGGTCGTAGCCCTGGCAGTTGAACATGACGTGGAAAGTCGCGCTGTGGAAGGCATAGGCATGCAGCAGTGCACACTCCTGCGCCTCCCACGCGCCGATCGGATGCGCGGCGTCGAGATCGGGGGCCAGCGACAGGGTGCGGCGGATCTGCTTGTCACTGCGCTTGATCCGCGGATCAGTACGCATGGCGGCCGGATCCAGCGGCGGATGGAGTTCATCGCATTCCCAGGTGATCGGGTAGCGGAAGCGGTCGTCCTGGCTCAACAAGTGATGGGTGATTGTGGTGCCCGTGCGTGGTGCGCCGACGAGGAAGATCGGCTTCGCGATCACCTCGTCACGAATCTCGGGGTGCTGGCGCAGGTGCTCGGTAAACAGCAACCGCTGGCGCAACAGGTTGGTGATGTGCGACGTGGCCAGTATCCGCCCGAAACCGTTGAGGCGGTCCTCGCTTTCGAGCGATTCGATCAGACGGTCGAGGCCATGTTCGAAGCGTGGATCACCGAAGTCGGTCAGACCTCCGGCGCGGCGCGTGGCCCGAGCCATTAGTGCGTGCTTGCGCAGGGGCAGCGGATGGGCACCCAGCCGGCGGGCGGCCCGGTAACCGCCATTCAGGACCCGGAAAGGCAGTGGCCTGGGCGGTGATTCGATGGCCATGGTGGGGGAGCGCCTCCTGGGCCCGCGTGCTTGCCTACCAGCCGTGCTTGCCTACCAGCTTTGTCGACCGGCGCGCAAAACATTACGATCTGAACGTAATGGAGTCAACAAGCGGGGCCGAACAGCAGGAACGAAGCGGTGGCGCGCGATCACAAGGGCGCCCGCGGGACGCCCGCATCGACGAAGCGGTGCTGGCCGCGACCGTCGAACTGCTGGAAGAAATCGGCTACACGCGGCTCACGATCCCGTTGGTCGCAGCGCGCGCCGGTGCAACCCCGCCTGCGGTCTATCGACGGTTTCCGAACAGGGTCGAATTGGTCTATGAGGCGGTGTTTCCGACGCCTCCGAGTGCTGAGCTCCTCTTGACCGGCGATCCGGCGGACGTTGTCCGCACGTTGCTACGAGCGTCGATCGATCTGTTCAGCCGACCGGCGGTGCACACCGCGTTATCGGGCCTCATGGCCGAATTGCCCTCAGAGCCAGGCCTGTCGGCACGCCTGCTCAGCCGCCTTCAGGGCAGCACGTACCTCTTGCTGCAGCGGTACCTCGACGAGGCCGCCGCCGACGGGCGCGCTGCCGACGGCGTCGACGCCCGCGTATTGGTCGATATGATCGGTGGCACGGTGGTGATGGCGCTGGCCAACGAACGAGTCCTCGATGACGCCTGGGTCGAGCAGAACACAGCCCTGATCGCCAACGGGCTGGCCCGATGAACTGCGTAAGTCCGGTTCAGGGCATCAGTGTCCGTCATGCCAGCACGGGCTTTTGGTCAGCACGTCGGCGCCATTCTCGGTGATGTGAACCGTATCCCGGCGGAACGCCGCGCCGACACCCTCCTGCCACACATAGCCGGTGATCGCCAACATCATGCCGGCCTCCAGCACGTCGTGTTCGCCGGCGGCCAGCAAGGTTTCGGACACCACCGGTGGATCGAAGCCCAGCCCCAACCCGTGCGCGATGGGCATCGGCGGTATCGGCTCGCCGGCCGCCTCGTAGGCTCCGAGGAGATCGGAGGTGGGCGCGCCGGGGCGACAGGCCGCAAGCATCTTGTCGTACAACGCATCTGAGCGGCCGAATAGGCTACCGGCAGCATCGCCCGCCGGCCACGTCCGGCCCACTTCCGCGACATAGCCGTTCGCCAGGGCCCCGGCGGCGAACGCGACCAGGTCACCCGGCCGCACCTCGTCGGAACCGGCACGGCGCCACGGGTGTTCCTTCGACGTCACCCAGGCGGCGTCCTGGGTGGCCGGCGTGCTCACCCCGCCCGCGGCCATGGCCTCCATCATCGCCCCGGCCAGCGTCCGCTCCGACACCCCCGGCGCGAATTCGGCCAGGGCGGAGGCGAGTCCGCGTTCGGCGACCCGAAGCGCCGTGCCCATCGCCGCGATTTCGTCGGGCGTCTTGACACGCCGCGCTGCGCGCATCGCGGGCTCCGCGTCGACGAGTTCGGCATTCGGGAACGCCTCGGGCAACAATGCGGCGAAAGTCGGTGTGATCGCGTCGGTTCCGACCCGCCGCGCCGAGTCGGCGCCGTCGACCTTCTTGAGCACGTCGATGAGCGTCATCGGGTTCCAGGCCAGTCCGTAGAGGTGGTCGTGTCCGATCTCCTCGGGAACGCCCTCGTCGTCCGTGCTGTTCAGGTAGATGTCCCCGGAGGCGCGCACCACCACGCACATCGGGCCGAACGGACGCGTCCCGGCTATCCAGAGCTGCGGGGTGCCGGTGACATACCGAATGTTGGCCTGCCGCCCGAGCACCAGGATGTCGAGTCCGTGTGCGTCCATCTGGGCCAGCGCCCGTTCCCGACGACCCGTCCGCAATGCGGCGGGGTCGGGCAGAACCTCAGTCGCCATAGGGGGAATAGGGGTAGTCGGTGATCGGCAAGTAGCCGTCTTCGGTGATCACCACGATCTCCTCACTGCGATAACCGCCTGTGCCGTCCTCCCACACCACCGGTTCCAGAACCAGAACCATTCCGGGCGGGAAGACGAAGTTGTCGTCGAACTCTTCGCCGAGATCCGTTCCGATCATCGGCGCTTCTGCGGGGTAGGTACCGATACCGTGACCCAGATAGAAGTGCGGCAACCACGGCTTGCGGCCGCCATTGGCGGCGATCGCCGCACGCGCCAGGTCACCGGACGTGACACCGGCTTTCGTCACCGCGAGCACCGCATCCAGGATGGCCCGCCATTGCCGGAACTGGTCCTGCTGGCGCAGCGTCGGCTGGGCCCCGACAACCCAGGTCCGCCCGAAGTCCGAGCAGTACCCGGCGTAGGTGATGCTGATATCGGTCCAGAGCACATCGCCGGCGGCCAGTTCACGGTCGGTGGTGAGCAGCGGCAGCGCCAGATCGCCGTGCGTCGTCCACACTCCGGCTTCCCGTGAAGTCGGCATCACCTGCCAGATGGCCTCCAGCATGTTGGTGGTGGCGCCGAGCTCGAACGCGCGACGCACCAGCGTGGCCGAGAGGTCGATCTGCCGCACTCCCGGCGCCAGGCCCCGCTGCACGTCCACCATCGCCTCTTCGGTGATGCGCGCAGCCCGGCGAAGGCAGGACAGCTCATCGCGGGTCTTGACCAGTTGCGCGTCGGCGAGCACGAGCGCCGCATCCGTCGGCTCCCCGGCGGGGAACAGCTTGTGACCGGCCCTGCGCATCGCACCCGTCAGTTCGTCGACGGCGATGTTCGCGCCCCGCGGGGCCAGCGCGGCGAGCTCACGCGCGAATTGCTCGACACCATGGTCGAATTCGAGGTAGACCGGCCCGTGCAGATGATCGTCGGGCACCGGTGACTCCGCCGACGCTCCACCGCGGAACGGCATGAACAGGTGCGGATGTTCGTCGTCGGCGAGCACCACCGCGACCGGACGTTCCACGTGCGAGAGGCCCGCATCCAGAAGTGGCCAGCTGGCGCCCGTCGCGTACCCGACGTAACCGTTCATCAGCAAAATCAGTGCGTCGACGCCGCGCTCGGCCATCGCGGACCGCAGCCGCGCCCCGGTCTCTGAACGCATGCGCGCCCAATCCGGTTCGTCCGGTATCTCGATGACGGAGCCGCCCGTAGTGAGTGAATCGGTCATTTTTTAAGACCCAGGAAGTTTCTGATGTTTCCGCTGACGACGCGGACCGCGTCCTCGGGACCGACGGCGTCGACCACCGCGGCCAGCGACCGCTCCGAATAGCCGTAGGTGCTCTCGTTGTGCGGGTAGTCCGACGACCACATCACCTTGTCGATTCCTATCTCGTCGACCTGGGCGAGGCCGAGGCCGTCCACCATGAACGAGGCGCACATGTGGGTGTCCCAGTAATGGCGGACGTCGTGTTCCGGCTGGTGCGCGAGCATGTGCCGATACGAGGCCAACACGTGCTCGGCGTCCTGCAAAGCCGGTGGGACCCAGGCGATCCCGCCCTCGAACCAGCCGATCCGCAGCCGGGGATGTCGATCCAGGATGCCGCCGAAGATGTACTTGGAGAACATCTCCCGAAACGAGTCGATGTTCACCATCATCGCGATCGCGACGCTGTTGACCTCGCTGGGCACCTTGGGCTGGCTCTCCCCGATGTGGTGGGTGACGGGCAGCCCGGCGTCCTCGATCTCGTCCCATACCGCGCTCATCGCGGCGCCGGAGAAGTCGATGGCGCGGTCGTTATCGTCGTTGCCGGGGTTGATCGGCATCAGGAACGTCCTGAGCCCCAACGCTTTCAGCTCGGTCAGCGTACGCCGGGCTCCGCGCGGATCCCACCAGTTGATCAAGCCGACGCCATAACAGTGGCCGTTGGAGCCTTCCTGCACCGCGGCGATGTGTTCGTTGTAGATACGGAAGATGCGCTCCCGCAGGTCCTTGTCCGGATAGTGGAAGAGCGCCAACACCGCGTTGGGGAACACCAACTCTTTGTCGACGCCGTCTTCGGCGAGCTCCCGCACGCGGGCGTCGATGTTGTTGCTGACCGCGCCGGCCAGGTCGTCGTACTGCATGAGCACGGCGCTGAAATCGCCGACCACGATCGATTGCCCCGGCCGGCCGAGCAGGTAGGCGCCGTCCTCGTACCAGATTCTCGGCGCGTAGTCCTTCAGGTCGTCGGGAAAGCGCTCGTAGAAGATGTCGTCGGCGACCGAGATGTGGTTGTCGGCGGAGAACACCTCGGTCCCGGGCGGCAGGCCGGTGTTGAATTCCGAAGCGTGACCGCGGCGGTACTTGGGCGCACCGATCACACCCGCGGGGTACGGGGTGCGAGCTCGAGGTGGCATCATCGTCCCTTTCTTGCGCATCTTTCACCCCTCCCCGTCCGGATACGTGACGCCGGTGAGCTGTTCGGAGAGCCGCCACAGCCGGCGCATGTCGGGCTCGCTGCGCGCTGAGCAGGGAACCCTGGCGAAAGTGACCCCGCCCCTGACGGTTTCATAAAACCCGCGCGGCCCGTAGTACTTGGCGCCCTGCGCGTCCGGTGACACCGCGGCATACAGCGTCGGCTTGATGCCTTCGTCGATGTCGAGCCACATGAAGGGCAGCACCCGCCACGTCAGCCGGGTGAGCCGCGCCTGCAGCGTGGGCCGGGCGCGGCCATAGGAGGCCCCGCTCAGCAGGTTGGTCTTGGTCAAGCCGGGATGGGCGGCGTTGGACATCAGTCCCCAACCGCCCAGGCGACTGCGTCGATCCAATTCGACGGCGAACATCAGCTGCGCCAGCTTGGCCACCCCGTAGGAGCGCATCGGTTGGTAGCCGTGCCGCGCGTTGGGATCGTCGAAGGTGAGATTGCGCTGCGTCGCGGCCAGGCTGCTGACCGTCACCACCCGCGCGGACGACAGCAGGGGCAGCAGGTGCCAGGTCAGCGCGAAGTGCCCCAAATGATTGGTGCCGAACTGCAATTCGAAGCCGTCGTGGGTCTCGAGTCGTTGCGGTGGTGTCATGACGCCCGCGTTGTTGATCAAGATGTCAATGGGCCGGCCCTGTGCGACCAGCTCTTCACCCAGCGCCGCCACGCTTTTCAGCGACGCGAGGTCCAGCTGTTTGATGGTCAGCTTGGCCGCGGGCACGTGACGGCGGATCGCGGCGACCGCCGCTTCGCCCTTGGCGCGGTCACGGATCGCCATCACCACGTCGGCGCCGGCGGCGGACAACCGCTTGGCCAAACCGAATCCCAGGCCGCTGTTGGCCCCGGTCACGACGGCGAAGCTGCCACGCAGGCCCGGTACCGCCAGCTCCAGGTCGGGCTTCACCATGTCACTGGCAGCTCGTAGAGGCCGTAGGCCAGCGCGTCATGTTTGAATGGCAGGTCTTCCAGCGGCACCGCGAGCCGGAGGGTGGGGACGCGGCGCAGCAAGGTGGGGAGAACGATCTGCAGTTCCATCCGGGCCAGCTGCTGCCCGACGCACTGGTGGCGGCCGTAGCCGAAGCCGACATGCGGGCCGTCCTCGCGGCGCAGATCGAGCCGGTCCGGAACGGGGAATTGCCGGCTATCCCAGTTCGCCGGCGCGACGTCAAGGATGATGCCCTCGCCGGCGCGGATCGTCTCGCCGCCCACCTCGATGTCCTCGACGGCGATGCGGCGCTGCCCGGTCTGGATGATGCTCAGGTAGCGCATCAATTCCTCGACAGCGACCGCGATCACCTTCGGATCGTCGCTATCGCGCATCAGCGCCAGCTGGTCGGGATGGTCGAGCAATGCCGCGATGCTCAGGCTGATCATGTTGGCGGTGGTCTCGTGGCCGGCGATGAGCACACCGGTGGCCAGCTGCGCGGCCTCGCGCACGCTGAGCTCTTCGGCGTTGACCCGCTCGGCCAGGTCGGACACCAAATCCTCCGACGGGCTTTGCATTTTGCCGCGCACCAGGTTGGCAAGGTACTTCGCCAGCGACGCGGCGCCCTGCGCGGTGTCCTCCTCGGTGGCGTAACGTCCCATACCCCGCTGGGCCTGGGTCTGGAAGAAATCCGCGTCCTCGTAGGGCACGCCCAGCAATTGGCTGATCACCAAGGAGGGCACGGGCAGCGCCAGCGTGCTGACGATGTCGCCCGGCTTGGGGCCGGCCAGCAACGCGTCGATGTGGTCGTCGGTGATCTGCTGCACCGCCGGCCGCAGCGCCTCAACTCGCTTGAAGGTGAACGGTTTTGACAGCATCCGACGGAACCGGGTGTGTTCTTCGGCGTCGGAGGTGAACACCGAACGTGGGCGCTTGTGCACCGTCGCCAGCATTCCCTCGTTCCAATGCGGATATCCCGGCAGCCGGTCGTCGACGCTGGCGCGCGAGTCGGCGAACAACGCCCGGATCGCCTCGTAGCCGTGGATCAGCCACGGTGTGCTGTCGTCCCAGATGCGGACCCGGCTCAGCTGCTTGTCGGCGTTGAGCTCCAACACCTTCGGGGGCGGGGCGAAGGGGCAGCCCGGCGCCCGCGACATCGGGAACTCCGGAATGTCGGTGGCGGTCGATACGTCGGTCATCGTTCTCCTCGCTCGGGCCGTTCTCGTTTTCGTCTGTACTAGCCGCTTGCCGCGCCCACGTGGACCGGTGCGCGCCACAGGCCCACGATCGCGTCGATCAGGCCTTCGCCGGCAACCGGCCACGCCGAACGCGAACGCGGTCCGTCCTCGGCCAATGCGCTTTCGTGCTCGGCGCAGGTGTGCATGAGCAGGTTGCGCACCATGACCATCCGTTCCGAACGCACCCGCCTGGGCAGGTCGGGAAGGCACCGGTTGATGCCGTCGATGGTCCGCACCAGCAGCGGCGACGCGAGCGCGTCTTTGGTGACGACGTGTCGGTACGCGGGATCGGCCATGGCCTGGGCGGCGAACCGGGCATACCAGCTGGGCGTGCCGAGCGCGTGCAGGTGATCGGTGAGTGGCCGCACCATCGCGCCCACCCAGTCGCGCAGGTCCGTGGAATCGTCGATTGCGGTCAGCATCTGTGCCCGCAGCTCCTCGATCGGCTCCCGATGCTTGCTCTCGATCGCCCGCAGCAGGTCGGTTCGCGTCCCGAAGTGGTAGCAGGCCGCGGCGTTGTTGCCCTGCCCGGCCGCCTCGCTGATCTGCCGGTTGGACACGGCGTACATGCCGCGCTCGGCGAACAACACTTCCGCGGCCGACAGGATCGCCTCCCGGGTCCCTGTCGACCTGTCGGAGCGGGCGATCCGCTCGGCGGTCATCGCCTCAGTGAACACGGGTGCCACGATTAAATCAAGCAATTTATTTAACGGGTACGGCGCGTGTCGCGTTGTGGTGGACGCCCACGCCGGAATCCCTGGCCGTCAAGGTGATTTCATCGTTCCGACGCCCACGCCGGGCTGCCCCCGCAATACAGTCTTCGTATGAATCCGCTGCAGCGGGTGGCCCGCAATCCGGCGGCCTACCGCCGGCTCGTCCTGGACAGCCGGCCGGTCGCGGAACGCCTTGAGGCGCTGCTGCGGTTCGCGACGAGCGGGCGGTTCGGCGTTCTCGACCTCGCGGGCCTGCCGAACGTGCGGATCACCACCTCAGGACGCAAAACGGGTCTCGCCCGTAGCGCGACGGTGCAGTATGTGCCCGTCGGCAACGGGCTGTTGCTGGTCGGCTCCAACTGGGGTCGCGATCGCCACCCGTCGTGGTCGGCGAATCTGAAAGCCACGCAGCGGGTTACCGTCCGCAGGCGCGGATATCGCTTCGTCGCGTCGGTGCGGTTGCTCAGCGGCGCGGAGCGCGACGAAGCATGGTCGACGGTGGTGGCGCACTGGCCGAATTACCAGGTGGCCCAAGACCGTGCGGGTCGGCGCCAATTCCGGTTGTTTCTGCTGACGCCAGCCACATAGGCTTCGCGCCTACCCTAGCCCGGGTGGTTGGAGTGTTCCAGGTGGGCGATTTCGCCACCCCAAACCGATTGGGCCCCAGCGTCGCCCACGCGGTATATCTGGACCGTCGATGAGATGGCGACGGCGAGCACCAGTATCGCGATAGTCGCCCGGACGGCCACGCGGCTCTTGTCCGAGCGGCGTTCGATCACGCGCATCACCACGAGCGCCAGCGCGGCCGCCAGCAGCGCGGCGGAAAAGTATGGCATGGTGCTGCCCCGGGAGGCGTGCTCCTGCAGGATCGGACTGGGTTTGGCCCTCAGGTCGTAAAGCCACGCCCCGGCGTTTGCCGTGATCGGCGTCAACACCATGGTGGCGACAGCCGACATCACGGCGAGCCACAACAGTGCGCCCCGACGCGCCGTGGGCCAAAACACGCACACGATCTCCAGCAGGGCGGTCAGCGGTACGAGCACCACAACGAAGTGCAGCAGCAGGGCATGGGCGGGCATGCCATTGATGACGGTCATCGGACCCCTCGGTGGTGTGCGGTCAGCTCGCGCTCAGCCGCCGAGCCCCTTCTTGATGGCCGCGGCTTGTTTCTGGGCCACGTCGTTGACGAAATCGGCGGGAGCCAGCGTGTCGGGCGGCCCGTCGAACTGCAGCGTGACGAAGGCCCTGCCCTCGGTGAACAGCAGGATGGTCACGCCCTTGCTCTTGTCCGGGGAGTTGCCCGTCAACGTCGTTCCGCCCGCCCCGACGTTGGCAGCTTGCGTAGTCGGGTTCTTGATCACGTCACCCTGCGCGCCCTTGGCCGCGTTCAACGCGTCCGTGGCGGCGCCGGGGTCGGCGAACACCTGAATCGTGTCCTTGATGACGTGACTGCCGTCTTCGTCCTTGAACGTCGTCGCGACGCCCGGTTGGCCGTTCGGGTTACCCGTCGGCGGGGCAGCCGTGAACGGTACGGGCGCGTTGATGTCGCTCGCCTGGATCAACAGGCCGGTGTACTCGCTCGCCTGCCCGGCCGTCGACGAGGCCGGTGCCGAGCTGTGCGCGCTGGTGGCCGAGCTCGACGACCCCGGCTTGGACGTCGGTGACGCCGGATTCTTGCCGCCGCACCCCGCTACGCCCAGCGCCAGCGCCGTCATCGCCGCGACGCCCGCGGCCACCGTCCGTGAAGTCCACATCGCTTTGAGCCCCCTTCCAGGCTGCCTCAGGCACCGCAGTCGAGTTGTTTCCCGATCGCACAGTACATTGCGGCGGGTTGCGGGCGTGGCGCCGAAGGCCCGGGGGCGATGAAGGGCTTATTCCAGTTGGTCGCGCAGGCAGCGCAGGGTGCTCGCCAGGATGCGCGAGACCTGCATCTGCGACACCCCGATGCGCTCGGCGATCTGGCTCTGCGTCATCGATTCGAAGAACCGCATCCGCAGGACCTCCTGTTCGCGCGCGGGAAGTGCGGCAACGAGGACGCGCAGCGTTTCCCGGTTGGTGATGTGCTCGATCTGCGGATCGATGTCGCCAACCGAGTCGGCGACCAGTCGGGGCGTGCCCGAGCCGTCCGTGCCCATGGGTGCGTCCAACGAATCCAGCCGATAGGCATCGCCCGCCACAAGGCACTCGACGATTTCCTCGCGGGGAACTTCCAGCACCTGCGACAGCTCGCCCGCGGTGGGCGCACGCCCCAGCTTCTGAGCCAGGTCGCCGGTCGTCCTGCTGATCTGTACGTGGAGTTCACGCAACCGCCGTGGTACCCGCATGCCCCAGCTGTAGTCGCGGAAGTACCGCCGGACCTCGCCCATCATGGTCGGGACCGCGAAGCCGATGAAGCTGGGCCCCTTGTCGGGGTCGAACCGATTGATGGCGTTCATCAGCCCCACGCGCGCCACCTGGATGAGGTCGTCGAGACCCTCGCCGCGGCGCGCGAAATGGCTGGCCACATGGTCGGCCAGCGGCAGGCATCGGGCCACGATTTGCTCGCGTTGGCGGCTGTATTCATGCGATTCGGCCGGCATTTGGCGCAACGCCACGAACATTTCGACGACATCGTCGTAGGAATCGTCGGCTTTGGTGTCCCGGCACGGGGCCGGACGGAGGGGGGTAATTACATCGGTCATTGGCGCACGCGCCCTGTCTTGGCGCGGCCGGTCCTGAAAACTGGGACATTCGAATGGGTTTGCATGCTGACTCACTCCTCTGAGTCGTGTGCAGCGAGACATGGCAGCTATGCGCGTAGTCGCCTCACTGCACCTGTATCCGCAGGACTGGTCGGTTATCCAACACGCACGGGCTACCGATGGGAGATGACTCGGGTGTCGATCGCCGGAGCCATAATCAAGCTCAGTAGCCGTGCGGCTGACTGGCCGCTTTGAGCTAAACGGCGACATGTCCAGAACGGACTTCATTCGTGACTATACGCCTCATCCCATCCGCCCGCGATCGCTTACCCGATCTCTGTCCCGACTCTTACGGAACCGTTGTCCGCTCCGTAACGAGGGCCGCGGCTGGTGGCCCGCCCACCTCAGCGCGATCAACCGGCCCGAGCTGGACCGTCGGCGTCTTGTGGGGGTCAATCCGCTGCTCAACCCCAAAATCGCGCACCTGCGCCGGGTCCGCCTGCCGGCAAAGTGACGACTGCGGTTCTCATTTCTGGGCCGGCTGGGTACTGTTCGCCTGGTGTTCGTGACAGTTCTTGCGCGGCGTGCCCCCGATCCGTTTCCATTGCCGTTAGGGCACAACGCATTACGGCGCCCATGACGGTGAACATCGAGGGACGGCTGCTGGATGGGCGCGGGGTGGTGGTGGCCGGCGGCAGCCGTGGGATCGGGCGCGCGGTCACCGAACTGCTCTGCGGCCTCGGCGCCGGCGTGGTCGTCAACGGGCGCGACGAGCACGCGGTCGAGGAGACCGTCGCCGCCGTCACGGCGTCGGGAGGGCACGCCACCGCGGTCGTCGGACCTGCGGACGAGGAGGACGTCGCCGGTGCGCTGGCCGCCGACTGTGTGCGCACGTACGGGCGGCTGGACGCCCTGATCAACTGCGCCGGGATCGCCGAGCCGCCCGGATCCTCGATTTTGAACATCTCGCCGGAAGACTTCGACCGCCTGATCGGCGCCCACCTCGGCACGGCGTTCCACACGTGCCGGGCGGCCGCTCGCGTCATGGCCGCCCAGGGGCACGGGGCCATCGTCAACACCAGCTCAGTGGCATTCCTGGGCGACTACGGCGGCACCGGCTACCCCGCGGGCAAGGGCGCGGTCAACGCCCTGACCATGGCCATCGCCGCCGAACTGAAGGCCCACGGCGTCCGGGCCAACGTGGTGTGTCCCGGCGCCCGGACACGGCTGTCCACGGGCGCCGAGTACGAACAACACATCGAGGACCTGCATCGCCGCGGCTTGCTGGACGAAATGACCATGCGGGCCTCACTGGACAGCCCCCCACCGGAGTTCGTCGCCCCGCTCTACGCCTATCTCGTGAGCGACCTGGCCCAGGCCATCACGGGCCAGATCTTCGTTGCCGCAGGCGGATTCGTCGGCAGCTTCGATCGGCCAACCCCGCGGCTGCTGGGCTACCGCGACCACCATGAGGCCCCACCCTGGTCCGTCGAGGATTTGCACACGATGATCGGCGCCGCGCAGGCCGCACACTGAGCGGCCCGGATGCCCGCGCGACAGCAAATCGATCCGGGCGCGCCGCGGCCGCGCCGAAGCGAGCGGGACCTGCGCTGGAGGACCGCCGTCATTTCGCCACCGGTCCGCCGGAAACTCGCACGTTGTGGGTATGCGCGGCGGCCCAACCGCATACGCTGTGCTGCGAACCGTAGGAGGGTGTCTTGACGATGCAACCGAACCCGCTCGACCCAGTTGCCAGCGAACGGCTGTCGCACGCGGGCAAAGTGTTCACTTCCGACCTGTCGATCAACGAATTCGCCTTGCTGCATGGGGCCGGGTTCGAGCCGATCGAACTCGTGATGGGAGTCTCGGTCTACCACGTCGGTTATCAGTTCACCGGGATCCGGCAGCAGTCCGAGCTTCCGGTGCTGACGGACGCGACCTACCGGGCGCGCTGGAATGCGATGTCGCGGATGCAGGCGGAGGCCGATTCGCTGGGCGCGGACGGCGTGGTGGGCGTCCGCCTCGAATGGCGTCATCAGGGCGAGGGCGAGCATCTGGAGTTCATCGCGGTCGGAACCGCGGTGCGATACACGGACAAGCCCGGCGCCTATCGGCGGCCCAACGGGCAAGCGTTCACCAGCCACCTGTCCGGGCAGGATCTGTCGACACTCCTACGGTCGGGCTTCGCCCCGGTGGCGTTCGTGATGGGCAACTGTGTCTTTCACATTGCCGTACAAGGCTTTCTGCGCACGCTCGGCCAGGTGGGCCGCAACGCCGAGATGCCCCAATGGACGCAGGGCAGCTACCAGGCTCGCGAACTGGCGATGTCACGCATGCAGAGTGAAGCCGAGCGCGACGGCGGAACCGGTGTCGTCGGTGTGCATTTCGCCATCTCGAACTACGCGTGGGGACATCACACCGTCGAGTTCTATGTGGCCGGGACCGCCGTGCGCCGCGCGGGCGAGGCGCAGACCCTGACACCGTCGTTCGTCCTGCCCATGAGCGATTGATGACGGGCCTCGATCATCAGCGGGTCGGACACGTCATCGGATCCGCCCTCGCCGGTCCCGGGGGAGTCGGCCTGGTGCTGCGGGTCTTTTGCGGGGTTCCGGGTGTGGTTCTCGTTCCGGCGCGGCGGGGCTTCTTCCGGTCGCAGCCGGAGCGGGTGCAGATCGGCGACTGGCGGTATGAGGCCACCCCCGACGGCCGCCTGAGCGCCGCCCACCTGGTGAACGGCATCGTCCTGGCCCAGGAGGTCCTCCCCGCCGGCGCCGTCGGACCGCACATGGCTCGCGCACTCGATCAGCTGGTGGCCGGTTACGGGCCGACGATCGTCCCCAACATCGATGCGGCCCTCGAGGTGCTCGAGGCCGGCGCCGGGTCGCGCTGACGCCCGTCTATAGGCGGCCGGCGGCGAAGTCCGCCGCCTGGTCAACCATGCCGGCTTCGACGTACTGCCGGTGCGCGACCGGGTTACCGGCATCCGAGCACACCGGATCGCCGGGCACGCACAATTCGATGGTTTTGCCCGCATAGGGTGGGCCGATCGTCACGGGCGGCTCGTTGAGGATGCTCATGAACTGGCTCGACGGTTTTCCGAACAGAGCGACCGCGGCCACGTGGTTGGAAACCTCGGCCGGCATCGGCTGCAGCGCCTGGACCAGGTGTACCCCGTCCGGCACCGCGCTTTCGGTGACGAAACCCATCACCGCGGCGCCCTGGGAGTATCCGCCCAACACCATCCTGGTTCTGGGGCAGGCGACCGCCACGTGTTCGACGTGTGCGCCTGCGTCGCTGATGCCGTCCGCGGCCCTGGGGAAATCCGTGGTTGCCGGGTAGTCGACGGGATACACACCCAGGGACCTGCCGCCGACGTGCGGGCGCAAAGCGTCGACGAAACTCTGGCCGATACGGCCGACGCCGGGCGGCTCGTTGGTACCCCGCGCGAACACCACCTCGACATCGGGGCATGGCCCGGCCGCCGCGATGGGAGCGACCGGCAGCGCCCAAACGGGCGCCAGCACAGCACAAATCAGACCGCCGACGGTATGCGCCTTCACATCGTGATCTTGTCACAGGGTGACAAAATGTGCGCGTTGTGCGGATGCGGCCGGGGCCGGGTTAACGCGGGACGTCGGCATCGGGGGCGTGGGGTTGCCGGTGCGTGAACGAACGGACCGCACGCAGCACGCCCCGAAACGCGTAGGCGGCGGTCATGACGGTCAGGACGATCAGCAGCACGAACATCGGCAGCCAGTTGCCCCTGCTGTGGTCGATCTCCCACCAGATGATGGTGAACAACACCACACAGGCCAGCAGCACGATGTCGCGCCAGTTCCCCTGGTACGACAACGCCGCCTTGCGCAGCGCCCGGCTCCGGTCGGCGGTGTCGATCAGGTCGTCGATGCGGGCGTCGATGGTGCGTTGCAGTTCGGCGCGCCTCCTGCCGGCCTCGGGCGGCAGCCGGTCCAACAAGTCCATGTCCTGTTTGATCAACCCCCGATAATCCGGGCCGCGGAATTGTCCGGCGGCGATGCCGAGCATCGCACCACCGAAGACGGGCGCACTATTGAGCGCGATCTGTCCGAGGCCCGTCATGCCCGCTCCTCATGGTCGTCGTCAACGTCCCCCGCTGCCGGGGTCAGGATGCCTTGGAAGGGCGCCGCCGCGTTCGCGGCGGCTCAGCGCTCTGCAGCGCGTCCATCGCGCGCACCAGTTGCGGATAGGCGATGGCCGGGCCGAGCCAACGCGTCAGGTAGCGCCGCAGATCGGCGCCGCTGCGCGGCGGGCGCCCCGGGTCGGCGAGGAAAGAATGCAGCAGCCGCAGGCAGAACTCGTTCAGCTCGTCGAGACCAGCCTCATCGAAACCGTAACTCTCCCAATCGATGTCGTAGCGATGCAGCATCGACCGCCCGAACGCCAGGGCGGTATCGGAGATGATCGACACCTTCTGGCCGCGACGGTGGCGCTGGTTGAGCACGAATTCCACCTGGTGGTCCGAGGCCAGTCCTTCGATGGCGAATGCCAACCCTTCGGTCATCGCCAGCACCGGGTCGGCGACCCCCTCGAGATGGGCCGTCATTCGATCCAGGAACCCGTCGGCCGACCGCATCGCCGATGCCACCAACAGCGCCTGCGTCCCGGGGAAGTACCGATAAACGGTCTGGCGGGTCACCCCAAGCGCCCGGGCCACGTCGGCGATCCGCATCGCCGAGCCGCGTTCCTCGATGATCTTGTCGGCGGCATCCAGGATGCGCTCGATCGCCTCCTCGTCGGAGGCGGGCGTGTTGCCTGCCCAACCGTGACTGCGCATCTAACGAGCGGCAAACCCGTAGCCGGTGATCCCCACGCCTGGATCATAGCGGCTGGGGCTAGGCATTCGGTGCTGGTTAACACGGAGCAGGACACTTCCGTCGGTATGTATGGCCAGTGCGATTCTTGAGTCTCCGGGCCAGCCGATCGTGCGCGTGATCCCTTGCACCGCAGTAGGTCAAGCGACGGAGGCGCCCAGGATGAGGTTGACGGCCTCATCGAGTTGTCCCTCGATCTCGTCGAAGCTCACGAAGCGGGCGGTCATCAGCGCGCCGGAAAAGGTGATCTGCAGCGTGGATTTCACGGCGCGCGGCCAACCGGGGCCAAGGGCGGCGCCGATCCGGGTGGACACCTCCTGGCCGATTTGCTCCCGAATCGGCTTCACGGCCGGGTCGTCGGCCATCAGGGCCGCGCCGCAGGCGGCGGTGAGCTCGGGCTCGTCGGCGACCACCACGGCCATGTCTCGCAGCGTCGCGCTGACCCGCGTCTTGGTGGTTTCGTTGACATCGGTATGCAGCGGCAGCTCGCGGAGGAAACGCAGGTACACCGCGGCCACCAACGCGCTTTTCGACGGGAAGTAGGTGTAGGCGCTGGCCGGGGATACTCCGGCGCGAGTCGCCACCGAGCGCATCGTCAGATTCGCGAACGACGACTCTCGCAGTTCCTCCAGCCCGGCATCGAGGACCTTGCGGATAGTCTGCGCCGGCCGGCGGTCCGACCGGCGCGCCGCATCTTTAGACACCCGTCCAGTGTAGGAAGGCCCGGCCCCCGTGCGGCACGGCAATCCGGTATCCGCGCGCTGGCGATTTACAGACAGCTGTCTAGAACAATCGCCTCTGCATCGGCGGTTGGTTCTACAGTGGCGCCTATGGCCGAGGCGGACCGGCAGCGCTGGGACGAGCGGTACGCAGAGAAGGCACCCCCGACGGTGGAGGCGGTGGGGCCGCCCGAATTCCTGGCGCCATACCTGGAGCTGCTTCCCGTTGCGGGAAGGGCGCTCGATCTCGCGTGCGGGCCCGGGCTCGCAGCGGTGTGGCTCGCGATGCGCGGGCTTGAGGTGGAGGGAGTGGACGTCTCGCCGGTGGCGATCGCCCAGGCCCGCGACCTGGCGCACCGGGCCGGGGTAGGCGATCGGTGCCGCTTCGAGGTCCTCGACCTCGATGACGGGCTGCCGGCCGGGGCGCCCGTCGATCTCATCCTCTGCCACAGATTTCGGGACCGTCGCCTTGACCACGCGATCATCGAGCGCCTGGCGCCCGGCGGGCTGCTGGCGATGGCCGTGCTGAGCGAAGTCGGAGCCGCCCCCGGGCCGTTTCGCGCGGTCGCCGGCGAGCTGCCCGCGGCGTTTGCCGATCTCGACCCGGTCGCCGCCGGTGAAGGTGGGGGTTGCGCGTGGGTGCTGGCGCGCGCAGCGAAGTCCCCTGAGTAGCAAGCTTTTTCGTCGTCGACGACATGCGGCCCGGCGCAATAACGATTGGGCGGTGCGAATTGGGTTCCGGCATGGCCGTGTCGGGTAATGTCACGCGCATGCAGCGGCGCGTCCTCGAAGCGGTGATCTACGAGCGCGAGCCACCGATTGCGCGGATCGTTCTGAACCGGGTCGACAAGGCCAACACCAAGGATGCGGTCCTGGTCACCGAAGTCGACCAATGCCTGCACGAAGCCGACCGTGACAAGGAGATCAAGGTCGTCATCCTCAAGGCGAACGGAAAAGGATTCTGCGGCGGACACGTGGCTCGCTGGGGTCCCGACGAAAATCCGTATCCGGACTTCGGTGAGACCTTCGAGGACCTGTACAAGGGCACCGCCGATCTGTTCCTGTGGCCGACGCTGTATTTGTGGGAATTCCCGAAGCCGACCATTTCCGCGATTCACGGCTATTGCGTGGGCGGCGGGATATATCTCGGTCTGCTGACCGACTTTTGCGTCGCATCCGAGGACGCGTATTTCCAGATGCCGCTCGCCCAAAGCCTCGGCGAGCCCGGCGGGCACACGATGATCGAGCCGTGGTTGCTGATGAACTGGCATCGCACCATGGATTGGCTGCTGCTGGCCCCGACCCTCTCCGCGCAGCAAGCCCTGGACTGGGGCCTGCTCAACAGGGTGGTGCCGCGGGACGACCTCGAGGACACCGTCGAGGAGATGGCGCGCAAGATCGCCCAAATCCCGCTGACCACGCTGATGGCGGTGAAGAGCAACGTGAAGCGTGCGTGGGAATTGATGGGCATGCGGGTCCACCTGCAGGTCAGTCACATCCTGACGAACATGGTGGGCGCCGCCACCGACGTGCAGGCGCGGCGGGCCGAGCTGATGCAGTCGGGCATGAAGCCGCGCGAGTTCGTCGGTCGTGACGAGCCGGAAGCGCCGTAGCCCGTTCGCTGCGTGGTTCGACCGGTGAAGACCGGGGGAGGGACGTGAAAATTGGCGCATAACAGTCCCGGTCGGTGAATTAGGATTGCACCTGGTAGACGCCAATCGAGGATGTCGGCACCGCGCTGCCTAGCGCGTGGCTCACCGGCGAGGTTCGTTTCAGCACAAGGAGAATGACCCGACATGACGCAGGCGTTGAATGTGGAGTACGAGGAACTCCTGGCCCGAGCTGCTGAACTCGAGCAACCGCTGCCGACCGTTCCGTCGACCAATCCGCAAGGGCCATGCAACCTTTCGTTCATCAACGATACGGCCGCACGACTCGCGCTCACCGCCGACACGTTGCGCCTGTACCTCAAGGGGTGCGAACGGGAATGGAAGAGTCTGGCGAAATCCCTGCGGAATGCGGCCAAGGCCTATGAAGAGGTCGATACTGGAGCCGCGGAGGACATCGGCAACATTCTGAACAACGACTCTTCCGCGGCGGGGGTGGCGGCGGCGGCGCTGGTCGCCGAGGACGAGCCCTGGACGGCGCCCCCGCCAATGGCAGCGGCGCCGTCGTTCGAATACCCCTACTACGAAGTCCGGCAGGCGGCGGAGGACATCGAGTCCGGCGACCAGGGCACGTCGTTTCGGGCGTTCGCTCAGGAATGGAAAGCGTTCCAGCAGGCATTTCAAGAACAGTCCCATCGATTCCGGCTTTTTAGCCGCTGGGAGGGCGAGGCGACCGCGCAAGTCGAACGAAATTTCCAACAACAAAAAGATTGGATATATTCGATGGCCAAATTGTGCGGCGACCTGGGTCAGCAGGCCGACAGGGTCGTCGACGTGCACAAAAAGGTTACCGCCACAACCGGCTACAATAACCAGCACGCCCTGGGGGGCGCGCATCCCACGACCTACGAAGTATCGCAATGCGATTATTGGTATCGGTTTTATGTGGAAAACAATTACCACGAATACATAGCTTCAGCCATTGACTGGTATGAGAAACTTCAGGCGACTTCGGAATCGGCATTGAAGTACTACGTTCAGTACGCGAACATACCTCTGAAGCCGCTGAACCCGGACGCCCCGCCCAAGGCCACGGTCATCAAGGCGCCCGGTGAAACGCCCAAGCCGGACCCCAAGCCGACGCCGGACCCCAAGCCGAAGCCCGATACGGGGGCGGCTCCGAAGCCAACGCCCACCCTGACACCCGCGCAGCTCGGTCAGCTGGCGGGGAACATGTCGCAGGGCATGCAGGGCGTTTCGCAAGGTCTGCAGGGCGCCATGCAGGGCATCCAGGGCCTCACGCAGGGGGGCATGGGCGGCGGCTCGATGCCCGCGCAGCTCGCCTCGGACATCACCCCGGAGCCACCGCCCGCTGACGAGGCGAAAAAGGACGGCGAAGACAAAGGCGACGAAAAGAATAAGGACGACGAAAAGAATAGGGACGACGAAAAGAATAGGGACGACGAGGCAACGACACTTGTCGAGGGCGCGGCGGTGGGCGACCAGGCGTCCGGGACCGCCCCCGCCGAGCCGCCGACTGCCGGCCGACCGGGGGCCTCGCCTGGGGCAACGCCGTCCGGCGTGGTGCTCTAAGTGACTTCCTAGCGGGTGCGGCTCGGATCGCCGGCGACCCTCCTGCCGGCGGCGTGGCGGGCGGCGACGTAGCCGAACACCATCGTGTAGGCGATGCTTCCGCCGGCGCCCAGATAGTTTCGGCCCATCACCGTCGCCGTGATGTTGCCCGTCGCGTACAGTCCGTCGATCACGCAGTCGTCCTCGTCGAGGACCTGCGCGTGCTCGTTGGTGATCACCCCGCCGCACGTGCCGACGTCGGCGGGAACGACCTTGGTGGCGTAGTACGGTGGCCGCTCGAGCGGGCCGAGCGAGGCGTTGGGGCGATACCCCGGATCGCCGAGGCAGTCGTTGTACGCCGACTGGCCGCGTCCGAAGTCCGGGTCGAGGCCCTTGGCCGCAAACCCGTTGAAGCGCTTGATCGTCTCCTCCAGCGCGTCGGCCGGGACGCCCATCCCGCGCGCGAGGTCGGCAATGGTCTGACCCCGCAGGACCGCGCCGCGCGTGATGAGTTCTTCGGGGAGGCGTCGTTTCTTGAATGGGTTGGCACCCGACACGTATCGGCCGATGTAGCCGTCGTCGAAGACCATCCAGCAGGGCACCGCCTTGTTCGCGTACATCGCCTTGCCGACCTCGACGTACGAGTTGGACTCGTTGCAGAACCGGCGGCCGGTTCCGTCGACGTAGATGGCGCCGGGCCGCTGCCGGCCGCTGCCCAGCGCCTTCGCCGCGTCGCCCCCGTCTGCGATGAAAACCGATGGCAGCCACCAGGCCTCGTCCATCAGGTCGGTCTTCGCGCCCAATCCGATCGCGGTCTGCAACACCTCGCCGGTGTCACCGGGGTTCGCGATGGACCAGCGCCCCTCGTTGGGCTGCTCGCCGCTGTAGTGGCGCCGCATGTCCGCGTTGCGACTGAAGCCGCCCGCCGCGAGCAGCACGCCCTTGCGCGCCTCGACGTTCAGCGCGGTGCCGTTCCGGGACACGCGCGCGCCGACGACGCGGCCGTCCTCGACGATCAGGTCCCCGATCGCGGCTTCGGTCCAGATCGGCGGCTCGCCGCGCAGGTCGATCAGCGCCTTCAGCATCTGACCGATGAGCGATGCTCCGTTGGTCAGCATTTCCCGGCGGCGCAGCCTCGCCGCCCTGGTGCGGGCGAACACCCGCATGGCCACCGCGAAGGCCCGCGGCGACCGATTGAAGTACTGCACCGAACGCAGTTCGTTGGTCTTGAGGACGAACCCGCCGTAGGACCTGGCCATCGACGGCTGGACCTTGTCACGCCAGTTCCCCAGCGCGGCCGAGTCGTACGGGACGCACTCGATCGCGCGGCCGGCTTCGTTGCCGCCCTTGTGATTCGGGTAGTAGTCGCTCCAACCCGGGCACCGCACGAACCGAACCCCCCTGCGGATCAGGAAGTTGATCATCTCGTAGCCCGCGGTGAGGAACATCTCCCGGCGCGCCGGCGAAGACGCCGGGCCGATGTCGCCGACGACGTCGTCGAAGTACGCCAGGCCGTCCTCGTGCGAGTCCGGGATGCCGTCGGCGCGCATCAGCGGGTTGTTCGGCAGCCACACCATGCCCCCGGAGAGTCCGGTGGAACCGCCCACCAGGGGTTGTTTCTCGATCACCAGGGGTTCGATGCCGGAGTCGAGCGCGGCCAGCGCCGCGACCATCCCGCCGCCGCCGCTGCCCGCGATGAGCAGGTCGACGGAGCGGTCCCACCGGGTGGTCATCGCGGCCCCGCCCCGAATCCCAAGTCGGCCACCGGCACGTCGATGGTGGTGTTGGTTTTCTGGATCGCGGGCAGCAGGGCCCCGTACGGCAGGCCGGCCAGGAAGCCGTCGACGACCCGTTCGAAGTTGGAGATCAGCCCCTCGATCTGGTCTGACAACCGCATATAGGCAAAGCCGTTGGAGTGCAAGCCCTTTTGCTGCCGCGGCAGATTGGAGAAGTCCTGCGCCGGGATGGGTGGCCAGCGCGGGTCGGCGGGCGCCATCGGCTCCGGCGGCTGGGGCCTGCCCGCGGAGACGTCGTCGGGGAACCGGGTGAGCGACCAGATCTCGAACAGCGTGTCCTCGGGCCCGAGCGGCCGGATGCGGTACGACGACGCGCTGCTGTAGGTGGGCAGGATGAAGTAGTGCGGGAAGCAGAATCCGATCGCATCGGTGATGCCGCGGCGGGCTAAGTCGTTGAGATCGGGCATCGCGCTGCCCCGGGCCCGGTGCCAGCTGACCACGGCGTCGTTGAGGGCGCTGCGCCACGCGTCCATGGCGGCGGCCGGGTCGGCCGGCAGCTCGATGTTCTGCAGGCCCTCGGCGATCCGGATGTCGTTGTCGTGCGTCATCCCGCCCATGCCGGTACCCAGGGTGCGCATGAAGTACAGGCTGCTCGCGACGACGGGGTGCACCGCGGATTTCGCGGGGCCACCGTTCTGCGCGGGCGGCAGTAGCTGGGGATGGGTCTGCGGGACGTGGTATCCCTCCATGAACGCTGCCGCCGCCAGCTTCCAATTGACCGGCAGCCGGCACGACTGCCACCACTCGACCCGCAGCGATTCCACCTTCCAGGCGTCGTAGATCGACGCGAACGGCTCCAGACAGTCACGTAGCGCGGGGGCCCCGCCGTCGAGGTTGATCCACGCGCAGCCGCCCCAGGTTTCGCACCGGACCGAAACCAGTTGCAGCTCTTGCGAATCCAAGTTCTCCTCTGCGAACGCTTCGGGCCGCAACACGAACGTGTTGCGGCCGTCGATGCCCCAGCACCAGCCGTGGAAGGGGCAGACGAAAGTCCGTCGGGATCCGCAGGAGCCTCTGCCTTCCACCAGCTTCACGCCCCGGTGGCGGCACGCGTTGTGGTAGGCCCGCACGGTGTCGGCGTCGACACGGACCACGATGATCGACTGGTCGAGGATCTCGTACTCGACGTAGTCACCGGTCTTGGGAATCTCCTCCAGCCGGCAGGCCATCTGCCAGACGCGCGGCCAGAACGCCTCCGCTTCCAGCGCGTAGAACTCGGCGTCGTAGTAGCGCTGCTTGGGAATGCGATCGACGGTTTCGACCGCCCACGGCACCGGTAGCGGTGTCCAGTTCACATCGGTGCGTACCGAAGCTGTCTTGATAGCCATCTCGCCATCCCTCGTTGATTCACACGATTCGCGATGCCCGCCCTTGCCAGTAACGCTCGCGAATGCGTCTCTTGTACAGCTTCCCGTTCGGGTCCCGTGGTAATTCCGCAACGAATTCCACCGTGCGCGGGCACTTGTAGCCGGCCACGTGTGCGCGGCAATACTCGATCAGCTCGGCCTCGAGGTCTCGGCCCGGCGTCAGGCCGGCGACCGGCTGGACGACGGCCTTGACCTCCTCCCCGAACTCGTCGTTGGGGACGCCGAAGACGGCCGCGTCGACGAGCTTGGGGTGCATGATCAACAGGTTCTCGACCTCTTGGGGGTAGATGTTCACCCCGCCGGACACGATCATGAACGTGGATCGGTCGGTGAGGTAGAGGTATCCGTCCTCGTCGACGTAGCCCATGTCCCCCAGCGAGCGCCAGCCGCGGTCGTTGGACACCGACGCGGTTTTCACGGGATCCTTGAAGTACTCGAAATCGGGTCCGCCCTCGAAATACAGCTCACCGGTGTGCCCGACGGGAACCTCATGCCCGTCATCTCCGATCACGTGCACCGGGGACATCGGTTTGCCCACCGAACCGCGATGTGCCAGCCATTCCTGCGGGCCGATTGTCGTCCCCGCGAATCCCTCGGTGCCGCCGTAGTATTCGTGGATGACCGGACCGAACCATTCCATCATCCGGTGCTTGACATCGACGGGGCAGGGGGCGGCCGCGTGGATCACGCATCGCAGGCTTGACACGTCATATTTTTCGCGAATCGCTTTCGGTAGCTTGAGCATCCGCACGAACATGGTGGGAACGAACTGGGCATGCGTCACGCGGTGGGTCTCGATCAGCGCCAGGACGGCTTCGGCGTCGAACTTGCGCATGAGGATCGCCGCCGCCCCGACGCGGTTGACCGCCATGGTGTAGTTCACGCCGGCGGCGTGGTAGAGCGGTGCGGGGGAGAGGTACACGCTCGACCGGGTCATCCCGTACTTGTGGGTCAGCGCCATCTCCAGCACCGCCTGGGCCCAGGACCCGTTGCCGTCGGTCGGCAGCGGACGGCGAACGGCCTTGGGCCGTCCGGTGGTTCCCGAGGAGTAGAGCATTTCCGACCCGTCCGACAACGCGGGCGCGCCGCCCGCGGTCGCCAACGCGTCCTCGTACGCGCACCAGCCGGGCAGGACGCCGCCGACGACGACGTGGACGTCGACGCCCGTGCTGACGCCGCGAAGGTGTTTGGCGAGGTCGGTCATCGAAGCGTCGACGAACACCGCCCTCGCGTCGGAGTCGTCGACGACGTAGGCGATCTCCTCGGGCGTGAAGTGGGTGTTGACGGCCGTGTAGTACAGACCGGAAAGCTGGCAGGCCCAGGTGATTTCGAGGAACTCGGGACGGTTGGGCAAGACCAGGGCAACGCCGTCGCCGCCGCGCAGCCCGGCACCGTACAACAGCGCCGCGACCTGTTGGCTGCGGGCATACAGCTCGGAGTACGAAATCGTGTCGCCGCCCGCGAGGATGAGGGCCGGCGCGTGCCCGGCCCTGGTGGCGTGGTCGGCGAGGTTCACCGGCGAGCCCCGCGAAAACCTAAGTGGCCGTGGCGCCGTCGGTCGACGCGGCCGCCGCCGCTTGGCGCCGCGCCTGTTCGGACGGCAGCACCTTGTCCCGGAACACCGTCTGGATCAACTCCTGGACATCCTTGCTGATCGAGGCCAGGGCGACCAGGTCGTTCGAGCTCTGCCAGTGCACCCGCATGCCCATCAGCTCCCAGGCCCGCTTCAGGTTGGCCTTGGTGGCCAGGAGCGTGGTCATCGGCGCCTGTGCGATGTGGCGGGCGATGGCCTCCACCCGGTCGTCGAGTTGGTCGCGCGGCACCACCTCGTTGACCAGACCCACCTCGAGGGCCTTCTTGGCGTCGATGACCTCGGCCAGATAGAGGTAATAGGCCGCGCGCCGCCAGTTCATGAAAACCCAGGGCTCGATGGAGCATTCACCCGACGGCATCCCGAAGCCCTGCAGCGGTGGGTAGGAGAAGTAGGCGTCCTCGGAGGCGATGACGATGTCGGTGGTCAGGCCGTAGTGCGTGCCGCCGCCGACGCAGTAGCCGTGCACCTGGGCGATGGTCGGTTTGGAGAACTCCCAGAGGTTCAGGACCGGCTTGACGAACAGGTCGGTCTGCGGCTTCCACGGCGTGCCCATGACTTTGGCGCCCTCGACGAAGGCCGGGTAGTCGACGGCGTTGTTGCCGATGGCGTGTCCCGAGCAGAAGCCCTTGCCGTTGGCCTTGAGGACGAGCACCTTGATGTCGTAGTCGCGGTCCGCGTCCAGCAGCGCGGCGTCGACCTCTTCGGCCAGCTTCTGATCCTGGGCGTTCGCCTTCTCCGGCCAGTTGAGGGTGACGCGGGCGATGGGCCCCTCTTTCTGGTAGATGATTCTCTCGCGAGTCTCGTTGAGGTCCATGCGTGCTCACCTTTCCTGGTTCAAGAAGTGATGACGCCGATTTCGGCGCCGATGTCGTAGGTGGTCCCCACCTGTCCCGTCCATTGCACGGTGCCCGACGCGCCCGCTTCGATTTCCTGTTCCACCTTCTCGGTGGCGATCACGTAGATCGGCGTGCCCGCCTCCACGTGCTGACCGGCGTCGACGAGCAGGCCGGTGAGCTCGGCTTCCGATACGGCCACCGAGACCCGCGGAATGCGAATAACGAAGTCAACCATGCGCGCTCGCCCCCGACAGGGTCTTCAGCGCGGCCGCGACGATCCGCTCCGGGGACGGGTACACCTGCGCCTCGAGCGCCGCCGCGGCCGGGTTGGGGACGAACCGGGCGGCCACCCGTTCGACGGGCGCGGCCAGCTCGGAGAACAACTCCGAGTGCAGGATCGCGGTGATCTCAGCTCCGGGACCGGCGAACTGGACCGCGTCATGGATGATGACGGCTCGGCGGGTGCGGCGGACCGAGCCGACGATGGTCTCGACGTCCAGGGGCACCAGGGTGCGCAGATCGACGACCTCGGCGCTCACGCCCTGCTCGTGCAGCGTCGTCGCGGCGGTCAGCGCGTCGTGCACGCAGCGTCCGTAGCCGATCAGGCTCACGTCTGTGCCGGGCCGTTTGATGTCGGCCTGACCCAACGGAATTGAAAAACCGGGTTCGACGGGGACGGGACCCTTCTTGCCCTGCAGCCGGATCGTTTCGACGAACAGGCAGGGATCCTCGTCGAAGATCGCCGCCGTCAGCAGGCCCTTCCCGTCGCGGGGCGTGGAGGGCACGATCACCTTCATGCCCGGTATGTGCATGAACCACGCCTCCAGGCTCTGCGAATGCGTGGCCCCGGTGGCCAGCCCGGCGTAGACCTGGGTGCGAACGGTGATCGGCGCCGTCGTGCGTCCGGCGGTCATGAACCTCAGCTTGGCCGCGTTGTTGATCAGCTGGTCGGCGGCGATGCCGATGAAATCCATGATCATGATCTCGGCCACCGGCAGCAGGCCGTCGATGGCGGCGCCGATGGCCGCGCCGACGATCGCCGCCTCCGAGATCGGCGTGTCGAGGACCCGTTCCCTGCCATACTTCGTCGACAGCCCCGCGGTCGGCCCGGAGGCGCCGGGATCGGCGATGTCCTCACCGAGCAGGAACACCCTGTCGTCGGCCGCGAGCGCCTGATCCAGTGCGAGGTTGACCGCCTCGCGCATCGTCATCTCTTTGTCTTGCATGCTCATACCGGGAACCCGATCGGGCTCGCGTACACGTCGCGGTCCAGCTCGTCGATCGACGGGGAATCCGCGGTCATCACGGTTTCCAGCGCTGTCTCCACCGCCGCCAGCGCTTCGGCGTCGATGCGGTCGAGTTCGTCGTCATCGCAGATGCCGGCTTCGGTGAGGCGGCCGCGGAACCGGGGGACCGGGTCGGCCGCCATCGCGGCGGCGAGTTGATCCTTGGGGATGTAGGGCATCCGGTCGCCGAAGTAATGGCCGCGGAACCGGAACGTCACGCACTCGATGAAGGTCGGGCCGTCACCGGCGCGGGCCCGTCTCAGCGCATCCTCGAGCGCCGAGGTGACCGCCAGCGGGTCGTTTCCGTCGACCCGCACGCCGGGCATACCGTAGCCCGCCGCGCGGTCGGCGACGTGTTCGAGCTTCATCGTGTCGGCGGTCGGGGTCATTTCGGCGTAGAGGTTGTTCTGGCAGACGAAGACCACCGGCAAGTCCCACAGCGCGGCCATGTTCGCCGCCTCGTGGAAGGACCCGGTGTTGGTGGCGCCGTCGCCGAAGCTGACCACCGTGACGCGGTCGGAGCCTTTGCGTTTGGCGGCCATCGCCAGTCCCACCGCCACCGGCGGTCCGGCCCCGACGATCCCCGTCGAAAGCATCACGCCCGAGGCGGGATTGGCGATGTGCATGGTGCCGCCCTTGCCGCGGCTCGCGCCGACCGTGCGGCCCATCATCTCGCCGTAGATCTCCTCCAGGGGGACACCCTTGCCGATGAGGTCGTGCAGCCCGCGGTAGGTGGTCACCAACCGATCGTCGGGCCGCAGCGCGACCCCCATCGCGGCGGCGATGGCCTCCTGGCCGCGCGAGGGCCAGTACACGCACACGAATTCGCCGGTGCCAATGCCTTTGGACAGCCGGTCGTCGGCCGCCTTCATGAGCACCATCAGTTCGTACAGCCGGCGCTCGACGCCCGTCGCGGAGTGACCGTGGCTCACCCGATCACCCGCCCGACCAGGGCTTGACCTTGAGGAAGCCGCCACCGTCGACGCGGAGCTGCTGCCCGGTGATGTAGCGCGCCGCGTCGGAGGCGAGGAACAGCACCGCCTCGCTGATGTCCTCGGGCTCGACGTAGGGGATCGGCATCGCCTGCACGAGAGGGAAAACCGGCTCGGCGTCCTCGCGGGTCGGGTCCTTCAGGTCCGGCCGGAAGGCCCGATACATCGGCGGGCTGTGCAGCATGTCGGTGTTGACGTTGGTGGGGTGCACCGCGTTCATCCGGACGGAGAACGGGGCAAGCGCCAGGGCGAAGTCGTTGACGTAGTGTGCGGCAGCCAGTTTCGCGAAGGCATAGCCGGCCCCGCCGGGCCCACCGTCGATGCCCGTGGTGTTCATCGACGACATGAACGCGGCATTGGAACCGATCACGATGATCGACGCGCCGGCTTGCAGATGCTTGAGGCTCGCGTGCACCAGATTCAGCACGCCGACCAGGTCCACGTCGACGGCGTCGGCGAAGGCTTGCGGCGGTAGGCCCGCGGTCAGCGGGCAGATGCCCGCGTTGGCCACGACCACGTCGAGATGCCCGAATTCGGCGACGCCCGCATCGATCGCGGCGGACAGTGCGACGCGATCGCGAACGTCGGCGACCGCGGTGAACGCGCGCTGACCCTCCTTCTCCACCAACCGGCCCGTCTCGTCCAGGTCCTCCCGCCGGGCCAGTGGATACTCATTGGTCTCGATGTCGGCGCACAAATCCACCGCGATGATGTCCGCGCCTTCGGCGGCCAGCATCCGCGCGTGCGATCGGCCCTGACCGCGCGCGGCGCCACTGATCACGGCCACCTTGCCCGCTACCCTGCCCATCGCCCGTCCTTCGTCCGTGTAGCTACATCGCGACCCGCGTTGGGGCCCAACACCGTTCGCTGGCGCCGCCGCCGGTGAAGTGCACATGAATCGGTTGGCGGCCGGTCTGCTGTGGGATGCACCGCGCATTCACCGCAGCGGGCGCCGGAATCGGGCCGACGGTCGAATCCATCGCATCTCTTCCACGAAAAACTGCGCTGACCTGCAGCGGGTCTACCGCTACGCCCTAGACTAACTAGAATATCTAAAATAGCAAGGAATGGCGGCCGACCGAGGGAGTGGCGATGTCTGGCGTGCGCCGGGGTGTGCTTCAAGGGGTGCGGGTGGTCGAACTGGCGTCGTGGACCTACGTGCCGTCGGCCGGTGCGGCACTGTCGGACTGGGGCGCCGACGTGATCAAGGTGGAAGGTGTCGCCTCGGGCGATCCCGGGCGCGCGCTGGTGGTCGGCGGGTTCACCCGCCAGGCGGCCCGCCCGGACGCCGACTTCATCCTCGAGTTGGGCAACCGCGGTAAGCGCAGCATCGCCATCGACATCAAATCCGAAACCGGGCGCGAGCTGTTTGGCCGCCTGTTGGCGAGTGCGGATGTGTTCCTTACCAATTGGCTGCCGGGCGCGCTCGAGCGGGCCCGACTGACCGTGGACGACATCCGCTCGTTCAACCCGAAGATCATTGTCGCGCGCGGCACCGGGCTGGGGGTGCGGGGTCCGGATCGGGATCGCGGTGGCTTCGACGCGGCCACGTACCTCGCGCGGGGCGGCGTCGCCTACACGCTCACGCCGTTCGGCAGCGAGACGCCCGCCGTGCAGGGTCCCGGGTTCGGCGACCTCCAGGGTGGGGCGACGCTCGCCGGGGGCGTCTGCGCCGCGCTGTTTCACCGGGAGCGCACCGGTGAGCCGACGATCGTCGACTCCTCGCTGCTGGCCCAGGCGATGTGGGCGATAGCGCCGTCCATCTCGGCGGCCGATTTCTTCGACATCGACGGGATCCCGGGCGCACCGCCCGGCTTGGCCATCAACCCGCTCGTCAACAGGTACAAGACACGCGACGGCCGCTGGATCCAGCTGGTGTTCCTGCAGCCGGACAAGTTCTGGGCGGGGTTCTGCGAACGCATGGGCCTGGCCGAGCTGGTGAACGACGAGCGATTCGTGCCGTCAAGCAACTTGATAGCCAACGCCGCGGCGGCCACCGAGATCTTCGCCGACGCGTTCGCCCGCTACGACCTCGCCCACTGGCAACAGGCGCTCCATGATGAGCCCGGCGTGTGGGGCGCCCTGGCCACGCCGCGGGAAACCCTCAACGATCCGCAGGTCGAACCCAACGGGTACGTGGTGACCAACGTCGACGACCATGGCGAGAAGTACCGGATCGTCGCGGCGCCGGTTCAGTTCGACGAAACGCCACCGGCGCCGGCGCGGGCGCCGGAACACGGCCAGCACACGGAGGAGATCCTGCTGGAACTCGGCGTCGACTGGGACGACATCGCCAAGGCGAAGGACCTCAACGCGATTCTGTAGGGCACCGGGGCGGTCGACGAAAGGCGCCAAAGGTGGGGACCAAAGTCATCGTCTGCCGGTAACCCGGTGACCTGACGCGCCCGCAGCCGTACGTTCGACGCAAGGAGCAAACGAACATGACTGCATTCATGCGCGCCAGCGACGCGTTCACCTGGGCAATGGAAAGCGATCCACGGCTGCGATCCACCGTGGTCAGCGTCGTGCTTTTGGACCGGCCCCCGGACTGGGGCGAAGTGCGGAAACGATTCGACCTGATCAGCCGCACCATGCCCATGTTCAGGCAGCGGGTGGTGCCGTCGCCTGCGCCGGCCCCGCCGCGGTGGGAGCACTACCGCGATTTCGACCTGGATTACCACCTGCGGCGAGCGACGGTTTCCGGCGCCGGAACCCTCGACGACGTGCTCGAGATGGCGCGAGTGGCCGAGATGCAGGATTTCGATCGGGCCCGCGCGCTGTGGGAAACGACGTTCGTCGACGGTCTGGAAAACGGTGGCGCGGCCGTGATCTGCAAGTTTCACCATGCGCTCACCGATGGCGTGGGCGGAGTCCAGATCGCGATGCACCTGTTCGATCTCTCTGAAGAGCTTTATCCCGCCGAACCCATGCCGCCCGAGCCGGCGGTCGCGGAGTCGTCGCTGCTGGGGGACTACCGCGATGCCGTGCGCTACGACACCGGGTTGCTCAACAGCGCCCTGACGGGCGCGGCCACCCGGCTGCCGCGGTTGATGTACGACGGCGTGCGGCGGCCCGTCGCCACCTTCAGGTCCGCGGCGACCACCGCGGCGTCGGTCTATCGAACCGTGCGGCCGATAAACCGGCCCGGGTCGCCGTTAGCAATCGACCGTGGCCTGATCCGGCGTCTCGGGGTGCATCAGGTGCCGACGCGGCCGCTTCGGGAAGCGGCACACCGTTGCGGTGGCGCGCTGAACGACGCTTTCGTCGCCGGGGTGGCGGGTGGGCTACGCCTCTATCACGAGAAGCACGGCGTTGCGGTGGGCGACTTGCACATCACGATGCCGATCAGCCTGCGGACCAAAGAAGACGGCATCGGCGGAAACCGGATCACGCTGATGCGCTTCGACGTGCCCGCCGGCGAGGCCGACCCGGCAAAGCGAATCCGGGCGATACGGGAGCGCACTGCGGAGGTACGTCACGAAAGGTCGCTGCCCTACACGCAATTGATCGCCGGGGTGCTCAACCTGGTGCCCCGGTGGTACATCGGCTCGGTCCTGCGCCACGTGGATTTCGTGGCCAGCGATGTGCCGGGTGTTCCGGTGCCGGTCTTTCTCGGTGGCGCCGCGGTGCGCGCGCAATACGCGTTCGGACCCACAATCGGCGCGGCTGTGAATGTCACCCTCCTCACCTACGTCGATACCTGCGGGCTCGGCTTGAACGTCGACACCACCGCGATTCCAGACTATGACGTCTTTTACGACTCTATCGTCGGTGGATTCGACGAATTACTAGCGTTGGCAATCTAATTCGAGATCAGCGAACTCCAGCGCCGATCGGCGTGATGCGGGAGTCGTTGATTAGCAGCCGATTCCGAAACGGTCACGGGCGGGTATCAATCACGGCCGCAGTCTGGCACAACGAGCCCGATCGACAAATCATGACACAGGGCGCTTTTGAGCTTTGCGGCCGCGACGACGCGTAGCGCAGGAATTCCTCGGCCGCTACCAAATGGCGGATTCGTGACGGCGCCGCAGGAGGTATCCATAGCATGACGGCGAACTGGGTCCCGGCCCAGACTTCGTGTGGTCCGCAGTCCGGTCGCATCCTCGACACCGCGCGGGGCATTCTCATCGGCCTTCGCCGGTGCCCCTCGGACGCCGCCCTGGATGAATTGCACAGCGCCGCATTGCGACACAAGGTGCCGGTGTTCGCGATGGCCTGGGCGCTGGTACATCTGGCCGGCGATGGCGAGAAGACACCGAGCTTCACCGATGCGCAAGCCGCGGCTCGGCACGAGTGGGGACCGCTGTTCTCCTCCGCAGTGCCCTGTTGAGCGGGGATCGAGACGTTGGGACGGCCGAGCTTTCGAGGGGTAACCCGGCCGTCTCCAACCTCAACGAGGCAAAGGCGCGGGCGGAGGGTGGCGCTTTTGGGCTCCGGGTGCAGTGGCCCACCCGAGGGCGGGCGTTGCGGCGTCCTCGGCGGAATCGCGCGACGAGCCAACCCGGGCCCGAACTCGACTGCGGAATCAACCGGATCCGCTGACGCTAGCGCGTCCAGGCCGGGGAATCGGCCGCCACGCGCAATGCATCGACTATCCGCCGCTCCTTCTCGGCGAACCGCTCGGTAGGCGCGGGCACGGAGATGGCGACCACGTTGTCGCCGACGGTGCGCCGCGCGATGGCGGCTGCCGAGATCCCCGCGGTGTGTTCGTCGCGATCGAAAGCGACGCCCGTGCGCCGGATTTCGGCGAGTTCCGCCCGGAGCCGGTCGGCGACTTCGGCGCCGAAGCGGGAAATCGCCGCCTCGGCGTCGGCGTCGTCAAGGGCCGCAAGGGCCGCTTTGCCGTTGGCCGTCGACTCGAGCGGGAACCGGACGCCGACCGCCGAGACCGCGCGAAGGCGATGCGACGATTCCACCTGGTCGACGAACAACATCCGCTGCCCTCGCAGCACCGACAGGTCGACCGTCTCGCCGCCGGTCGCACGCGCCACCCGCTCGATGGTCGGGCGGAACATCGCCGAGAGGTGCGCTCCGACGGAATTGCCGTACCCCAGCAAGCGGTCGCCCAGGGAAATGCGGCCCTGCGAATCGATACTGGCCAATCCGACCTCGACCAATCCGACCAGCAACCGGCGAGCCGTCGACTTGGCCAGCCGGAGCCGCTCACCCAGGTCGACCAAACGCAGCCGTCCGGGCTCGGCGGCGATCTCGTCCAATGCGGCGGCCGCGCGACGTAACACCTGGATGCCTTCGTCGCGACCAGTTGGCAAATTTTCCCCCGGGGGCGGCACCATTCCACTATAGTGTTCCGCATCTCGGATCTGGAAGATCCGAATTGCGAATCAAGGGAGATCTTCGATGAGCGGGCTACCGACCGGACGGCACTATTTTCGCGGCGATGACGGTTACGAGGCGGCCCGGCGCGGCACCGTGTGGCACCAGCGGGTCCCGGAACGCCATCCCGAAGTGATCGTGCAGGCGGCCGACGCCGACGACATCGTCGCCGGGATCCGCTACGCCGCGGGTCGCGGGCTCAAGGTCAGCATCGTGTCGGGCGGACACAGCTTCGCGGCCAACCACCTGCGCGACGGTTCTCTGCTGCTCGACGTCAGTCGCCTCGACCACGCTGTCATCGACACCGAGACGCGCGTCGCCAAGGTGGGCCCGGGCAAGGGCGGCAGCCTGCTGATGGCCGATCTCGAGGCGCAGGGACTGTTCTTTCCCGGCGGTCACTGCAAAGGTGTGTGCCTCGGCGGCTATCTGCTGCAGGGCGGGTATGGCTGGAACAGCCGCATTTACGGCCCGGCCTGCGAGAGCGTCGTCGGCCTCGACGTCGTCACCGCCGAGGGCGAACAGATCCACTGCGACGCCAGCAATAACGCCGATCTGTACTGGGCCGCCCGCGGTGCCGGGCCCGGCTTCTTCGGTGTGGTCACGTCGTTCTACCTGAAGCTCTACCCACGCCCGGGCGCCTGTGGCACCAGCGTCTACGTCTATCCATTCGAGCTGGCCGACGAGGTCTTCACGTGGACCCGCGCGGTCAGCGCCGACGTGGACCCTCGGGTCGAACTGCAGGCCGTGGCCTCCCGCGGCGAGCCGAACATGGGTATCGACACCCCCGTCATCTCGCTGGCATCGCCCGCCTTCGCGGACTCCGAGGAGGAGGCCGAAAAGGCCCTCGCCCTGTTCGGCACCTGCCCGGTCGCCGATCGGGCGCTCGTCAAAATTCCTTACATGCCAACGGATTTGTCGACCTGGTATGACGTCGCGATGAGCCACTACCTATCCGACCACTATTACGCGGTGGACAACATGTGGACGTCGGCGCCCGCCGAAGACCTGCTGCCGGGAATCCGGACGATCCTGGACACGATGCCCCCGCACCCCGCGCACTTCCTGTGGCTGAACTGGGGCCCGTGCCCGCCCCGCCAGGACATGGCCTACAGCATCGAAGGCGACATCTACCTGGCCCTCTACGGTTCCTGGAAGGATCCGGCCGACGAGGCGAAGTATGCCGACTGGGCGCGGTCCAACATGGCCGCGATGTCCGAATTCGCCATCGGCATTCAGCTCGCCGACGAGAACCTCGGCCAGCGTCCGGCGCGGTTCGCCAGCGACGCCGCCATGGCCAAGCTCGACCGCGTGCGCGCCGAGTACGACCCCGATGGCCTGTTCAACAGCTGGATGGGACGACTCTGATGGCCGGCGACCTCTATCTGGGCTACCGCGACGACGACGCGAAGACCCCGTTCGGCAGGTTCTTCACGCCCGAGATGGCCCCGCTGCCGCGCCATGTCGTCGAGGCGCTCGAGCACGGGCCGCAAGGCGCCATGGCGCTGTTGGCGTTCGACGAGGCCGCGCGCGTCGCCGACGACGGATACCAGCAGACCGAAAACGGCTACGGGGTCCTCGAGGACGGTGGCTATCAGGTGTCGGTGCGCACCGACATGCCCGGAGTCACCCCGGCGATGTGGTCATGGTGGTTCGGCTGGCACGGCTGCGACACCCGCCGCTACAAGCTCTGGCATCCGCGGGCGCACCTGTGCGCCGCCTGGAAGGACGGGGACGACGCCGGCCGCCAGGGCGCCCGCCGCTACATCGGCCGCTGGTCGCTGATCAGCGAGTACATCGGCTCGACGATGCTCAACGGCGCAATCCAATTCGTCGACCCGGCGACGATGGGCTGCCCGGCCGATGACGACTCCGCGGTGGCGATCTGCGCCCGGCTGGGATCCAGCGAGGCCCCGGTGGACGTCGGATGGTTCATCCACCACGTCCGGTCGACCCCGAACGGCGCCGAGATGCGGTCACGATTCTGGATGGGCGGACGGCACATCGAGGTGCGCAACGTCCCGGGCGTCGCATCGCGGGCGGTGCGCCCGGTCGCCTCGCGGTTGCTCGGCAACGCCGAGACCAACGCGCGCAATCTGCTGGTGCATTGCGCCCAGGAGATGAATCACCTGGCGGGCTTCCTCCCCGAACTCTACGAAGCCTTCGGCGGCGAATAGCCCGGAATCTGGCCCGCCCCAACCTATTTCGCCGGTGGGAGTTGGCGCGGCCCTTCGGGTGAATGCAACTCGGCCGGCCCGTCGCGCTGGGGCAGTTCCCGTTCGCTGCCCCGCTCCGCCGTCCCCGGCGACAACTCGTAACGGTCCGGGCCACCCACCCGCGGGTGAACCCGCCGGGCGGGGTCGTCGCGGGACGAGTCGATGAAACCCCTGCCGGGGGAGGGGGCTTCACCGGCCGCCGAAGCATGGCTGGGCCGTTCGGCGGCGGCGGAGCTCTCGGCGTCGACCGTGATTTTGTGGGTGCGTCGCAGCACGAAAGTGATCTCCTCGACCTCTTCGAAGACCTGGCGCGCCGTGCGCAACGGCGCAGTCGTGGTGTCGATCACCCGCCCCACGAACGGGGGCACCAGCGGGCGAATCCAGCGCGCCGCGGCCTTGGTGGCATCCGGAATCGAGGGAATCAGCGACGAGCCCCGGTCTTCCCGTGGCGCAACGTCGCGTCGGACGGGCGCGGGCAAGTTCTCCACGCCGGCGGTTTGCGCCGGGGCCGGCAGGCCGAGGGTCGCCCGGCTCGCGGCCTCGGCTTCCGCCGCGATGGGCAGGTAGACGTCTTCATCGGCCGGTTCGAAGGCGCGTTGCGACGGCGCCCGAGCCGGCGGATCGATCGCTTCCACGACTCGCCGGCGTTGCCGCTCGCGGTCGATCTCGGTCTGGGCCTCGATGGCGAGCCGGGCCTGCGTGAGTTGGTGCTCGGCCCACATGATTTCGGCCTCGCGGCGGACCTCGGCCCGCTTGATGGCGATCGCGGTGTCGGCCTCGAGCTCGGCGCGTTCGCGCTCCGCGCGCGCCGCCGCGTGGCGCTCGTGGGCGGTCTCGCCGCGCCACCTCAGCAGGATCAGCGGCAGCAGGTAGACCAGCACGCAGAACGCGATCGCGAGCAACCGCAACGACAGCGCGCCGGCGTCGGCGAGGGTCAGGTCGTTCATCGCGACCCAGCGCGCGCCCGGGCCACGGTCGGCGCCCGCGACCATGCCGTGGCGCGCCTCGTCGAGCGCTTGCTCCTCGCGGGAGATCTTGGCGTCCAACTCGGGCGCTTGGCGATCCCGGGCCACCAGCGCACTGTCCAGCTCGTGCTGGGCGTCCGCGAGAAGCTCGTTGGCCGTTCGTGTTTCGGGCCCGGCGCCTGGCACGCCGGTGATCCGGGTTTGCGGGCAGGCTGGGGTGGGATGGTATTCGCAGCGCGCGATGACCAGGGCCTGATCCTGCTGCCGGCGAGCGGCGTCGACGGCGTTGTCGAGGGCGGTGCGCGCCTGCCTGGTTTGTTGCAGGGACGCCGACGCTTGCGCGACGGCCGGCGCGGACCCGGCGTTGCGCAGGGCGCGTTCGTCGAGACGGTGGTCGATCGAGCCGGAAAGCAGGGCCATCGCGGCCAATTCGCCGACGACGACGCCGAGCGCGGCCGCGACCAGCGCGCGCCCTGCGACACCCGGCCATCCGCGGTTGGACCCGGCGGTAGTGGCGCGAGCGACCGCGCCGACCAGCAGGCCGAAGACGAGGGTCAGCGGCAGGACGGAAACCAGCGACCAGCGAGCCGACTCGCTGACCACCACGGTCGCCACGAGCCAGGCCAGCACCGCCCCGAACACGACCACCGCGCCGGCCCCGGTTTCAGCGGCGTGCGTGGACCGCTGGTCGCGCTGACCGCCGCCGAGCCAGGTGAGCAGGCCCACCGGCGACGAGGCCGAGCGCTTTTCGGTTACTTCCTGGGCGCACATCAAAAACACCTCCCAATCCATCAAGCCTCCCAGGCCACCACCCGCCGGATCGAATCGAAGCCCCCCGCCTGTGGCGTGCTTCACAATGCGGGCCGAGGGGGCGGGCCGTCCTGGCAATAGGGGATTTCCTACGACGCGTGCAGATCAGCGCCGGTTCCGGCGGCCGACGTGAGACGGTATAAGCCTATGGAGACTCACGATTATGTCACCTACGAAGAGTTCGGACGCAGATTCTTCGAGGTCGCCGTCACCCCCGAGCGTGTCGCCGCCGCATTCGCCGACATCGCCGGCAACGAGTTCGCCATGGAGCCGATCGCCCAGGGGCCCGGCGGGATCGCGAAGGTCAGCGCCAACGTCAAGATCCACGAGCCCAAGGTCACGCGCCGCCTCGGTGACAGCATCACCTTCGTCATCCACATCCCCTTGTCGATCGACCTGCTGCTCGACCTTCGGCTCGACAAGCAGCGGTTCGTCGTCTCCGGGGACATCGCGCTGCGGGCCACGGCGCGAGCCGCCGAGCCGCTGCTACTGATCGTCGACGTCGCGAAACCGCGGCCCTCCGACATCACCGTCAACGTGTCGTCGAAGTCCTTCCGCGGCGAGGTGCTGCGCATCCTCGCGGGCGTCGACGGCGAGATCCGCCGATTCGTCGCCCAGTACGTCGCCGAGGAGATCGACGCGCCCCACTCGCAGGCCGCGCAGGTGATCGACGTGGCCAAGCAATTGGAGCAAGCCTGGCCCTGAGGCCCCGGCCGACGCATAGGCACGGCCCCGCCGGGGTATTCGATGCGCGTTGCGTGTTGGCCGCTGTGTTGCTGCGCCGGTCGCGATCATCGTCCGGGGAGGAGCGAATACTTGGCACGACTGAATGTTTCGGTGTCGTCGGAGGTAGACCCGGGGGCCGCCTGGAAACTGGCGTCCGACCTGAGTCGGTTCGACGAGTGGATGACAATCTTCGCCGGGTGGCGCGGACCCGTGCCCGACAAGATCGAGGAGGGCACCTGCGTCTCGTCGTGCGTCAAGGTCAAGGGGTTTCGCAACGTCATCCACTGGACGGTCACCCGCTATGACGAACCGAAAGCCATTGCGCTGCAAGGCCGCGGCCGCGGCGGGATTCGGCTCGGGGTCGCGATGACCGTCACGGCCGAGAACCCCGGGACCGATTTCCATCTCACCGCGGAGCTTCGAGGCGGGCTGCTCAGCGGACCGATCGGCGGGTTGGTCGCCCGAGTGCTGCGCTCCGACGTCGAGAAGTCGGTGAACAACCTCGCCGCCATGCAATAAGCCCAAGCGTTACCGCGCCGCGTGCCCGATCGGCCATTGCCGTTCCGACTGGCGAATTCGCCTGCGGTCCATGGCAAGCCAGGCCAGGCCGGTTCCGAACGCGAGCAGCGCGACGATCGCGGCGGCAACGCCCGCGCCGGCGTCTCCCAGGGCGAACGTGGCGACACACACCACGAACGCCAGGGCGGCGGCGGCGACGATGATCAGTCCCGGGGTGCGTTCGAAGTACTGGGTCGCCGGCTCGGTGTCATGCCGACGAACGCTCCGATGATGGTGGACAGGGCTGTGCCTCATGGGCGTCTCCTCGGGTCACTTCCGTTTCGGCGCTTCCGTCGTGCTACCCGGATCGCCTTCTGGACAAACGACTTGAGGATTCGACGCCGCGGGGCCGTCTTAAAGCGTCTGGTGCCGCCCGAAGTATTTGTGGTCCTCGCTGTAGCCGCCGTAACCGCTCCCGATGTCGCGGTAGTCGGCAACGAACTCGATCCCCTTGATCCACTTGACGAGCTTGAAGCCGTGCTGCAATTCGTTGCGCAGCCGCAGCGGCCTGCCATGCATGTAGGGCAGCGGTTGGTCGTTCATCTTGTAGGCCAGCATCGTCATGTGGTGATCCATCTGGCCGATGTGATGGGCGTTGTAATAGATGCCGCCCGTCGCGCCGAGGCCCATCGAATAGAACACCGCCCATTTGGCTTCCGGCAGCGGTTTGACGATGTCCATGATCGTCTTCATCTGCACGCCACCCCATTTGGCGACGCCCGACCAGGCTTGGATGCAGAAGTGCTGGCTGATCTGTTCGTGGTAGGGCAACGCCATCAAGTCCTCGAGCGAGAACTCCATCGGGTGCTCGACCAGACCGTAGACCTTGAGCCGCCAGTCCTTGAAGTCGTTCGCTTCCAGCTCCTTGTACTCGACGGTCTCCGGCAGGCGGCCGTTGCGCCAGTGGTGCGGCGAGATGTCCTTCTCGCTGAAGGCGCCGGGCTTGGGGTCAAGCTGTTCCAGCATCCGCTGGAACGGGCCGACGAGCGCGTACCCGACCCGCTGAATCACGCGCGGATGACGAATGGTGAAGGGAGTGGCCCAGACCCACGCGATGGCCGTCACCACCATCGCCAGGCAGAAGATCCCGAATCCGATCCAGCTGTTGTCGTCGCGCGAGGCGAACATGTGGTTGAGGTTCCGCAGCGCCTCGGTGGTCAGGACCATCGTCACGTGCACCAGGATGAAGAACAGGAAGTAGGCCAGCACCACGAAGTGCAGCGACCGTGCGTGCTGGATGCTGAGCCGCTTGCTCAGCCAGTGCACGCGCTGCGACAGCGCCGGCGACATCCCCAGGCCCGTGATCAACGCGGCCGGGGCGGCGATGAACACGGTGGTGAAGTACGCCAGCAGCTGCAGGCCGTTGTAGGCGACCCAGCCGTTGTCGGTCGGCCAGTCCAGCGACATGTACTGGATCGCTACCGACAGGGCGTTGGGGAAGACGTCCCAGTTGGTCGGCACGATGTGGCGCCACTGTCCGGTGGCGAACAGCAGCACGTAAAAGACGGCGCCGTTGACGAGCCACAGCACGTCCACGCCCAGGTGCCACCACCGGGCCAGCCCGATCGAGTGACGGAAGCCGGGCAGGCCGAGCTGCGGCGGCAGCGCCACCGTGTCGGCGTTGGCGGTCCACAGTTCGTCGTCGGGCACCGGCGGGCCGACTCGCAGCCACTCGTCCTTGCCGGGAGTGGCGTTGCGGCTGAAGTAAAGCCGGGGATGGTCGCAGAGAATCTGGATCCCGGTCCTGATGATGAACATCATCATGAACAGGTTGAAGAAGTGCGTCCAACCGATCCAGGCCGGAAGGCCGGGCGTGACGCCGGCGCTGTCCGTCCCGGGATGACGCGCGATGAACGACTGCACCGCGGGCATGTTGTGCAGGCCTTTGCCGACGGCAACCGCGGCGACCATCAGGGCAAAGCCGATCGGGATCAGCCACAGCAGGTTGAACCACCGATCGCGCCCGATGCGCAGCTTCGGGGCGGTCGCCCGCCTGGTGAGATCGAAGCCGCCACCATAGGTTTCGACGTCGATGATGTCCTCGGCGGTGTGAATCTCGTTGCGGTAATCCGGTGCGGACTCCAGCGGCGTGCCCACTGCAAGGGTCGATACGTTGCCGTCCGCTGCCGCTCGGACTCCGGTGGTTCCTGACGAATTGACTTCCAGCTGAAGGTGTTCGGTGTTCGTCACGCGGCCGAAAATACACGGACCGACTTGTAAAAATTGGACACGATCAGGAAGAAGGGCCTCGTTCCGGGGCCCGCGGGGACCCGCAGCCGCCGGCGTCGGCCCGGTGCTGGCTAAATCCGGCCCGGGCCGGGCGGCGGTATCCGCAAGTGCTTAATGAACCGGACAATTCGTCCGCAAATTCGGTTCATTAGGGGTCGCTGTGAGTTAGCGCAAAGTCTTCTGCAAGGTCACGAAATCGGGTCGTGTCGCCGCACGAGACGGGCGGAACGGGTCTCAAGAGCGTTGATGGTCAACGTCCGGCGGCCGATCCGCCAGCGGTCGGCCAGCTCGTACTCGTCGTCGTAGCGCAGGTGCCAGACCACGTCGACAAGGTCGTCGCCGCGCCGGTCCCAGTGGTGCGCGACGCACGCCACCCGCCCACGGGCGGTGCCCGGCCGAACGGCCGCGTCGTAGACCTCACCGACGATGGCGTGCTCGGTGCGGGTGAGCGCCCCGACCACGGCGACCGCGGCGGCGATGGCGTCGCGCCCGTGATGCGAATGGATCGGCGTCAGCGCGTTGGGCGGTTCGGGCAGCTCCAGCACCGCGCTGTAGGTGAAAAGCGTTGCGGCGGAGTCAAATCGACGGTCGTCGATGTAGGCCGCGTATCGGTGCACCAGGTCGCTGAGGGCAAAGCGGTCATCGGTTGACAGGGTCATCGGGTCACGCCGTCAGCGACAGGCGTTGGGCACACGCCGACAGCACGTCCTTGGCCTGCTCGATGTCGGTGGTCGGCGGCATGGCCAGCACAATCCGGTCGGCGCCCTGCTCGACGAGGCTGCCCGCGCGCTCGGCGTCGACCTTGTTCACCGCGTGGCCCAGTGACACCTGCAGGTTCGCCGGATCGCGGCCCGCCGCCGACGCCTCCGCACGCATCAACGCGATCAGCGACGCAAGTTCGGGGCCGGTGACGCCGAGCGGCTGGAAGCCGTCTCCCAGGCGACCGGCGCGGCGGGCCGCCGCCCGGCTGTGCCCGCCGATATGGATCGGAAGGCGTTCGCGAGCAACGGGTTTGGGGTAGCACATGACATTGTCGAAGTTGAAGAACTCACCGTGATGCGACACGCCCTGTGGCTGCTCGGCCCATAACGCCCGCAAGACGGCCACCTGCTCGTCGGCGCGCCTGCCGCGGTTGTCGAAGTCCGCGCCGCACGCCTCGAGCTCCTCCTTGAGCCATCCCACGCCCACGCACAGCCGCAGCCGCCCGCCCGACAGCGCGTCCACGGTGGCGGCACGCTTGGCGAGGACCACCGGATGATGGTTGGGCAGCACCAACACGCCGGTGGCCAGGCCGAGGGTGGTGGTGTGGCCGGCCAGGAAGGCCAGCAGATCGAGCGGGTCGGGGATGGGGCAGTCGGCGGCCAGCCCGACGCGACCCGAGCTGTCGTAGGGGTAGACGCTGTCGTAGCGGGTCAGGAGCACGGTGTGCTCGACGACAACGATCGACTCGAACCCGCACCGTTCCAGGTGGCCCGCGAAGGCCGCCATCCACTCCGGATCCGCGGTGACGCCGTCGGCGACCGGGGCCACGACTGAGACCTTCATGGCCTCAGAAGCTAACAGGCGCGCTTTCGGCGGCCGCGGGCGCGATTGCACTGCGCACCGCCTCGGCCAGTGCGGCCGCCCGGACATCGGTGAACACGTCCTCGAGCAGCACCGGGCGGCCGTCGGGGCCGGTCAGGGGCACCCGCCAGTTGGGGTATTCGTCGGTGGTTCCGGGTTGATTCTGGGTCCGCCGGTCACCCACCGCGTCGGTCAGCGCGACGCCCACCAGCCGCGACGGCGTCCGCCCCAGATAGCGATGCAGGGCGAGAACCACGCTCTCCGCGTCGTGTTCGTCGTCGGCGAGCAATCCCACCCGCCTCAACTCGGCCATCCAGGCCGCCAGCTCCGCCCGGTCGGAGGCAAGCTCGTCGTCGGCGGGGCGGGTGAGCAGTCCGAGGTACTCGCGCAGCCGCACGTGATCGCCCGCCAGGTAGCCCGCGGTCGGCGGCAGGTCGTGGGTGGTCACCGAGGACAGGCAATACTCCCGCCAGCGCTCGGCCGGCAGCGGACCGCCGTTGCCGTCGCGGTCCAGCTCGAACCAGAGGATCGAGGTGCCGAGCAAGCCGCGCAACAGCAGATAGTCACGCACCCATGGCTCGACCGTGCCCAGGTCCTCTCCCACGACCAGCGCACCGGCGCGGTGCGCTTCCAGGGCGACGATCCCGATCATCGCTTCATGGTCGTAGCGCACATAGGTGCCCTGGGTGGGCGGTGCGCCCTCGGGAATCCACCAGAGCCGGAACAACCCGATGATGTGGTCGATGCGGACGCCGCCGGCATGCCGCAGCACCGCACGGATCAACGCCCGGAAGGGCCGATACTCCTCCGCATCCAGCCGCTCGGGCCGCCACGGCGGCTGGGACCAGTCCTGGCCGAGTTGATTGAATTCGTCCGGCGGCGCGCCGGCGGTGACGCCCAGCGCGAGCACATCCTGCAGGGCCCACGCGTCGGCACCGTTGGGATGCACGCCGACGGCCAGGTCGTGCATCACGCCCAGCGCCATGCCGGACCGGACCGCCTGCGACTGCGCCGAGGCGAGCTGCTCGTCGAGTTGCCACTGCAGCCAGCGATGGAAATCGACCGTCTCCGAGTGGTTTTCGGCGAAATTCGCGACACCGGGCGCGTCGGGATGCTGGAGCGACTCGGGCCAGCGATGCCAGTCGTCGCCGTACTTCTCGGCCAGGGCGCACCAGGTGGCGAAGTCGTCCAGCGCGCGACCCTCGCGGGCGCGGAAGGCCGCATAGGACAGTTCGCGGCCCGCCGACCGCGGCACCCGATGCAGTAGCTCGAGCGCCGCGCGCTTCGCCGCCCACGCGCCGTCGCGATCGATGGCGTCGAGTCCAGCGGCGCGCTGTCGCACGTCGGAACGCAGCCGGCGCACCCAGCTGCGCTTGGGCAGCTCGGTGAACTCGGGAATCGCCTCGACGCGAAGGTAAATAGGGTTGACGAAGCGCCGTGACGTCGGCAGATACGGCGACGGCTCCATGGGCCGCGTTGGCGCCGCGGCGTGCAGCGGATTGACCAATACGTAGTCGGCGCCGTGCCGCGACGCCGACCACACCGCCAGGTCGGTCAAATCCGTCAGATCGCCGACTCCCCAGGACTGGCCGGATCGCACGCTGTAGAGCTGGGCGGCCAGCCCCCAGCCCCGCCGGGCGCCGAGCCGCTCCGGCAGCCCGAGCCAATCCGGCGTCATGATCAGCGCGGTGCTCGTCTCGTCGTCGCCGGAACGCAGGTGCACCCGGTGGTAGCCCAACGGCAGGTCCGCCGGCAGGAGGAAGCTGGCCTCGCCCACCCAGCGCCCGTCCAGGTCGAACGGCGGGGTGAAGTTGTCGACCTGCTGGATCCCGCCGCGCACCGTGCCGTCCTCGAGCTGCAACCAGACCTCGGCGGGATCGCCGTGCGTCACGTGCACCCAGAACCGCGTCTGCTCACCGGTGCGACCGACGATGGTGGCCGGCAGCCGGCGCGCCCAATGCGACCGCAGCTGTGCGGTCAGCGCCACGTTGCGCTCCTGCTCGGTGCCGGCCGCCACGCCGAGCGCGGCCAACACGGCCACCAGCGTGGTTGCCGGAACCGGTACCCGTCGCCCGACCCAGTCCTGGTACTCGGTCGCGATGCCGTACCTCCGGGCAAGTTCGGCCAGCGAGGGTGCGAGCTCACTCATACCGCTCATCTTGCTGCCAGAATTCGCCGGTCGACGAATCGGGCAGGGGCGGCGACCGTGATCGCCCTTGTGCCGGCGCATCGCGCGCAGTCCGTTCGCTGAAGGGCGCACGTTCAACAGGACGAGCGGGCCATTCGCGATTACGATTCCCTGAGAAGATATGAAAAGTCCGGGCGGGGATCGGCAGGGGATCGGAAAGTGCCAGCTCAACGGCGTCTGGCACGTTGCGCGCGCCCGCGCCTCCGGCAAGCCGCCGACGACCGGACACCCGCAGATAAAGACATGTAGCAGCGAACGCCATCAGCGCCGCGTGGCGAGGCCCGCACTGGTGGCTTACCGTTGTCACGGGTTAAAGGCAATGCGCACAGCGCATATTTACATCGACAATATCCAGGCGTTCTAGCAGACCGGATGGTGACTTAACGTGGCGGAAGAGAGTCGCGGGCAACGCGGATCGGGGTATGGCCTCGGGTTGTCGACGCGGACCCAGGTGACCGGCTACCAGTTCCTCGCTCGCCGCACCGCTATGGCGCTCACCCGGTGGCGCGTGCGTATGGAGGTCGAGCCTGGACGGCGACAGACGCTGGCCGTGGTGGCGTCGGTCTCGGCGGCGCTGGTGATCTGCCTGGGCGCCCTGCTGTACTCCTTCCTCAGCCCGGCGGGCCAGGTCGGGGATTCGCCGATCATCGCCGACCGCGACTCCGGCGCGCTGTATGTCCGCGTGGGCGACCGGTTGTACCCGGCGCTCAACCTGGCGTCGGCGCGCCTGATCACCGGCCGGCCGGACAACCCGCACCTGGTCAAGTCCAACCAGATCGCCACGCTGCCGCGCGGCCCGATGGTGGGGATTCCCGGGGCGCCGTCGACCTTCCACCCCACCAGCCCGACCACGTCGTCGTGGCTGGTGTGCGACACCGTCGCCACCTCGACCGGTGTCAGTGCGCCGTCCGGGGTGACGGTGACCGTCATCGACGGGAACCCCGACCTCAGCAACCACCGGCACGTCCTGAAGGGGTCCGACGCCGTGGTGCTGAACTACGGCGGGGACACGTGGGTGATCCGTGAGGGGCGCCGGTCACGAATCGACGCGACGAACCGATCGGTGCTGTTGCCGCTGGGCCTGACGCCGGAGCAGGTCGGCCAGGCCAAGCCCATGAGCCGCGCCCTGTTCGACGCGTTGCCGGTGGGCCCGGAACTGACCGTGCCGCAGGTGCAGAACGCGGGCGCGGCCGCGTCCTTCCCAGGCGCCCCCGGCCCGATCGGCACGGTGATCGTCACGCCGCAAATCAGTGGGCCGCAGCAGTATTCGCTCGTGCTGGCCGACGGCGTGCAGACGTTGCCGCCGTTGGTGGCCCAGATCCTGCAAAACGCCGGGCCGGGCAACACCAGACCGGTGACGGTCGAACCGTCCGCCCTGGCCAAGATGCCGGTGGTCAACAAGCTGGACCTGTCCTCCTACCCGGACGCCCCGCTCAACGTGGCGGACATCCGCGAGAACCCGGCCACCTGCTGGTGGTGGCAGAAGACGTCCGGTGAAAACCGCGCCCGCATCCAGGTCGTGTCCGGCGCGAGCCTTCCGATCGCGGCCAAGGACGAGAACAAGGTGGTCTCGCTGGTCAAGGCCGACACCACCGGACGCGTAGCCGACCAGGTCTACTTCGGGCCGGACTACGGAAACTTCGTCACCGTCACCGGCAACGACCCCGGCGCCAAGACGACCGAATCGCTGTGGTGGCTGACCGACGCGGGCGCACGGTTCGGGGTCGACGACACCCGTGACGTGCGTGAGGCGTTGGGCCTGAAGACCACGCCGAGCCTGGCGCCCTGGGTGGCGCTGCGGCTGCTCCCGCAAGGCCCGACCTTGTCGCGGGCGGACGCGCTCGTGCAGCACGACACCCTCCCGATGGATATGTCCCCAGCAGAATTGGCGGTACCTAAGTGAAACGCGGGTTTGCGCGGCCGACACCGGAGAAGCCTCCGGTCATCAAGCCGGAGAACATCGTCCTCCCGACGCCCCTGAGCATTCCGCCACCCGAGGGCAAGCCCGTGTGGCTGATCATCGTCGGCGTCCTGGTGATCGGTCTGTTGATCGGCATGGTCGCAATGGTCTTCGGCAGCGGCTCGCGCGTATTCGGCGGCGCCGGCGCGATCTTCCCGATCTTCATGATCGGTGGCGTCGCGATGATGATGTTCGGCGGCCGGTTCGGCGGTCAGCAGCAGATGAGCCGGCCCAAGCTGGACGCGATGCGCGCCCAGTTCATGCTGATGCTGGACATGCTGCGCGAGACCGCCCACGAGTCGGCCGACAGCATGGACGCCAACTACCGGTGGTTCCACCCGGCGCCCACCACGCTGTCCGCCGCGGTCGGAAGCTCACGGATGTGGGAGCGCAAGCCCGACGGCAAGGACCTCAACTTCGGTGTGGTCCGGGTCGGCGTCGGCATGACGCGGCCCGAGGTGACCTGGGGTGAGCCGCAGAACATGCCGACCGACATCGAGCTGGAGCCGGTGACCGGTAAGGCGCTGCAGGAATTCGGGCGCTACCAAAGCGTCGTCTACAACCTGCCCAAGATGATCTCGCTGCTGGTCGAGCCCTGGTATTCGCTCGATGGGGAGCGCGAGCAGGTGCTGGGACTGATGCGGGCGATCATCTGCCAGCTGGCGTTCTCGCACGGCCCCGACCACGTGCAGATGGTCGTGGTCACTTCGGACCTGGACGAGTGGGACTGGGTGAAGTGGCTTCCGCACTTCGGTGACCCCCGGCGCCAGGACGCCGCCGGCAACGCGCGGATGGTCTACAGCTCGGTGCGCGAGTTCGCCGCCGAACAATCCGAATTGTTCGCCGGGCGTGGCTCTTTCACACCCCGGCACGCCAGCTCGTCGGCGCAGACTCCGACGCCCCATACGGTGATCGTCGCGGACGTCGTCGACCCCCAGTGGGAGTTCGTCATCAGCGCCGAAGGCATCGACGGGGTGACGTTCTTCGACCTGACCGGCGCCTCGATGTGGACGTCGGTCCCCGAGCGCACGCTGCGGTTCGACGACAAGGGCGTCATCGAGGCGCTGCCCCGCGACCGCGACACCTGGATGGTGATCGACGAGAAGCCGTGGTTCTTCGCGCTGACCGACCACATCAGCGTCGCGGAGGCGGAGGAATTCGCCCAGGCGATGGCTCGCTGGCGGCTCGCCGAGGCCTACGAAGAGATCGGCCAGCGGGTGGCCCACATCGGCGCCCGAGACATCCTGTCCTACTACGGAATCGACGACCCGGGCCGCATCGACTTCGAGGCCCTGTGGGGCGCCCGCACCGACACGATGGGCCGGTCGCGATTGCGGGCACCGTTCGGTAACCGCTCCGACAACGGCGAATTGCTGTTCCTGGACATGAAGTCGCTGGACGAGGGCGGTGACGGTCCGCACGGCGTCATGTCCGGAACGACCGGTTCGGGTAAATCGACCCTGGTGCGAACCGTGATCGAATCGCTGATGCTCAGCCACCCGCCGGAGGAGCTGCAGTTCGTGCTGGCGGACCTCAAGGGTGGGTCGGCGGTCAAGCCGTTCGCGGGCGTCCCGCACGTGTCGCGCATCATCACCGACCTGGAGGAGGACCAGGCGCTGATGGAGCGCTTCCTGGACGCCCTGTGGGGCGAGATCGCCCGGCGCAAGGCGATCTGCGACAGCGCCGGGGTCGACGACGCCAAGGAGTACAACGCGGTCCGCCTCCGGATGCGGGCACGCGGCCAGGACATGGCGCCGCTGCCGATGCTCGTGGTGGTCATCGACGAGTTCTACGAGTGGTTCCGCATCATGCCGACCGCGGTCGACGTGCTCGACTCGATCGGCCGGCAGGGCCGCGCCTACTGGATCCACCTGATGATGGCCTCGCAGACCATCGAAAGCCGCGCCGAGAAGCTCATGGAGAACATGGGTTACCGGCTGGTGCTGAAAGCGCGTACCGCCGGTGCGGCGCAGGCGGCCGGCGTGCCGAACGCGGTGAACCTGCCGGCGCAGGCGGGCCTGGGCTACTTCCGGCGCAGCCTGGAAGACATCGTCCGGTTCCAGGCCGAGTTCCTGTGGCGGGACTACTTCCCCCGCGGGCTCACCGAGGACGGTGAGGAAGCGCCTGCGTTGGTGCACAGCATCGATTACGTTCGCCCGCAACTGTTTACCAACTCTTTCACCCCGCTCGAGGTGAGTGTGGGCGGCCCGGAGCTCACCCCGGCCGCGCTCACGAACGGCGAGCCGGTCGAGGCCGAAGAGCCGGTCGACGACGACATCGAGGGGATCAGGGTTCCCAAGGTCGGCACGGTGATCATCGATCAGCTGCGCAAGATCGAGTTCGAGCCGTACCGGTTGTGGCAACCGCCGCTGAACCAGCCCGTCGCTATCGACGAGCTGGTCAACCGCTTCCTCGGTCACCCCTGGCAGGAGGACTACGGCACGGCACGCGATCTGGTGTTCCCGATCGGGATCATCGACCGGCCCTTCAAGCACGACCAGCCGCCGTGGACGGTCGACACCTCGGGTCCGGGCGCCAACGTCCTGATCCTGGGCGCCGGCGGTTCGGGCAAGACGACCGCCCTGCAGACCCTGATCTGCTCGGCCGCGCTGACCCACACGCCCGAGCAGGTGCAGTTCTACTGCCTGGCCTACAGCAGCACCGCGTTGACCACGGTCGCCGGGCTGCCGCACGTCGGTGAGGTAGCCGGTCCGACCGATCCGTACGGCGTGCGCCGGACGGTCGCCGAACTGCTGGCGTTGGTCCGCGAGCGCAAGCGCAGCTTCCTCGAGTACGGAATCGCCTCGATGGAGGTCTTCCGCCGGCGCAAGTTCGGCGGCGAACCCGGCCCCGTCCCCAACGACGGGTTCGGCGACGTGTACCTGGTGGTGGACAACTACCGGGCGCTGGCCGAAGAGAACGAGGTGCTGATCGAGCAGGTCAACGTGATCATCAACCAGGGCCCCTCGTTCGGGGTCCACGTGGTGGTCACCGCCGACCGCGAATCGGAGCTGCGGCCACCGGTGCGCAGCGGGTTCGGCTCCCGGGTCGAGTTGCGACTGGCCGCCGTGGAGGACGCCAAGCTGGTGCGGTCCCGGTTCGCCAAGGACGTCCCGGTCAAGCCGGGCCGCGGCATGGTCGCGGTCAACTACGTCCGGCTCGATTCCGACCCGCAGGCCGGTCTGCACACGCTGGTGGCGCGGCCCGCGCTCGCGACCACGCCTGACTACGTGTTCGAGTCCGACAGCATCATCGACGCGGTGAGTCGCCTCACGAGCGCTCAGGCGCCGCCGGTGCGCCGGCTGCCCGCGCGGTTCGACCTGGAGCAGTTGCGGGAACTGGCCGCACGGGACACCCGGCAGGGGGTCGGCGCGGGCGGAATCGCATGGGCCATCTCCGAATTGGATCTGTCGCCGGTCTACCTCAACTTCGCTGAGAACGCCCACCTGATGGTGACGGGTCGACGCGAATGTGGGCGCACCACCACGCTGGCCACCATCATGAGTGAAATCGGCCGGCTGTACGCGCCCGGCGCCAGCAGCGCGCCCCCGCCGCCGGCCGGCCAGCCGTCGGCACAGGTGTGGCTGGTGGACCCGCGGCGTCAGCTGCTGACCGCGCTCGGTCCGGACTACGTCGAGAAGTTCGCGTACAACCTCGACGGCGTCCAGGCGATGATGGGAGAGCTGGCGGCGGTCCTGGCCGGACGCGAACCGCCGCCCGGTCTGTCCGCCGAAGAGTTGTTGTCGCGGTCGTGGTGGAGCGGTCCGGAGATCTTCCTGATCGTCGACGACATCCAGCAGCTGCCGGCAGGTTTCGACTCGCCGCTGCACAAGGCCGCCCCCTGGGTCACCAGGGCCGCCGATGTCGGGTTGCACGTGCTCGTCACGCGCACCTTCGGTGGCTGGTCTTCGGCGGGCAGCGACCCGATGCTGCGGGCGCTGGCCCAGGCGAACGCGCCATTGCTGGTGATGGACGCCGACCCGGACGAGGGCTTCATCCGCGGCAAGATGAAGGGTGGCCCGCTGCCCCGTGGTCGAGGCCTGCTGATGGCCGAGGACACCGGGGTGTTCGTCCAGGTCGCGGCGACGGAGTTGCGCAAGTAAGACGGACACCGCTGAGCCGGGGCTGGCTGGGTCAGCCCCAGCTCAGCGGTAATGCTTTGAGCGCGAAACTCTTTGAGGGGTAGTTGATCGCGGGGACGTAGTCCGCGGGCAGCTCGAAGTCGGGAATCTGCCTGAGCCATTCCCCGACGACGACGGTCAGTTCGATCCGCGCCAGGTGGGACCCCAGGCAACGGTGTGGACCACCCCCAAACCCCCAGTGACGGTGGACCTTTCCGTCCATGACGAGTTCGTTGACGGATGTGGCATCGCTGCCGTCGCGGTTGACCGCGGCCATGCACAACCGTACCGACGTCCCGGGTGGCAACGTCATGCCGCCGATGTCGACGTATTTGGTGGTGATCCGGGGCGCCACCGGCGCCGACGGCTCCAGCCGGACGATCTCTTCGATGAAAACCCGGATCTGCCTTGGGTTGTCGCGAAGCAACTCGCGCAGCTCTGGCCGGCGCGCCAATTCGAATAGGCAGAAGCCGATCGCCGCGGTCACGGTGTCCAGGCCGGCCAGGATCAGCAGGTGGCTCATGCCCAGCAGTTCCAGGTCGCTGAAGTTGCCGTCGCTGGCCATGACTTGCGACAGCATGTCGGACCCGGGATTTTTCCGGCGTTGCCGTATCGCATCGGCCAGATACGTCAACAGCTGCTCGCTCTTCTCGATATCGGCCTGGGTGATGTAGGGCTTGTCGCTGACCACCGCGTCCTTCCAAGCGATCAGGCGATCCCGATCCTGAATCGGTAGGCCGTAAAGGTCCATGAAGACCTGAAACGGGTACAGGTGGGCGAAATCCGCCATCACTTCGCATTTGCCTTGGCCGGCAAGGGCGCCGATCATCTCGGCGGCGTGCCGCTCCAGCACCGGCCGGGATTTGCTCAGACCGAGCGGGCTGAAGAACGGCTGCAGCACCTTCCGGTAGCGGGTGTGCTGAGGAGGGTCGAAGGCCAGTGGCAGCACAGGCAACGGGTGGCCGGGAGGCTGAAGGATCGTCGACGAGAACACCTTGGGATTGCGCAGCGCGGCCAGCACGTCCTCACGCCGCGTGATGTAGTAGTGGCCGTTCATGAACACCACCGGGCCGGCGTCCCGCAGCGCCGTCCACCCCACGCCCCGGTCCACGGCCATCGGCAACTTTGCGAAATCGAGCCGCGGTAGGTGGAACGTGGCTTGCTGGCTTTGGCCAGGAGTGCTCATGGGCTCTCCGCTTGTCTGTCTCATTCGCCCGGCCGCCGCGGCGGCGTCTCATGGGCACCGATTATCGCAGGAGCCCCAATATCGCATGTGTCGCAAAAGAACACGAATCCGACCGCAGCCCCAAAGGCGGGACTTACGACGGCCGGCCTGGCTCGGCGACCATCTTCTACACTTTAGCGAGCGAGGATCTCCGTCTCGATTCGTAAAGCGGAATCGTGCTTATTCTGCGGAGCCGGGCAAGGAGGAGACCTGATGAGGGTTCGTCTCGATCAATCTAAATGTGTGGGCCATGCCCAGTGCTACGCCGTAGATCCGGATCTGTTCCCCATAGACGACTCGGGTTATTCGATCCTCGAAGAGCATGAGGTAAGGCCCGAGGACGAGCAGTTGACACGCGACGGTGTCGCCTCCTGCCCGGAGATGGCGTTGATCCTCGAAGAGGACTGACGGCCGGCCCAACTCCCCACGGGGAGGGACGAACTCGACGTCAAACCGCGTCAAAGCAAATCGCGGATGAACAATCAGTTGCCGCAAATGAACGGCGGCTGACGGGGAATGAACAGTGGCTGGCCATCAATGAACAGTTGGCGTCGCGTGTCGGTCGTACCCCCGGTAACGAACTAATCTCATTGGCGAGCGACAGTTCAGGAGACCGTGGACTGTCGCTCGGTTGCTGACAGCAGGGATCAATCGAGGCTAAAGGTGCACGTTGTTCCTGACCAGACGTCCGAGAAGTGTCGGCTGCCAGGAATAAGGGACCAGCTCGGCGCCGGTTTTGCCATGAGCATGGGACCACCCGATTGCCAGTGATGGGACCATCTGGCTAGCTGTTTTGCCAGTTATGGGACCACCCCGGCGTGGCGTTGGGGGCTTCCGGTTGCTCGGCCGCTGTATTGGCCGAATGAGCTACCGGGAGGTGTCGGTGATCGAAGTCAGGGAGATGCTGCGGTTGTGGCTGCAGGGTCATGGGTTGCGCGAGGTGGCCCGGTTATCGGGCACGGACCGCAAAACGGTGCGCCGGTATGTGGACCGCGCCCGCGCGTGCGGGCTGGACCGTGACGGCGACGGGTGTCAGTTGACCGACGAGCTGTTGGCGGCGGTGATCGCCGGCGTGCGGCCGAGTCGGCCCAACGGCAAGAGCCAGGCCTGGGAGACCATCGCCGCCCAGCACGAGCAGATCAAGGCGTGGCTGAAGCAAGACTTGACTCTGACGAAGGTGCACACGCTGCTTGGGCGTCGGGGCGTGGTGGTGTCGTATCGAACGTTGCATCGCTATGCCACAACGGAATTGGGGTTCGGGATTCGGCAGGCCACGGTGCCGGTGGCCGATTGCGAGCCCGGTGCTGAACTGCAGGTCGATTTCGGTCGGCTCGGAATGCTCACTGATGCCGCGGATGGCCGCCGGCGGGTAGTGCAGGGGTTGATCTTCACTGCGGTGTATTCGCGGCACATGTTCGTCTGGCCGACCTACCGGCAGACGCTTCACGAGGTGATCGCCGGGTTTGAGGCCGCGTGGGCATTCTTCGGCGGGGTGTTCGCGGTGGCGATCCCCGACAACATGAAGGCCATCGTCGACAAGGCTGATGCGACCGATCCGAAACTTAATGACGCCTTCCGCGAATACGCTCAGGCGCGGGGCTTCGTCGTGGACCCCACCCGCATCCGCAGCCCGCGCGACAAGCCTAGGGTTGAGCGCTGTGTCCAATATGTTCGGTCGAATTTCTTTGCTGGAGAAGACTTTCGGAATCTGAGTGACTGCCGGGCACGAGCCGAGCAGTGGTGTGGGCAGGTGGCGGGGATGCGGATACACGGCACCACTCGGCTGCGCCCGGCCGAGGTATTCGCCACCGACGAGCTACCCCACCTCAAACCGGCACCCGACGAGGTGTTCGACATCCCGACCTGGAGCCGGCCCAAGGTGGCTCCCGATCGGCACGTGCAGGTCGCCAAGGCGCTCTACAGCGTTCCCGGTGAGCTGATTGGGCGCCGGCTGGATGCCCGGGTGGATGCGCGCACGGTGAAGCTGTATTGGCGCGGTGAGCTGATCAAGGTCCATCCGGTCATGGCGCCAGGACGCCGCCATACCGACCCCGCTGATCTACCGGCCGAGGTGTCGGTCTATGCGATGCGAGATATCAACACCTTGCAGCGCAAGGCATCCGCACACGGGCAGCATGTCGGCGCCTACGCGGCGGCGGTGCTGGAGCATCCGCTGCCGTGGACCAAGATGCGCCAGGTCTACCGACTCCTGGGACTGGTGCGCCGCCACGGCGCCGACGCGGTCGATGACGCCTGCCAGCGCGCGCTGGACGCCGAGGTCATCGACGTCGGGCTGATCGAGCGCATGCTTACCCGCGGTGCCGGCGCACAGCTGCCGCTGATCCCGAACCCGCCGCAGGCGTCGCGGTTCGTCCGCGCGGCCACCGACTTCGCGGTGCGCAGGCCCTCATGAGCACAACCCGCCGCCCCGATGCCACCCCCGCGGTCAAGCCGATCGAGGTGTCTGCAGACCTCAAAGCGCTGATGCGCCGCCTCAAGCTCGGCCGCCTGCTCGACACCCTGCCCGAACGGCTCGCGCTGGCACGATCGAATCGGCTGCCACACCACGACTTCCTGGAAATGCTGCTAGCCGATGAGGTCACCCGCCGCGACCGCGAGTCCGCCGCCCGCCGCGCCAAGACAGCACAATTGGATCCGCAGATGCAGCTGCAGGCCTGGGATGACACCGCCGCGGTCAGCTACGACCGCCAACTATGGGCAGAGTTGACCTCGCTGCGGTTTCTGGCCGACGCCTACAACGTGCTCATCATGGGACCGGTCGGAGTCGGAAAAACGTTCCTGGCCAACGCATTAGGCCACATCGCCGTGCGACGTCACCACAGCGTGCATACCGAACGCGCCGACAAACTGTTCAAACGCCTCCGCGGAGCACGGCTAGACGGCAGCTATGAAGACGAGATGCGCAAACTACACCGCGTCGAGCTGCTCATCATCGATGACCTCGCGTTGCACCGGCTTGAGGCCACCGAGACCAATGACTTCTACGAGCTCATCGTGGAACGCCACCGCACCGCATCAACGGTCATCACCAGCAACCGCGAACCACCGGAGATCCTCACCATGATGGCCGACCCACTCCTGGCCCAGTCGGCGATGGACCGGCTCCAATCCGCGGCCTACGAACTCGTCGTCGAGGGCGAGTCCTACCGGCAACGCCAGAAACCCCGTCCTCGAAAGCCGGTCAATTCGGACCAGCCGAATTGACCAGCAGCCAGGTCATCAGTCACCATCACCCCACGGCCAGCAACCGGAAACAACCGGTCCCATGCTCATGGCAAAACGGTGGTCCCATCACCCTGGCAAGCGACACGAGAAGCGTGGTGGCAAACCACATTTGGACGCCGGCTTCGGGAGCGGCAGGATGCGCCCTTCGGCCCGCCGACTGGGGTGGCAGAGCGAGAGGTCTGAGTCGGTGATTCCGGGCGGTCAGCGACGCACGTACGGGTGGCGATTGCTTACGAAGCCGTGACCACGGCCACCACTGATTCCGATGCGACTGCCGAGATCGCCAGCGATCGCGGCCAACTGAGGAGAACAGGTGTTTGACTTCGGGGCGTTACCGCCGGAGGTTAATTCCGGTCGTTTGTATGCGGGTCCGGGTTCGGGGCCGTTGATGGCTGCGGCGGCGGCGTGGGATGAGATTGCGGCGGAGGTGGCCGCGGCGGCCAGTGGGTATGGGTCGGTGGTTGCCGAGCTGACGGGTGGGCCGTGGGTGGGGCCGGCGTCGTCGTCGATGGTGGCGGCGGTGGTGCCGTTTGTGGGTTGGCTTTCTGCGGTGGCGGGGTTGGCTGAGGAGACGGCCAGTCAGGGTCGGGCGGCGGCGGCGGCGTTTGAGGCGGCGTTTGCGATGACGGTGCCGCCGCCGGTGATTGCGGCTAATCGGGTGTTGTTGGCGACGTTGGTGGCGACGAATTTTTTTGGGCAGAACACTCCGGCCATCATGGCCACCGAGGCGCAGTACCTGGAGATGTGGGCCCAGGATGCGGCGGCGATGTATGGCTATGCCGCGGCGTCAGCGACGGCCTCGCAGTTGGCGCCTTTTCAGACCCCGCCCCAGACCACCACCCCCGACGGGGCCGCTGATCAGGTGTTGGCGGTGACTCAGGCCGCCGAGCAGCCGGCGGGCAACTCCGCGCAGACGGTGGCCTCTAATGCCTCGCAGCTGGCCGGCGCGCAATTGGCCACCAGCCCGGCACCGCAGGTGACCACGGCGTCCTCGCAGCCGGGGTCGTTGACCTGGCTCACCAGCGCGACGCAGAACCTGCAAAACGGGTTGCCGACTCCGACCAACAACTACCTCGGGTTGAGCCCCGGCTTTTATGACACGCTGCTGAAACGCAACACGGGCTTGGCGTATTTCTCGAATGGTTTGGCGCAGTTCAGTTCCTCGATCGCCCAGCAGTTGGTGTTCGGTCCCGGGGGTAGCACGGCCGGTGCCGGTGGTGCGTGGTTCCCCACCCCACAGTTCGCCCAGTTGGGGTTGGGCAACCTGGGCAACATCGGCGGTGGGGCCGTCACCGCCGGTGCCGGGCAGGCCGCCCACGTCGGGGGGCTCTCGGTGCCCCAGCAGTGGGCCACCCTGACCTCGGCGGTCAGCCCGGCCAACGCCGCCGAGGCCCAAGCCATCCCGGTGCAGACGGCCGGGGCGACCAACCCGCCGGGTAATGCCCTGCTGCGCGGCATGCCCACCGGCGCCATCGGCCGGCGCGCCGGCGCGGCCGCGGGCTACTCACACAAATACGGCTTCCGCTACAGCGTGCTCACCCGACCACCATCGGCCGGATAGGGAAAGCCCAGGTGAACGGAAGTTGTCCGCCAATGAACACTCGGCACTAGGGAGGCGAGGTTCCGCGTGAACCACTTAATCTCAGCAGTAAGCCATGCCTGCGGGAAGCCCGCCGGGGAGGGAGTTTAGATGTCGTTTGTCACGACGCAGCCGGAGGCGTTAGCCGCGGCGGCGGGCAATCTGCAAAGCATCGGCTCGGCGCTGAGCGCGCAGAACTCGGCGGCGGCGGCCCCAACGACGGGGGTCGCGCCGGCCGCCGCCGACGAGGTGTCGGCACTGACCGCGGCGCAGTTCTCTGCGCACGCGCAGATGTATCAGGCTGTGAGCGCCCAGGCGACGGCGATTCACGAGATGTTCGTCAACACCCTCAGCATGAGCTCGGGGTCATACGCGGTGACTGAGGCGGCCAACGCGGCCGCGACTGGCTAAAGGAGTCAATGGTGTTTGATTTTGGGGCGCTTCCGCCGGAGGTCAATTCGGCGCGGATTTACTCCGGTCCGGGCTCGGGGTCGTTGATGACCGCGGCGTCGGCGTGGAATGCGGTGGCCGCGGAGCTGACTGCGGCGGCGCAAAGCTACGAGCAGGTGATCATCTCGCTTTCCAGCGAGGAGTGGCTGGGGCCGGCGTCGGCGACGATGGCCGCGGCGGTCCAGCCGTACGTGGATTGGTTGACGACGACGGCCGCGCAGGCCGAGCTGGCGGCCACCCAGGCGCAGGAGGCCGCGGCGGCCTACGAGACCGCGTTGGCGTCGTCGGTGCCGCCGCCGTTGATCGCGGCCAACCGGGCCCAGGTCGAGCAGTTGAGGGCGACCAATGTGATGGGGCAGAACACCCCGTTGATCGCTCAGCTGGAGGCCCAGTACGGCGAGTTCTGGGCCCAGGATGCCGGCGCGATGTCCAGCTACGCAGCGCAGTCGACGACGGCGACCAAGGGCATGACGACGTTCCAGGCCGCGCCGAAGATCACCAACGACGCGGGCACGGCCAACCAGGCCACCACCGTGGCCAACGCGACGGCCAATACCACGGCGGGCAACGCGGCCAACACTGTGCAGAAGGTGGCGACGACCGCGCCGACGAACGCGGCGAACTTAACCGCGAACTCCACGACCCAAGACGCGCTGAGCGAGATCTGGTTCCTGTTGACCGGTCAGAGCACCTTCCCCACGAACCTGGGGGCTGCGGTGAACGGTTACAGTCCGTTCGCCAGCTTGTTCTATAACACCGAGGGTCTGCCGTACTTCAGCATCGGTATGGGCAACAACTTCGTGCAGATCGCCAAGTCGGTGGGCGCGATCGGTGGCGCGGCGCCGGCGGCGGCCAAGGCGCTGCCCGGGCTGGGCGGGCTGGGTGGTCTGCTCGGTGGCGGTGCTGGAGCCGTGCACCCGGCGGCCGCTATCGGTGGCGCGGCCTCTATCGGGGGCAAGCTCTCGGTGCCGGTGGCCTGGACTGGGGCTCCTGCGGTCCCGCCGATGGGGCATGCGGCCATCCCGGTCAGCGCGATCAGCGCCGCCCCCGAGGGCGCCGGTGGAGCGGGCAACCTGCTCGGTGGCATGCCGCTGGCCGGTGTCGGCTCGAGCACCCACGCCGGTGCCGGCCCCCGATACGGATTCCGCCCCACCGTCATGGCCCGCCCACCCTTCGCCGGATAGTCGTCGGCGGCTTTTGCCAGCGTAGGAACACGCTTTAGCGCGCGAAATGCGCCGCGCTAAAGCGCGTTTCGCGCCGCGCTGACGAACGGCAGGCACGCCGGGAAACCTCGCGCCGCCGCACCGTCGGAGCTCTCCCGCGGCCCACGTCGCGAGCGCTTTATTTGCGACCGGATTTTTATCCCGTCCCACGGGCCATCCGTGGGGGCCGCCCCCGGAGACGCCCGTCGACGGCGATCCGGCTGAAGCCTCGTTGCCACAGGTCGGCGCGTGGTTGCCAGGCGTCGAGCACCGCCGGGTGATTCGCGCGGTTGGTGTGTCGGCCTATGCCTTGACGTCCGGGGCGGCCGCCGCGCGAGCAGCGACGGGGTGGGACGGCGATCTAGCCTTTGCAAGCAAGCGGATGGCTTGAAGCCAGCCATCCAGAACTCTCGCGGGGAAACACATGTCGTTCGAGCCGGGGCGGTTCGTCGGTGTTTGACTTCGGGGCGTTACCGCCGGAGGTTAATTCCGGTCGTTTGTATGCGGGTCCGGGTTCGGGGCCGTTGATGGCTGCGGCGGCGGCGTGGGATGAGATTGCGGCGGAGGTGGCCGCGGCGGCCAGTGGGTATGGGTCGGTGGTTGCCGAGCTGACGGGTGGGCCGTGGGTGGGGCCGGCGTCGTCGTCGATGGTGGCGGCGGTGGTGCCGTTTGTGGGTTGGCTTTCTGCGGTGGCGGGGTTGGCTGAGGAGACGGCCAGTCAGGGTCGGGCGGCGGCGGCGGCGTTTGAGGCGGCGTTTGCGATGACGGTGCCGCCGCCGGTGATTGCGGCTAATCGGGTGTTGTTGGCGACGTTGGTGGCGACGAATTTTTTTGGGCAGAACACTCCGGCCATCATGGCCACCGAGGCGCAGTACCTGGAGATGTGGGCCCAGGATGCGGCGGCGATGTATGGCTATGCCGCGGCGTCAGCGACGGCCTCGCAGTTGGCGCCTTTTCAGACCCCGCCCCAGACCACCACCCCCGACGGGGCCGCTGATCAGGTGTTGGCGGTGACTCAGGCCGCCGAGCAGCCGGCGGGCAACTCCGCGCAGACGGTGGCCTCTAATGCCTCGCAGCTGGCCGGCGCGCAATTGGCCACCAGCCCGGCACCGCAGGTGACCACGGCGTCCTCGCAGCCGGGGTCGTTGACCTGGCTCACCAGCGCGACGCAGAACCTGCAAAACGGGTTGCCGACTCCGACCAACAACTACCTCGGGTTGAGCCCCGGCTTTTATGACACGCTGCTGAAACGCAACACGGGCTTGGCGTATTTCTCGAATGGTTTGGCGCAGTTCAGTTCCTCGATCGCCCAGCAGTTGGTGTTCGGTCCCGGGGGTAGCACGGCCGGTGCCGGTGGTGCGTGGTTCCCCACCCCACAGTTCGCCCAGTTGGGGTTGGGCAACCTGGGCAACATCGGCGGTGGGGCCGTCACCGCCGGTGCCGGGCAGGCCGCCCACGTCGGGGGGCTCTCGGTGCCCCAGCAGTGGGCCACCCTGACCTCGGCGGTCAGCCCGGCCAACGCCGCCGAGGCCCAAGCCATCCCGGTGCAGACGGCCGGGGCGACCAACCCGCCGGGTAATGCCCTGCTGCGCGGCATGCCCACCGGTGCCATCGGCCGGCGCGCCGGCGCGGCCGCGGGCTACTCACACAAATACGGCTTCCGCTACAGCGTGCTCACCCGACCACCATCGGCCGGATAGCGGCGGAAAGGAACACCACCAAATCCATTTATGCGCGATGGGATTTTATTGACCACCGATTGAGCCCGAGCCAGGCCGCGACCAAAGCGCTGCGGCCCGCGCTGGGTCCCGTCATCCTCGGGCGCTGCGTTCTTCCAGCTCACGACCGGCAAGGCCGCCGCCCGCTCGACGCCCGGCCGACTTCGGCAACCCGGCCGCGCCAGCGATCCGAGCAACACCCGCGGCCGCTGAGCGCCGCGGGCATGGAATCGGGGCCGATCGGCCCGCCGGAATCGCATTATCGTCGTCCAATACTCGAGCCACGCGGGCACAACGGGTTAAAGGGGCGATTGGTGTTTGATTTTGGGGCGCTTCCGCCGGAGGTCAATTCGGCGCGGATTTACTCCGGTCCGGGCTCGGGGTCGTTGATGACCGCGGCGTCGGCGTGGAATGCGGTGGCCGCGGAGCTGACTGCGGCGGCGCAAAGCTACGAGCAGGTGATCATCTCGCTTTCCAGCGAGGAGTGGCTGGGGCCGGCGTCGGCGACGATGGCCGCGGCGGTCCAGCCGTACGTGGATTGGTTGACGACGACGGCCGCGCAGGCCGAGCTGGCGGCCACCCAGGCGCAGGAGGCCGCGGCGGCCTACGAGACCGCGTTGGCGTCGTCGGTGCCGCCGCCGTTGATCGCGGCCAACCGGGCCCAGGTCGAGCAGTTGAGGGCGACCAATGTGATGGGGCAGAACACCCCGTTGATCGCTCAGCTGGAGGCCCAGTACGGCGAGTTCTGGGCCCAGGATGCCGGCGCGATGTCCAGCTACGCAGCGCAGTCGACGACGGCGACCAAGGGCATGACGACGTTCCAGGCCGCGCCGAAGATCACCAACGACGCGGGCACGGCCAACCAGGCCACCACCGTGGCCAACGCGACGGCCAATACCACGGCGGGCAACGCGGCCAACACTGTGCAGAAGGTGGCGACGACCGCGCCGACGAACGCGGCGAACTTAACCGCGAACTCCACGACCCAAGACGCGCTGAGCGAGATCTGGTTCCTGTTGACCGGTCAGAGCACCTTCCCCACGAACCTGGGGGCTGCGGTGAACGGTTACAGTCCGTTCGCCAGCTTGTTCTATAACACCGAGGGTCTGCCGTACTTCAGCATCGGTATGGGCAACAACTTCGTGCAGATCGCCAAGTCGGTGGGCGCGATCGGTGGCGCGGCGCCGGCGGCGGCCAAGGCGCTGCCCGGGCTGGGCGGGCTGGGTGGTCTGCTCGGTGGCGGTGCTGGAGCCGTGCACCCGGCGGCCGCTATCGGTGGCGCGGCCTCTATCGGGGGCAAGCTCTCGGTGCCGGTGGCCTGGACTGGGGCTCCTGCGGTCCCGCCGATGGGGCATGCGGCCATCCCGGTCAGCGCGATCAGCGCCGCCCCCGAGGGCGCCGGTGGAGCGGGCAACCTGCTCGGTGGCATGCCGCTGGCCGGTGTCGGCTCGAGCACCCACGCCGGTGCCGGCCCCCGATACGGATTCCGCCCCACCGTCATGGCCCGGCCACCGTTTGCCGGCTGACCATCCACGCCGCCGCCAGGCCGCAGCCGACATCGAGCGCACAACGATCCACGAAACCAACGGAGGGAGCCGGCGTTGACTCCGGTCGCCATGAACCGGGTCGCGGCGGGGCGCAGTGCTTCTGTTCCGGCTAAATAGGGCCGAAATACCCCGGCTGAAGGGGCCCAAAGCACCTTGAGGAAGGCCTTCAGATCAGCGACACTCGGGAGGTCGTGACCCCGCGCGGGGAGGGGAAGGAAATAACCGAAAACAACATTTTTGTCGCGGTGCCCCGTTCTGCAGGACTCTGGGACACGCGTACCAGCAACTTTTCCTAGTCGGGCGGTCAGGGGTTTGCTGTGATCGCGGTGGAGCGAGATAATCCGGGCCAGACGCTGTTACTGTGGCGTTACCAAAAGTGAATTCGTCCTACCGTCAAGTGAACAGTTGCAAACAGGCGGCTTCCGAAAGGGCTTCAAGGGTCGCCGTCATCTACTCTCTGCAGGGTCGGGGATTGAACTAGGAGGGAACCAAGTATGTCGTTCGTGACCACACAGCCGGAGGCGTTGGCTGCGGCGGCCGGAAACTTGCAGGCCATTGGCTCGACGCTGAGCGCTCAGAACGCGGCTGCTGCGGCCCCTACGACCGGGGTTGTGCCCGCTGCCGCCGACGAGGTGTCGGCGCTGACGGCGGCGCAGTTTGCAGCGCACGCGCAGATGTACCAGGCGGTTAGCGCCCAGGCGGCAGCCATTCACGAGGCATTCGTGAACACTCTGTCGATGAGTTCGGGCTCGTACGCTGCGACCGAAGCCGCTAACGCAGCTGCTGCGGGCTGATCGGATTGGCGGATCGTTTGGGACAGGACGTCGTCGGCGTGAGCTCCCACCAGACCGCCAACCTATCGATGATCTCGGGGCTGACGGCCGGACAACTCAAACGCCGGGGTTCGGGTTTGACGTCCGTCTCACCGTTACAGCGACCGGTGGCCGCCGGGTGACGGGAAGGGGGGATCATCCTTTTGCATTCGGCTCGGCGGTTCGCCAGCGCGTAACCGGTCCGGCCCTCGTCGTAACCACACCAGGTATTTGAGTAATCACGTATTAAGGAGACAGCCAAAATGGCAACACGTTTTATGACTGACCCGCACGAAATGCGGGCGATGGCGGGCCGCTTCGAGGTGCACGCCCAGACGGTCGAGGACGAGGCCCGCAAGATGTGGGCGTCCTCGATGAACATCGCCGGCTCCGGCTGGAGCGGTCAGGCGCAGGCCACCTCGTACGACACGATGGGTCAGGTCAACCAGGCCTTCCGCAACATCGTCAACATGCTCCACGGAGTGCGCGACGGACTGATCCGCGACGCCAACAACTATGAGCAGCAAGAGCAGGCCTCGCAGCAAATCCTGAGCAGCTAGCGCTAAAAACCGCGGCTGCGTACCATTTCAGACATTAGGAGACCGTTATGACAATCAATTACCAGTTCGGCGATGTCGACGCCCACGGTGCCTTGATCCGCGCCCAGGCCGCGTCTTTGGAGGCTGAGCACCAGGCCATCATTCGCGATGTGCTTGCTGCGGGTGACTTCTGGGGCGGTGCCGGTTCGGTGGCCTGCCAGGAGTTCATCACCCAGTTGGGTCGCAACTTCCAGGTGATCTACGAGCAGGCCAACGCCCACGGTCAGAAGGTGCAGAGCGCCGGCAACAACATGGCCAGCACCGACAGCGCCGTTGGGTCCAGCTGGGCCTAGCCCCGACTTCAGGCGCGGCAGCACACCACCCGTCGGTGTGCTGCCGCGTCCTGCGGTTACCGTGCACTTTGAACCCTTGAGGTAGTGATGGACCAACAGACCGCCCGCACCGACATCACCGTTAACGTCGACGGTTTTTGGATGCTCCAGGCCCTCCTGGACATTCGGCACGTCGCCCCGGAGTTGCGGTGCCGGCCATATGTTTCCACCGACTCGAGCGACTGGCTCAACGAGCATCCCGGCATGGCGGTGATGCGCGAGCAGGGCATCGTCGAAAACGACCAGGTGAATGAACATGTGGCCGCTCGGATGAGGGTGCTGGCCGCGCCCGACCTCGAGGTCATCGCCCTGCTGTCCCGGGGCAAGCTGCTCTACGGCGTGGTCGACGACGAGAATCAGCCACCCGGGTCACGCGACATCCCGGACAACGAATTCCGGGTGGTGCTCGCCCGCCGCGGCCAGCACTGGGTCTCGGCGGTGCGGGTGGGCGGCGACATCACCGTCGACGACGTCGCCATCGCCGACAGCGCTTCGATCGCGTCCCTGGTTCTGGACGCGCTGGAGTCGATACATCACGCCGAGCCCGCGGCGATCAATGCGGTCAACGTCCCGCTGGAAGAGATGCTGGAAGCGACGAAGTCGTGGCAGGAATCGGGCTTCAACGTATTTTCAGGCGGTGACCTGCGCCGGATGGGCATCAGCGCCGCAACGGTGGCCGCGCTGGGCCAGGCCCTCTCGGATCCGGCGGCCGAATGCGCGGTGTACGCGCGTCAGTACCGGGACGACGCCAAGGGGCCGAGCGCCTCGGTGCTGTCGCTCAAAGACGGGTCCGGTGGCCGCATCGCGCTGTACCAACAGGCGCGGACGGCCGGATCGGGGGAGGCCTGGCTGGCCATCTGCCCAGCGACCCCGCAGTTGGTGCAGGTGGGCGTCAAGACCGTACTGGACACGCTCCCATACGGCGAGTGGAAAACCCACAGCAGGGTCTGAGATTACGAAACATAAACTTCACCAATGCCTTTGCACTCAACATGCGGTTGAGCTGCGAGCACGGCATACTTCTCTAAGAGATTCAGCAAATCTCAAAGCACGGTCACCAAAGTTTTAATCACGAGGCGGGCGAGATGGAATTCGGAATAGTCGCGCTCAACTTTCCCAGGGGATGCAGCGCCCCGGAAAGTAGGCAGGCGCAGTCTCCCGCCCGGCTGGCGGCACGGGGTCACACATTCACGACGGTAAGGGGTTCAAAGCGATGACTGCGGTAGTTGAAGCGCTACAGCCTGACGTTGAAGGTATTTCACAGCCTCGGGCGGTCGTGGTCGGCGTTATGGCCGGGGCGGGCGTACAGATCGGCGTCCTGCTGGACGCCAACGCCCCCGTCTCGGTGATGACCGAGCCGCTGCTGAAGGTGGTGAACAGCCGGCTCAGGGAACTCGGCGAGACCCCGCTGGAAGCCACGGGTCGCGGCAGGTGGGCGCTCTGCCTGGTCGACGGCACCCCGTTGCGGGCCACCCAGTCGCTGACCGAACAGGACGTCTACGACGGCGACCGGCTGTGGATCCGGTTCATCCAGGACACTGAGCATCGTTCGCAGGTCATCGAGCACATCTCGACCGCGGTCGCGGCCAACCTCAGCAAGCGCTTCGCCGCGATCGACCCGGTCGTCGCCGTACAGGTCGGCGCGTCGATGGTGGCCGGCGGGGTGACCGCCGCCTCAGGCTTGCTGCTCTGGTACCGGTGGCACCACAACTCCTGGCTGCCGACGGCGTACTCCGCGGTGATCGCCGTGGTGGTGCTGGGCGTTGCGTTGATGCTGCTGATGCGGGCGCGCACGGACCAGGATCGCCGCATCGCCGACATCATGCTGCTGAGCGGGCTGGCGCCCCTGACGGTGGCCGCGGCCGCCGCGCCGCCCGGGGGACTGGGGTCCCCACACGCTGTGCTGGGCTTCGGCGTGCTCACCATCGCCGCGATGCTGGCCGTGCGTTTCACCGGGCGTCGGCTGGGCCTCTACACCGCGCTCATCACCGTCAGCATGGTCACGGCCCTCGCGGCCCTGGCGCGAATGGTCGCGATGACCAGCGCCGTGACGCTGCTGACCAGCGTCGTCCTGGTGTGCGTGCTGATCTATCACACCGCGCCGGCGCTCTCGCGCCGGTTGGCCGGCATCCGTCTGCCCGTGTTCCCCTCGGCGACCAGCCGGTGGGTGTTCGAGGCGCGGCCCGACCTCCCCACCACTGTGGTCCGCTCGGACGGTGGTCCGCCGGTCCTCGAGGGCCCAGCGTCCGTTCGTGATGTCCTGGTACAGGCCGAACGCGCACGCTCATTCTTGACGGGCCTGTTGATCGGGCTTGGCGTGCTGATGGTCGTCTCGCTGGCGGGGTTGTCGGATCCGCACACCGGCCAACGCTGGCTGCCGCTATTGCTGGCCGGCTTCAGCGCCGGGTTCCTGATGCTGCGCGGACGCTCCTACGTCGACCGCTGGCAGGCGATCACCCTGGCCGTGACCGCCGTCCTGATCGTCGGTGCGGTGGTGGCGCGGTACGCGCTCGTGTTGCAGTCGCCCCTGGCCGTGTCGATCAGCGCGGCGATACTGGTTCTGCTGCCCGCGGCCGGCCTCACGTCCGCGGCCGTGGTGCCCAACACCATCTACAGCCCGCTGTTCCGCAAGTTCGTGGAATGGATCGAATACCTCTGCCTGATGCCAATTTTCCCGCTGGCATTGTGGTTGATGAATGTCTATGCAGCAATCCGCTACCGGTAGTAGCACGGTGTGGCGAGGGCGCGCGTCCGCTGCGGCCCTCGCCGCAGTCTTGCTCGCCTCAGGGGCATTGGCCGGCTTACCGCCCGCTTACGCGATCTCGCCGCCGACGATCGATCCGGGTGCGGTGCCGCCTGACGGTCCGCCCGGGCCGCCGGCGCCGATGAAGCAGAATTCGTACTGCACCGAGGTCGGTGTGCTGCCCGGCACGGATTTCCGGCTGCAGCCGAAGTACATGGACATGCTGAACCTGCAGGAGGCATGGCAATTCGGCCGTGGTGCCGGCGTGAAGGTGGCCGTCATCGACACCGGGGTGAGTCCGCATCCCAGGTTTCCGCACCTGATCCCCGGCGGGGATTACGTCATGGGCGGCGACGGATTGTCGGACTGCGATGCGCACGGGACTCTGGTGGCCTCGATGATCGGCGCCGCTCCGGCCAGCGGTGTCGCGGCCCCGCCGGCGGCGCCGCGCCGGCCGGTCACCATCCCCACCACCGAACCGCCACCGAAAGCGCCGCCGCCCCAGACGGTGACCTTGTCGCCCCTGCCGCAGACCGTGACGATGGTTCCCCCGACCGAGGAGCCGCCGCCTCCGGGACCGTTCGGGCTGCCGCCGGCACCCGCGCCGCCACCAGCACAGCAACCTGCGGGGCCGCCTCCGGGACCGCCGCAGAGTGGGCAAGCCCCGGCGAGCAACCACGGCGGCGGCACGGTGACGATACCCAGCTACTCCGGTGGGAGCCACGTGGTCGGCGTCGACAACCCGCGCCCGCTTGACCCGCCGCCACCTCCGCCACCGGCGCCCTCGACCGGCCCCGACGCGTTCAGCGGTGTCGCGCCGGACGTGGACATCATCGCCATCCGCCAGTCCAGCCAGGCCTTCGGCCTAAAGGACGCCTACACCGGTGACGAAGACCCGCAGACGCGGGCGAAGATCGACGGCGTCCAGACCATGGCGCGGGCGATCGTGCACGCCGCCAACATGGGCGCGCAGGTCATCAACATCTCGGATGTGACCTGCATGAGCGCGCGCAACATCATCGACCAGCGGGCCCTGGGTGCGGCGGTGCGCTACGCGGCGGTCGACAAGAACGCCGTCATCGTGGCCGCGGCCGGTGACACCAGCAAGAAGGACTGCAAGCAGAACCCGCCGCATGATCCGTTGCAGCCCAACGATCCTCGCAACTGGAGCTCGGTCACCACCGTCGTGACGCCGTCCTGGTTCAGCGACTACGTCCTGACGGTGGGCGCGGTCGACGAAGATGGCCGGCCGTTGAGCCAGGGCAACCAGGGTCAGGCATCGACCAGCGTGGCCGGTCCGTGGGTGGGCATCGCCGCGCCCGGCACCGACGTCGTCGGGCTGTCCCCGCGGGACGACGGCGTCATCAACGCGATTGACGGACCCGACAACACGCTGCTGGTTCCGTCCGGCACCAGCTTCTCGGCCGCGATCGTGTCCGGCATCGCCGCGCTGGTCCGCGCCAAGTTCCCCCAGCTGTCGGCGTACCAGGTCATCAACCGGTTGACCCGGACCGCGCGCGCGCCGGCGCGCGGCGTGGACAACCAGGTCGGCCACGGCATCGTCGACCCGGTGGCGGCACTGACGTGGGACGTCCCCGAAGGGCCATTGAAGCCGCCGCAGCAGCTTTCGGCGCCGCTGGACATTCCGAAGCCCGCCCCGCGCCGGGATATGGTGCCAGTGTGGGTGGCCGGCGGAGGCTTGCTCGGGGCGTTACTGCTCGGCGGGGGCGTGTTCGGTACGGCGATGCTGATGAAGCGATCGCGGAAGCAGCAATAAGGGCGGAGCAACAACAGTCATGAAAGCTCAGCGCAGGCTCGGCCTGTCTTTGTCGTGGCCACGGGTCACGGCGGTGTTCCTGGTCGACGTCACCATCTTGGTGGTGGCCAGCCACTGCCCGGAGTCCTGGCAGGGCACCCATCGCATCGCGTTCTGGGTGGGTGTCGGCCTCGCGGCGTTGATCGCCCTGTGCTCGCTGATCACCTATCACGGCATCACGCTGACCTCGGGATTGGCCACGTGGCTGTGGGATTGGTCCGCCGATCCGGGCACCGCGCTGGGCGCCGGCTGCACACCGGCGCTCAATTACCAGCGCCGATTCGGGCGCGACAAGGTTGGCGTGCGTGAGTACGAGGGGCAGCTGGTCACGGTCATCGCGGTGAACGGGGGCGACGACGACCCGTCGTCGCGGCACCGGCACCGGACGTCGCCGCCCACCTTACTGGTGCGGGCGGTGGCAGATGGCTTGCGGCAGTTCGATATTCACCTCGATAACATCGACATCGTGTCGGTTAAGGTGCGCCGTGGCGGCAGCTCCGCCGAGGAGTCGAAGGCGGCGAACGATGAGCCCACCGCCTACGTTCGCCGCAGCTGGCTGGTGTTGCGGATGAACCCGCAGCGCAACATCGCCGCGGTGGCGGTCCGCGATTCGCTGGCTTCGACGTTGGTGGCGGCCACCGACCGGCTGGCCCAGGATCTCGACGGACTCAGCTGTGCCGCAAAGCCATTGACCGCCGAGGAGATCACCGAGGTGGACCGCGCGGTGCTGGCCGACCTGGAACCGACCTGGAGCCGGCCCGGCTGGCGTCACCTCAAGCACTTCAACGGCTTCACCACCAGCTTCTGGGTGACGCCCTCCGACATCACCACCGACACGGTCGACGAGCTGTGGCAAGCCGACACCGTCGCCACCGTGCTGACGGTCCGGCTCACCGCTCGCGCGGGCCGGCCGGAGGTGTCGGCCTGGGTGCGTTACCACACCGAGAAACGGCTGCCCCGTGCCATATCTGCCGGCCTGAACCGCCTCACCGGACGGCAGTTGGCCGCGGTCCGCGCCAGCTTGCCCGCCCCGGCGACCCACGCCTCGCTCGTCGTGCCGAGCCGCGCCGTGCACCACGACGACGAGCTCACGCTGTCGGTGGGTCAGCTGCAAGGGAGCCCGGCGGGCGTGCCTGTAGCGCAATGACGCGGCCGCAATCGACCGCCGAGGGCGCCCGCAATGCGATGGTCGCCGGTCTGTTGGCATCGGGGATATCGGTCAACGGGCTGCAGCCGAGTCACAACCCGCAGGTTGCGTCGCAGATGTTCACCACGGCCAGCAACCTGGACCCCGGCATGTGCGACGCCTGGTTGGCGCGGTTGCTGGCGGGGGAGCGGAGCCTCGAGGTCCTCGCCGGTGCGTGGGGATCGGTCCGGACGTTCGGGTGGGAGACCCGCCGGCTCGGGGTCACCGATCTGGACTTCCGCCCCCAGGTCTCCGACGGGTTGTTCCTGCAGCTGGCCGTCACCAGCGTCGAGTCACTGGCGTGTGCCTACGCGGCGGTTCTGGCCGAGGCCAAACGCTACGAGGAGGCCTCGGAGCTGCTCGACGGGATCGAGCCGCGCCAACCCTTCGAGCAGGAGCTGGTCGACTATGTGCGGGGCGTGCTGTATTTCCGCACTGCACGGTGGCCGGATGTGCTCAACCAGTTCCCGGAGGGCAAGACCTGGCGACAGCCCGAACTGAAGGCCGCCGGTGCCGCGATGGCAACCACGGCGCTGGCGTCGCTCGGAGTCTTCGAAGAGGCACTGCGGCGCGGCCAGGACGCCATCGAAGGTGACCGGGTGCCGGGCGCGGCCAATATCGCCCTCTACACCCAGGGCATGTGCTTGCGACACCTGGGCCGCGAGGAAGAGGCAGTCGAACTGCTGCGCCGGGTGTATTCGCGGGATCCGAAGTTCAGCCCGGCCCGTGAAGCGCTGGACAATCCGAGCTATCGGCTCATCCTGACCGACCCGGAAACCATTGAGGCGCGGACGAATCCGTGGGACCCGGACAGCGCACCCACCCGCGCCGAGACCGAGGCCGCCCGCCACGCCGAGGAGGCGGCGAGGTACCTGGCCGAGGGTGACGCGGAGTTGAACGCCATGCTGGGCATGGAACGCGCCAAGCGGGAGATCAAGCTCATCAAGGCGACGACGAAGGTGAACCTGGCGCGCGCCAAGATGGGCCTTCCCGTCCCTGTGACGTCGCGCCACACCCTCCTGTTGGGCCCGCCCGGGACCGGTAAGACGTCGGTGGCGCGCGCCTTTGCCAAGCAGTTGTGCGGCTTGACGGTGCTGCGCAAGCCGGTGGTGGTGGAAACCAGCCGCACCAAGCTGTTAGGCCGCTACATGGCCGACGCGGAGAAGAACACCGAGGAGATGCTCGAGGAAGCTCTGGGCGGGGCGGTCTTCTTCGACGAGATGCACACGTTGCACGAGAAGGGCTACCAGCAAGGCGACCCCTACGGCAACGCGATCATCAACACGTTGCTGCTGTACATGGAGAACCATCGCGACGAGCTCGTGGTCTTCGGCGCCGGTTACGCCAAGGCGATGGAGAAGATGCTCGACGTGAATCAGGGCCTGCGGCGGCGGTTTTCGACCGTCATCGAGTTTTTCAGCTATACGCCCGACGAGCTGGTCGCGTTGACCAGGCTGATGGGCCAGGAGAACGAGGACGTGATCACCGAGGAAGCGGCCCAATCGCTATTGCCCTCGTACACCAGGTTTTATCTCGACGAGAGCTACTCCGAAGACGGGGACCTGATCCGCGGAATCGATACGCTCGGCAATGCCGGCTTCGTGCGCAACGTGGTGGAGAAGGCTCGCGATCACCGCAGTTTCCGTCTGGACGACGAGGACCTGGATGCGGTGTTGGCCAGCGACGTCACGGAGTTCAGCGAGCGTCAGCTCCTGCGGTTCAAGGAGTTGACCCAAGAGGACCTCGCCGAGGGCCTCAGCGCGGCAGTCGCCGAGAACAAGACGACGTAGGTCGCGGGGCTGATCGCGCCGGGGGATTTTCGCGCTTCAGCGGGGCGCGTGGCGCCGAAGGCGGTCAACCGGGCGCCGGCCGTCTCGCTGATGCCCTGGCGGCGGGCATGGGGCCGCGAGCTGTCATCGATTCACGGTGGTTGCCGCCAACCTGAAGGGCCCCTCGCCGCGGTCCAGCCCACTGGGATCGACGTTTGGCTCCACGCCCTTCGGGTCCACCTCAAACGCTCGCGGCGAACGCACCGCCGGCCCCGCTGGGAACCGCGTCGACGGTACGACGCGGGTGTCGTGCGATGCCGCATGCGGCTTCCCTCGCTCGTCCGCGGCGCGCCCGCCCGCCGCCGGCGCACGTGGGCGCAGAGGTTTTTACAAATCGCTTTTGAGAAAAATCAGAGGCTCGGCAACATCTTTACCCCCGCCGCAGCGGCGCCAGCGCTCCGGTAAAACTATCGATGACCAGTGGAGACTTGCCTCCCAGGAAACTGTCAGCAGCTAATCAGCGGCGCGGCAGAGTAGCCCGTTTACCCTTCTGGTTGATGAACAGTAGGGAATGGCATGGCAATTGACTATCAGTTCGGTGACGTCGACGCGCACGGCGCCACCATTCGCGCCCAAGCGGCATCTTTGGAGGCCGAGCATCAGGCCATCGTTCGTGATGTGCTTGCTGCCGGTGACTTCTGGGGCGGTGCGGGTTCGGTGGCCTGCCAGGAGTTCATCACCCAGTTGGGTCGCAACTTCCAGGTGATCTACGAGCAGGCCAACGCCCACGGGCAGAAGGTGCAGAGCGCCGGCAGCAACATGGCCAGCACCGACAGCGCCGTTGGGTCCAGCTGGGCGTAATGGGGTCCGAGATCGAGGTAATTGTTTTCAGGCTGACCCGCTCGCTCTGAGCGAGCGGGTCTTGAATAGAAAAATGTGTTGCGACATCGCCGCACAGGGGAATTGTGCTGCGTTGCATTATTAATAATAGGAGGTCCCTGGCTCCGGCTAACCGTATTCAACACATAATTTCACGCAAATAGCGAGATCGGTGATTACGGTCGATCCGGTGAATTAACTATTCCCTAAAGCATGGGCTGCCAATTTACGCTCGATCGTTGCCAAGCCTCGCCTGTAGCGTGCGTAATCTCGATGTACGCAATATCACAGGGATAGCTGAATGCACAAAGTTCTCACAGTATCCAACGGCACTGTGACATTTACTTTTTACATTCCGTTACCTGTCCGGAACGCCGACAGAATACGTTACGATCACGATGATGACCATATATTCGTGGAGCGACTGGAGAGATTGGCCATCGCTAATCCGCGGCGGGGGTTTTAGCTAGGGAGAGAATGGTCTGCTGTCTGAAATATGGGAAATAAGCCCGGCTTCAATAGCGGATTTGATGGGTTTCATTAGAACTGTGGCGCGGGTGCGGCCGAGGCAGCAAACCCGCGCCTACCATGGCGGCCACTTGAGGGACGGGAGGTAGTAGATGCTGGATTTCGGAGCGCTTCCGCCGGAGATCAACTCGGGACGGATGTATGTCGGTGCGGGTTCGGGTCCACTGCTGACCGCTGCCGCGGCGTGGGACGAGTTGGCCGCGGAGTTGCAGGCCACCGGCGCGTCGTACAACTCAACCATCGAGACGCTGGCGACGGGGCCGTGGACCGGCCCGTCGTCCATAGCAATGGCCGCCGCCGCGGCACCGTACGTGGCGTGGATCAACGCCACCGGCGCTCAGGCCGAAGCGGCCGGTGCTCAGGCCAAGCTGGCCGCGGGCGCCTATGAGGCGGCCTTCGCGGCCACGGTGCCGCCACCGGTGATCGCAGCCAACCGTGCCCTGCTGGCGACGCTGATCGCCACCAACATCCTGGGCCAGAACACCCCGGCGATCGCCGCCACCGAGGCCCAGTACATGGAGATGTGGGCGCAGGATGCCGCCGCCATGTACGGCTACGCGGCGTCGTCGGCGACCGCATCGCAACTGACGCCGTTCGCCGAGCCGCCGCAGACCACGAACAACGACAGCACCGCGATGCAAGCCGCGGCCATGACCCAGTCCACCGCGCAGTCCAGCTCCAACACCGTTTCGCACCTGTCTCAGCTGAGCACCACGATGCAGCCGGCGTTGCAGACCGTGAACACGGCCACCGCCGGGACGTCGGGGACGACTCTCACGACCGGGATCGGACAGAACCTGGACTATTGGAACAACATCTGGTCCGTGCTGACTGGGCCCTACTCGCCACAGTCGTGGAGCACGATTCCCGGTGGCCCGTTCCTGTCGTTCGGGCAAACATACGCGTGGGCCCAGAATGGACAAGGCGTCCAGGCATACCTCGCCGGCCCGAAGGCGATCTCCGGGGCACTTGCACCGCTGACCAGTGGGCCGAGTGCCGTGAGGCCCATGCTGAGCTCGGCGGTCGGGCCGGTATCGGGGTCCATGGGGAAAGCGTCCCTGGTCGGCAGTATGTCGGTACCACAGGGTTGGACGGAGGCCGCGCCGACAGTCCGGACCCTCGCCCAGGTGATGCCCGCCAACATGGCCGCCGCGCCCGCGGCGCTGGCCGGCGAAGAGGGCGTCTTCAGCCAAATGGGTCTGTCCAGTCTGCTGGGGCGGGCCGTCGCCGCCAGCGCGACCCGCCCCATGGGCGGCAGTGCCGCCGCGGCGGCCAGCTCGTTGGGCGGTGCCGTCATCGAGGCCGACCCGGCCGCCGCCACCATCATCGTGATCCCGTGCATCGAGGAGTGATCGCGATGGACACACTGCACGGCAGCCCAGCACCGTCCACCCAACCGCCCGCCACCAGGTAAGGGGTCGCACAGATGTTTTACGGAGCCTTTCCGCCGGAGTTCAACTCGGGCCGGATGTACGCCGGCCCGGGACCGGAGTCGTTGGTGGCCGCCGCGACCGCCTGGGAGAACCTGGCCGCGGAGTTGCAGTCTGCGGCTTCGGCCTATTCGTCGGTGGTCTCGAGTCTGACCACTGGGCCATGGGTGGGTCCCTCATCCGTTGCCATGGCCTCGGCAGCCGCACCCTATGTGACCTGGATGCAGCAAACCGCCACCCAGGCCCAGGAAGCCGCGACTCAGGCCAACGCGGCGGCAGCCGCGTATGAAGCGGCGTTCGCCGCCCATGTGCCGCCGCCGGTGATTGCGGAGAACCGCGCCCTGTTGGCGCAGCTCATGGCGACCAACATGTTCGGGCAGAACACCGCCGCGATCGCGGCCACCGAGGCGCAGTACAGCGAAATGTGGGCCCAGGACGCCGTGGCGATGGACACCTACGCGAGCTCGTCGGAGGCGGCCTCGAGGTTTACGCCGTTCGCGGAGCCGTCCCCGACTACGAACGCTGGGGGTACGACGATGCAGGCGGCCGCGATGACCCAAGCCGCGGGCACGTCGGCCGGCAATGCGGGGTCAACGGTCACCGCGGCAGCCAGCTCGCTGACTACGTCTGCGACTGCGGGCAACCCGATATTGGCGTGGCTTTCACAGCTCGCCACCCAATACAACTCGGCCGTCAATAGTTTTTTGAAGGGTTTCGGTACCACTCCGGGCGGCACCCCACTCATCACCGCGATGTACAACGCGGTCAAGGTTCCGATTGGTCTCACCACGCAGTACAACGACATCGGGCTGCTCGTGAACTTCCCCTTGTCACAGTGGCTGAAATTCACACCGCCCATCTCCTACGGCGCGCTGCCGAAGGACGCGCTGGGTGCAGGGCTTGGCGCGTTGGGCTTCGGCCGCGGCACGCTGTACAGCGCGATCAGCCCGACGGCCGGTTTCGCCCGTGGCACATTGGTCGGACAGCTGACCGTTCCGCCCAGCTGGGCCTCGGCCACCCCGGCCATCCGGACGGTGGCCGCCGCGCTGTCAGCCGCCGGGCCCGAGGCCGTGCCGGCGGCCGCCCTGGGAGAGGGCAGTCTGTTCAGTTCGGTGGGGATGGCGGGGATGCTGGGCAGCGCCCTCGGCTCCGGGGGGCCCACCGTGGTCGGTGCCGGCGTGCGCAACCGGATGAAGCCGATCAAGGACCTCAAAGACAAGCAATCGCCCGAACAACTGAAGCGTCTGGTCGCACAGATATCGGAGAAGCCCGAAACCGTGCAGCACCACAACGTCGACCAGGAAGGTCTCGACGCCCTGCTCGAGCAGCTGGCGAAGAAACCCGGCATTCACGCGGTGCATCTGAAAAAGGGCGACAAGTCGAAAGTCTTGCCCGCGGATGCTCAGTTGGGTTAGGAGACAACGGTGTCCAGCGTCGAGCTCCGTCAGCCGCGAAAACGCCCGGCAACCAACATGTGTCGTCATTTTCACGTCGGAATGAGAGAAGGTAAGTGATGAAACGGCTACTAGCGCTACTAGGTGTTCCCATCGTGATCGGCCTGGCCGCACCGGCATACGCCGATCCTCCACCTGTTCCGGACGGTGACGACGGGGCCTTCCTCGCCGCACTGCATCAGACCGGCTTCAGCTTCGCCAGTCCGGACGCGGCAGTTGGAGCGGGCCGGGCGGTGTGTTCGTGCCTGAACAACGGTGAGTCGGGCCTGGAGGTGGTCCACGACGTGAAGACGCACAACCCGGGAATGGACATGGAGATGGCTTCCAACTTCGCCATGCTTTCCGCGAAGTACTACTGCCCGCACCAACTCAGCAAGGCCTGACCCGTGGATCAGCGGGCTCGCTGAGTTAGGCTGACGGGTAACACGATTCAGCCATGGACCAGCGCTGCAGCCAGCGTCGCACCATGAGACAATCACGAGCTATGAGGCTGCTGGTGGCGCTGATCGGCGTCTGGGCTGTGATCGGATTCGCCGCGCCCGCGTACGGCGAGCCGGATGCGGGCGGCGTCGACGAGGCGAGCTTTCTCGCGTCGCTGCGAAGCGCGGGCATCACCTACAAGACGCCGGAGGCAGCGGTCCAATTCGCCCAAGCGGTGTGCACTGCAATGGGCAACGGCGAGTACGGCCCCCAGATGGTCAACGATTTGAAAGGTCAAAACCCGGGGCTCACTACAGATCACGCCACGTCGTTTCTGGCGATCGCGGCGAAATTTTACTGCCCCCAGCAACTCAGCAAGAGTTAACCAGGCGCCGCCACAACCTCCGCCGGTTGCCCACAGGTTTCGGGCACGTGGCCGCATCGCATCTGGTTCCGTCGGGGGCCACCCACTGTTTACCTGGGCCTGGTTAGCTGCGGCTACAGCCGCGTGCGGGCGCCGCGAATGAGGGGGAAGGAGTGCCGATGGAGACGCTGAGTGTCGCCGATTTCGCACTCCGGCTCGCCGTCGGGGTGGGCTGTGGTGCCCTCATCGGCCTGGAGCGGCAATGGCGGGCGCGCCGGGCCGGCCTGCGCACCAACGCGCTGGTCGCCGGCGGCGCGACGTTGTTCGTCCTGTACGCCGCCGCCACCGCGGACACCAGCCCTACCCGGGTCGCGTCGTACGTGGTGTCCGGCATCGGATTCCTCGGCGGCGGCGTGATCCTGCGCGAAGGGGTCAACGTCCGGGGCCTCAACACCGCCGCCACCCTGTGGTGCTCTGCGGCGATCGGCGTCCTGGCCGCGTCCGGGCATCTGGTCTTCGCGTTGATCGGCACCGGTACCGTGATCGCGATCCACGTGTTCGGGCGCCCGCTGGGCCGGCTCATCGACCGCGACAACACCGGCGACGAAGACGAAAGTCTGCGGCCCTACCTGGTGCAGGTGATCGCCCGCCCGAAACACGAGAAGTATGCCCGCGCGCAGATCGTCCAGCACGCGAGCAGCAATGACATCACACTGCGCGGAATCCACACCGGTCAGGCCGGCGACGACGAGATCACGTTGACCGCACACCTGCTCATGGATGGCGATGCTCCATCCCGGCTGGAGCGGTTGGTGGCGGAGCTATCCCTGCAACCGGGAGTCCGCGCGGTGCAGTGGTACGCCGGGGACGAAGTGCAATCGGACGGGCGTCGCTAGGGGCGCGACTGCAGCTCCGGTGCCGCGGCGGCCAGCAGGTCAGCGCGGTTACCGGTCAGCGGCGGGTAGATCCGCCGGGTGTTGATCGTCCGCTTCGTGTCCTTGGCCCGCGCGCCGGTCGACACCACTGCCCGGTCCCACCCTTCGGTATAGACCGCGCCGGCCGGTCCCAGATCGAGAACCGTGACATACCAAGGGATTCGGAGGGCCAACAGCGGCTCCCCGAACAGGTCGCTGACGACGTTGTACCCGGCATAGCGGCCCATCGGGCGGCCGTGTTGGCACGACATCACCGATAGGTGGTCGCCGTCCATGCGGGCGGCGGCGACGTCGCCCGCGGCGAAGACCGCGGGCACCCCGATTACCCGCAGATAGTCATCGACGGCCACGCGTCCCAGGGCATCGCGCGCCACCGACAGCTGCTCGGTCAGCGAGCTGGCCCGCATACCGGCGCACCACACCACCGTGCCCGCCGCCACGTGCTCTCCCGAGGTGAGCGACACGCCGCGCTCGCCGACCGCGGCGATGGACACTCCCGCTCGCGTCTCGACGTCGTTGGCCGTTAGCGCTTCCTCGATCACCGGACGCGCCGAGGCGCCCATATCGGAGCCGATGCGGCTGCGATCCAGCAGCACCACCCGGGGAGCGACGTTGCTACCAGCGAACAGCCGCCGCAACCTGTCCGGTAACTCGCAGGCCACTTCGATACCGGTCAGCCCCGCCCCGACCACGACGACCGTGCCCGCCGCGGCCGTCGGCGAACCGTCAGCGAGCTGACGCAGATGGTCCTGTAACGCGAGGGCACCGTCATGGGTGTCGACGTCGAAGCCGAACTCCCGCAGGCCCGGTATGGCGGGTTTGAGTACGTGGCTGCCCGATGCCAGCACCAGCCGGTCGTAGTCGTACGTCACGCCACCCGATGTGGCGACCGTGCGCGAGTCGTTGTCGATGGCGGTCACCTCGGCGGTGACGTGCGTCACTCCGACGGGGTCCAGCAGGTGGGCGAGCGGGATGCGGCAGGGGCTCAGGTCGGCCTCGTAGTTGCGCACCCGGATGTCGTGGAATGGTCGGGCGGCCAACACGGTGATATCGACCCTGCCGGGCGGGATGGCGAGCTCGTCGAGCCGGCGGGCGGCGCCGAGCGCCGCCCACAATCCGGCAAACCCCGAGCCGATCACCACCACAGCGGTCAACTGCTCACCACCTCACGTCGGTCGATCCCGTCAGCACAGTGTGGGCCGCATGCCGGACCAAGGCGACCCGGCTGTCCCTCTGATCGTCGTAGTCTTATCCCTGTGAGTTCGCTTTCAAGTTTTGTGTCCGCGCTGCCCCCGCAGATGCGGGACCCGGTGCTGCTCGCCATTCCCTTCTTCTTGCTGCTGTTGACACTGGAATGGTCGGCGGCCCGCAAGCTGGAAAGCATCGCCGAAAACGCGCGGCCGGTCTCCGGTGCGTACCTCACCCGCGACTCGCTGGCCAGCATCTCCATGGGACTGGTTTCGGTGGGCACCACCGCCGCGTGGAAGACCCTGGCGCTGTTCGGCTACGCCGCGATCTATGCCTATCTGGCGCCCTGGCACCTCTCGGTGGGCCGGTGGTACACGTGGGTCATCGCGCTCGTCGGCGTCGACCTGCTGTATTACGCCTACCACCGGATCGCGCACCGGGTCCGGCTGATCTGGGCGACGCACCAGGCCCATCACTCCAGCCAATACTTCAACTTCGCCACCGCGCTGCGCCAGAAGTGGAACAACAGCGGCGAGATCCTGATGTGGGTGCCCCTGCCGCTGTTGGGGATCCCGCCCTGGATGGTGTTCTTCAGCTTCTCGATCAGCCTGATCTACCAGTTTTGGGTGCACACCGAGCGGATCGGCAAGCTGCCACGGCCCTTCGAATTCATCCTCAACACCCCGTCGCATCATCGAGTGCACCACGGAATGGACCAGATCTACCTCGACAAGAACTACGGCGGCATTCTCATCATCTGGGACCGGCTTTTCGGCAGCTTCCAGGCCGAGTTGTTCCGGCCGCACTACGGCCTGACCAAGCAGGTCGACACGTTCAACATCTGGAAGCTGCAGACCCGCGAATACGTCGCGATCGCCCGCGACTGGCGGTCGGCGACCCGCCTGCGTGATCGCCTGGGCTACGTTTTCGGCCCGCCCGGTTGGGCGCCGCTCACCGCGGACCAGATCGGGGCGGCCGTCCCTGTCGCGACCGCGACGTAACGCCTGCCGCGGACGGCGCGAAGACTTCTGCGTAACCGAAAGTCACGCCGTAATCTCAAATTGGTCGAGATTTGGCCCCGACGGATCGGAGTTCATGGTGCGTCGCCTGGCAATGCGCGCATTCACCGCGTCGATCACCGTCGCCGCGCTCGCGCAATCGCTGCCGCCTGGGCCCGCTGAAGCTGACCCCGTCGTGGTCTATCCGGGCATGGAGATCCATCAGGGCAACCGCGTCTGCACGCTGGGCTACGTCGACCCCGGCCTCAAGATCGCGTTCACCGCGGGGCACTGCCGGGGCGGCGAGGGGGTCGTCACCGACCGGGGTGGCGCGGTCATCGGCCGCCTGGCGGCCTTCCGGGACAACACCCCCAGCGGTACGACGGTGGCCACCGACCAGTTGATCACCGACTACGAGGCGATCGTGCTGGACAACGGCGTCATGGCGAACAACGTCCTGCCGGGCGGGCGTCAACTGATCTCGAATCCCGCGGCGGCGCTGGCCCCCGGACAAGCGATCTGCCACTTCGGCGTGAGCACCGGCGAAACCTGCGGGACGGTGGAAAGCGTGAACAACGGCTGGTTCACCATGTCGCACGGTGTACAGAGTCACAACGGAGATTCGGGCGGGCCGGTGTACCTGCCTTCCAGCGCCGGTCCCGGGCTGCTGGTGGGAATCTTCAACAGCGTCTGGGGGGACTTCCCGGCGGCGGTGTCATGGCGGGCGACCTCCGAAGAAGTCCGCGAGGATCTCGGGGTGGCGCGGGTCGCTCGCTAAGTGGCGCCCGCCTCCGAGAGCGCGAACACCGGGATGGTTGGTGCGACAGCGCGGAACTGCTCGTCGGTGCTGTCCGGGGTCAGTCCCGCGACGTAGTCCTTGACCTGCCAATACCAGCGGTCCAGATAGCGCCGCAGCAGTTCCGGTTTGGCCGCGTCGGCCACCTCGGTGACCCGGGAGCGCCTCCTGCGCCAGCGGGGTCCCGTCTCGACGACGCCCGCGGCCCTCACGTTGCGCGCCCACTGGGTGTTGCCCCGGGGTGAGACCAGGTACTCCACGCCGTCGACGGTCAGCAGGTTGATCACCACTGACCGCGGTTTTCCGCTTTTGCGCCCGCGGACCCGCAAGGCGCGGGTCCCGGCGATGCTGACCCCCATCTCGGCGAGCCAGCGGATCACCACGTTGGCGGCTCGCACGGCCCCGTTCGGCTCTTCGTAGCGCGTGGACATGTCGGTTCCCCTCTCGCAACCTTTCGAGAGCAGTGCTCTCTAGGTTGGGCACATTGCCACACTTCCGGCCAGAAAGCAAGAGCGGTGATCTCGTTTGTGCCAGACTGACCGTGTGGGCAAACGCCAGGAAACCCGGGAGCAGATCGAGGCCCGCATCATCGAGCTCGGTCGCCAACAGCTGGTGGAGCGCGGCGCGGCCGGGTTGTCCGTGCGTGCGATCGCCCGGGACCTCGGCATGGTGTCGTCGGCCGTGTACCGGTACGTGTCCAGTCGCGACGAGTTGCTGACCTTGCTGCTGGTCGACGCGTACGCGGACCTGGCCGACACGGTGGACCGGGCGCGCGAGACGGTCGGGGACCTCTGGAGTGACGACGTCATCGCCATCGCCAGGGCGACACGGCAGTGGGCCGTCGCGCACCCCTCCCGCTGGGCCCTGCTGTACGGCAGCCCCGTGCCCGGGTATCACGCACCGCCGGAGCGCACGGTGACCGTGGGAACCCGCGTGGTGGCGGCGTTCTTCGACGCCGTCGCGGCCGGGATCGCCACCGGAGACATCAGGCTGACAGATGTCATTGCGCCCCAACCGATGTCGTCGGACTTCGAGCGAATTCGCCATGAGTTCGGATTTCCCGGCGACGACGAGGTCGTCGCCAAGTGTTTCCTGCTGTGGGCGGGGGTGCTCGGTGCCATCAGCCTCGAGGTGTTCGGGCAATACGGCGCCGACACCCTGACCGACCCCGAGGCGGTGTTCGACGCGCAGCTTCGGCTGCTGGTGGACGTGCTGGGGCAGCATTGACGGCCCCGGCCCGGAATTAGAACACGTTCACCCAGCTTTGCCCCGGCGTGAGCGGCCCGCCACGGCAAAGTTTTCCCGGCCCTTTCTGGCGGCCGAGCCACTGGACTATCCTGCGAGACGATGACCCTTCCCGTTCAATCGCCGACGCAGATCGCGTGGGTTACCACCGACCTCGATGCCACCGAAACCGCTCTCACCGGCTTGTTAGGCGTGCGCAAATGGGTGCGGATACCCGAGGTGCACTTTGCTCCGGACGCCTGCAGCTACCGTGACCGGCCGGCCGATTTCGTGGCCAGCATCTCACTGAGCTATCTCGGTGACATGCAGTTGGAACTGATCCAACCGGTGCGCGGCGAGAACATCTATAGTGACTTTCTGCGCGAATCCGGGCCGGGCCTGCACCACATCTGCATGGAGGCCGAAAGCTCGGAGCAATTCGAGGCGGCGTTGGCCGAGGCCGTGGAATTCGGGGCCCCGGTTGTGCAGCAAGGAGTGATGCCCGGCGGCATCCAGTTCGCCTATGTGTCAGCGCCGCAAGCGGCCGTGCCGTTTGTGGAGATCGCCTATATAGCGCCCGAGATGAAGGCGTTTTACGACTACATCAAACAGGAGCAGCGGTGAGCCGCGCGGGCACTGATGAGAAGGAGTGGCGCCAATGAGCACCGAGATTCCGGCAACGGTCAGCGCGGGCGACGTCACGTCATGGTCCGACGACGTCGACGTGCTGGTGGTCGGGTTCGGCATCGCGGGCGGTTGCGCCGCCGTCAGCGCGGCGGCCGCCGGGGTGCGCGTGCTGGTGCTGGAGCGGGCCGCCGCGGCGGGCGGCACGACTTCGCTTGCCGGGGGCCATTTTTATCTCGGCGGGGGAACGGCGGTTCAGCAGGCGACGGGTCACCCCGACTCGCCGGAGGAGATGTACAAGTACCTGGTCGCCGTGTCCCGGCAGCCGGACTACGACAAGATCCGGGCGTACTGCGAGGGCAGCGTCGAGCATTTCAATTGGCTGGAAGACTTGGGTTTTCAGTTCGAGCGCAGCTATTTCCCGGGCAAGGCGGTCATCCAGCCCAACACCGAGGGCTTGATGTTCACCGGTAACGAAAAGGTGTGGCCCTTCCTGGAGCAGGCGGTGCCGGCACCGCGCGGCCACAAGGTGCCCGTGCCCGGCGACACCGGGGGCGCCAGCATGGTGATCGATCTGCTGCTGAAGCGCGCAGCCAGCCTAGGCGTGCAGATCCGGTACGAGACGGGCGCCACCGAGCTCGTCGTGGACGGCTCGGGCGCGGTGAGCGGTGTCATGTGGAAGCACTTCACCGAAACGGGTGCGATCAAGGCGAAGTCGGTGATCGTCGCTGCCGGGGGATTCGTGATGAACCCGGAGATGGTTGCCAAGTACACGCCGAAGCTGGCCGAGAAGCCGTTCGTGCTGGGCAATACCTACGACGACGGCCTGGGCATCCGGATGGGCGTATCGGCGGGCGGTGCCACCGAGCACATGGATCAGATCTTCATCACCGCCCCGCCATACCCGCCTTCGATCCTGTTGACCGGGATCATCGTGAACAAGCTCGGCCAGCGCTTCGTCGCCGAGGACTCCTACCACTCCCGGACGGCCGGGTTCATCATGGATCAGCCGGACAGCGCTGCGTATTTGATCGTTGATGAGGCGCACCTGGAGCACCCCAAGATGCCGCTGGTCCCGCTGATCGACGGATGGGAAACCGTCCCGGAAATGGAAGCCGCGCTTGGCATTCCGAAGGGCAATCTGGTGTCCACGCTGGAGCACTACAACGCCTATGCTGCGCAAGGCGAGGACCCCGACTTCCACAAGCAACCGGAATTCCTTGCGCCGCAAGACAAAGGACCATGGGGCGCATTCGACATGTCGCTGGGCAAGGCGATGTATGCCGGTTTCACCATCGGTGGTCTGGCCACGTCCGTGGACGGCGAGGTGCTGCGTGAGGACGGCACGGTCGTGCCGGGCTTGTATGCGGCCGGCGCGTGCGCGTCCAACATCGCCCAGGACGGCAAGGGCTACGCCAGCGGCACCCAGCTGGGGGAGGGCTCCTTCTTCGGGCGCCGCGCCGGAGCGCACGCGGCCCGCCGGGCCGGGGAAGCAGAGGCGCGTTAAGACCCGAGGGGACGTCCAAGCGCGCTACACCCGCGCCGGCTCCTTCTTCTCCTCCACCGGCCCCAGCCGCCACGGGCCGCCGCCGAGCAATTGCAGCTCTTGTTCGTGGTGCTGCTCGACCGTGGGCCGATGACTGACGCTGACAACCACACAGGCCGGCAGTTCGGCCCGCAGCAGTTGATAGAGCGCGAATTCCAGCCCCTCGTCCAGCGCGGAGGTGGCCTCGTCGAGGAAGACCGCCTTGGGCTTGGTGAGCAGGATGCGGGCGAAGGCGACACGCTGCTGCTCGCCCGGGGAGAGCACCTTGGCCCAGTCCCGCTCTTCGTCGAGCCGGTCAACTAGCGGAGCCAGCGCGACTTTGGTGAGTACCTCACGCAGCTCGTCATCGGAGACGTCATCCGGCGACTTCGGGTAGCACACGACGGTGCGTAGGGTGCCAAGCGGCACGTACGGCAGCTGCGACAGGAACATCGTCGCGTTGTCGCCGTCCGGACGGCACAGGGTCCCCGAAGCGTACGGCCACAACTCGGCCAGACTGCGCAGCAGCGTGGTCTTGCCGGCACCGGAGCGCCCGGTGATCACCAGCGAATCACCCTCGGCCAGTTGAACATCGAGGGGATCGATCAATCGGTCGCCGGCCGGCGTGCGCACCTCGACGTCGCGAAGCTCGACGGCCGTATCCTCGCTGGGCTTGACCAGCATGGTCGGCAGCGCGCGACCCTTTTCGTTGGCGTCAACCAGGCCGTGCAACCGGATGATCGACGCCCGGAAGGCCGCGAACGCGTCGTAGTTATTGCGGAAGAACGACAGCGAGTCCTGGATATTGCCGAAGGCCGTCGCGCTCTGGCCCACGTCGCCGAAGTCGATCCGGCCGGCGAACAACCGCGGAGCCTGAATCACCCACGGCAGCGGGACGATCGCCTGCGACACCGACCAGTTCCAGCCGTTGAAGATGATGGTCCGGCGGACGAACTTGCGGTAGTTGTCGATGATCGGGGTGAAGCGCCGCCACAACTGCGCCCGCTCGACGCGCTCGCCGCGGTAGAAGCCCACCGCCTCGGCGGCGTCCCGCAATCGCACCAGGGCATAGCGGAACGCGGCGTTGAGCTTCTCGTTGTTGAAGCTGAGCCAGATCAGCGGATGCCCCAGCCAGATCGCCACCAGCGTGGCGATGAGCACGTAGACCAGGACGGTCCAGAACATCGCACGCGGGAACTCGACGCCCAACACGTTCAGGTTCCCGGACAGGTTCCACAGGATCGCGGCGAAGGAGATCACCGAGGCCACCGCGTTGACGGCCCCGAACAGCAAGGTGCTTCCGGTACCGTTCGACGGGATGTTCGGGGTACCACCCGCGTTCGCGGTGAAGATGTCGATGTCCTGCTGGATGCGCTGGTCGGGGTTGTCGATGGTGTGGTCGATGAACAGGTCCCGGTAATAGGCCCTGCCGTCTAGCCAGTCGTCGGTGAGATGGGCGGTCAGCCACATGCGCCAGGCGATGATGAACCGCTGCGTCAGATAGATGTCGATCATGAACCGGGTGACGTACAGGACCGCCAGCACGCTGAAGATCGCGATCGACATCCAAAACCCGTGGATCCCGGATTGTTTGACGACCGCGTCGTCGGCCGCAAGGCCCTGTACCGCCTTCTGCACCGCCGTGTACAAGTCGTTGCCCTGGTAGCTGAGCAACACCATCAGCCGCACCGAGAGCAGCACCGAGAACAACAGCACGCCGAGCATCAGCCACACGCGGACGCTGTGGGCCCCGACGAAGTACCCGCGGGTGATCCGCCAGAATTGTCGGCCCCACGGCGTGAGATACCTGAACAGCACCAGCACGGCGAAGAGGCAGACGGCGGCGATCAGCCACGCTACGGCGACCCATCGCAAGGAATCCACGGCCGCCGCCGACCAATCGATCGAGGGCTTGAACGGTTTTGGGCCCATGTCGCTGTCTCCTCGGGGTCGAGCTGGTGGACGCTCCTGGAACTTCAAATCCTCCGGCGAAGGTACCCGACGCATCTGGATAGGCTGCGGTTATGAGCACCGACGCCATCCCCACACAAACATTGCACGCCGGCCGGCTCATCGCGCGGCGTCTGCGGGCCAGCGGTGTCGACACCGTCTTCACGTTGTCCGGCGGCCACCTGTTTTCCGTTTACGACGGCTGCCGCGAGGAGGGCATTCGGCTCATCGATACCCGTCACGAGCAGACCGCGGCGTTCGCCGCCGAAGGGTGGTCGAAAGTGACGAGAGTGCCCGGCGTCGCCGCGCTCACCGCAGGCCCCGGCGTCACCAACGGGATGAGCGCGATGGCGGCGGCTCAGCAGAACCAGTCGCCCCTGGTGGTACTGGGCGGCCGGGCGCCCGCGCAGCGGTGGGGTATGGGCTCGCTGCAGGAGATCGATCACGTGCCGTTCGTGGCGCCGCTGGCCCGCTTCGCCGCCACGGCACAGTCGGCCGAGGACGCCGGCCGGCTGGTCGACGAGGCGTTGCGCGCGGCGGTCGGCGCCCCGTCGGGCGTCAGCTTCGTCGACTTCCCCATGGACCACGTGTTTTCCATGTCCGAGGATCACGGTCGCCCCGGCGCGCTCACCGACCTGCCGCCGGGGCCTGCCGTCGGGGACCTGGACGGCGGCGCGCTCGGCCGGGCCGCCGGCCTGCTATCCGCGGCCAAGCGTCCGGTGATCATGGCGGGCACCAATGTCTGGTGGGGACACGGGGAGGCGGCCCTGCTCCGCCTCGCCGAGGAACTGCGAATCCCGGTGCTGATGAACGGGATGGCCCGCGGCGCGGTGCCCGCCGATCACCCGTTGGCGTTCTCGCGGGTGCGGGGAAAAGCGTTGGGCGAGGCCGATGTTGCGCTGATCGTCGGGGTGCCTATGGACTTCCGGCTCGGCTTCGGCGCCGTGTTCGGGCCACAAACCCGGCTGATCGTGGCCGACCGTGCCGAACCCGAGCGCAAACACCCCCGCCCGGTTGAGGCCGAGCTCTACGGCGACCTGTTGTCGATACTCGCCGCGCTGGCCGCCGGTGGTCGGACCAACTACGAAGACTGGGTCGACGAATTGCGGACGGCCGAAATCGCCGCTCGCGGAAAGGAAAAGGCCGAGCTCGCCGACGACCGCATCCCGCTGCATCCGATGCGGGTGTACGCGGAGCTGGCGCCGATGCTGGACCGCGACGCGATCGTCGTCATCGACGCCGGTGACTTCGGGTCCTACGCCGGACGGGTGATCGACAGCTACCAACCGGGCTGCTGGCTGGACAGCGGCCCGTTCGGCTGCCTCGGCTCGGGTCCCGGTTACGCCCTGGCGGCCAAGCTGGCCCGGCCGGACCGCCAAGTCGTCCTTCTGCAGGGCGACGGCGCCTTCGGCTTCAGCGGCATGGAGTGGGACACCCTGGTCCGGCACAACGTGCCCGTCGTCTCGGTGATCGGCAACAACGGGATCTGGGGGCTGGAGAAGCACCCCATGGAGGCGTTGTACGGCTATTCCGTGGTGGCGGAGCTGCGTCCGGGCACCCGCTACGACGAGGTGGTGCGCGCCCTGGGCGGCCACGGTGAGCTGGTGTCCGCGCCCGCCGAGTTGCGGCCTGCGCTGGAACGCGCCTTCACCAGCGGCCTGCCCGCCGTCGTCAATGTCCTCACCGACCCCAACGTCGCCTATCCCCGCCGGTCCAACCTCGCCTGACGCGTCGGCCTGAGCTCACGCAAAGCGCGAGCGTGCACAGATGTACGGCGCCGCCCGGCGTGTCGCGGGCAAACACGCACGCTCGCGCCCGGTTGCGGCTCGCGTACCGTTGACCTGTGCCAAAGACCACCCGCGCGCAACCCGGCCGCCTGAGCAGCCGATTTTGGCGACTGCTCGGCGCCAGCACCGAAAAGAACCGCAACCGTTCCCTTTCCCAGGTCACCGACTCGTCCGAATACAACGATGAAGCGGCCGGCCTCACCGACGAGCAGCTGCGCAAGGCCGCGGGGCTGCTCCAGCTGGACGACCTCGCGGAATCCGATGACATCCCGCAGTTCCTGGCGATCGCCAGGGAGGCGGCCGAACGGGCCACCACGCTCCGCCCGTTCGACGTGCAGCTGCTGGGTGCGCTGCGCATGCTCGCCGGCGACGTCATCGAAATGGCCACCGGCGAAGGCAAAACGCTCTCCGGGGCGATCGCGGCGGCCGGCTACGCCCTGGCCGGGCGGCACGTGCACGTGGTGACCATCAACGATTACCTGGCCCGCCGCGATGCCGAGTGGATGGGCCCGCTCATCGAGGCGATGGGGCTGACGGTCGGCTGGATCACCGCCGAGTCGACGAGCGAGGAGCGCCGCGCCGCCTACGGCTGCGACGTCACGTACGCCTCGGTCAACGAGATCGGGTTCGACGTGCTGCGCGATCAACTCGTGGTCGACGTCGACGACCTGGTGTCACCCAACCCCGACGTGGCCCTGATCGACGAGGCCGACTCGGTGCTGGTCGACGAGGCCCTGGTGCCGCTGGTGCTGGCCGGCACCACGCACCGGGAGACGCCGCGCCTGGAGATCATCAAGCTGGTCGGTGAGCTGGAAGCCGGGACCGACTACGACACCGACTCCGACAGCCGCAACGTCCACTTGACCGACGTCGGCGCGCGCAAAGTGGAGAAGGCGCTCGGCGGCATCGACCTGTACTCCGAGGAGCACGTCGGCACCACCCTGACCGAGGTCAACGTCGCGCTGCACGCGCACGTGCTGTTGCAGCGCGACGTGCACTACATCGTCCGGGACGACGCGGTGCACCTGATCAACGCCGCGCGCGGGCGCATCGCGCAGCTGCAACGCTGGCCGGACGGCCTGCAGGCCGCCGTCGAGGCGAAGGAGGGCATCGAGACCACCGAAACGGGCGAGGTGCTTGACACCATCACAGTGCAGGCGCTGATCAACCGCTACGAAACCGTGTGCGGCATGACCGGCACCGCGCTGGCCGCCGGGGAGCAGCTGCGCCAGTTCTACAGGCTTGGCGTGTCCCCAATTCCGCCGAATGAGCCCAACATTCGCGAGGACGAATCCGACCGCGTCTACATCACCGCCGCCGCCAAGAACGACGCGATCGTCGCGCACATCGCCGAGGTGCACGAGACCGGGCAGCCGGTGCTAGTCGGCACCCGCGACGTGGCCGAATCCGAGGAACTGCACGAGCGGCTGCTGCGCCGCGGCGTGCCCGCCGTGGTGCTCAACGCGAAGAACGATGCCGAGGAGGCGGAGGTCATCGCCGAGGCCGGCAAGTTCGGGGTGGTCACCGTGTCGACGCAAATGGCGGGGCGGGGCACCGACATTCGGCTGGGTGGCTCCGACGAAGCCGACCACGACCGGGTCGCCGAGCTCGGCGGGCTGCATGTGGTCGGCACCGGACGGCATCACACCGAGCGACTGGACAACCAGCTGCGCGGGCGCGCCGGACGCCAGGGCGACCCCGGCTCGTCGGTGTTCTTCTCGAGTTGGGAAGACGACGTGGTGGCGGCCAACCTGGACCACAACAAGCTGCCCATGGAAACCGACGAGGACGGCCGGATCGTCAGCCCCAGGGCGGCCGGGCTGCTCGACCACGCCCAGCGCGTCGCCGAGGGCCGGATGCTGGACGTGCACGCCAACACCTGGCGCTACAACCAGTTGATCGCCCAGCAGCGGGCCATCATCGTCGATCGGCGTAATACCTTGCTGCGCACCGCAACCGCGCGTGAGGAGCTCGCCGACCTGGCGCCCAAGCGGTACAAGGAGCTGTCCAAAGACATCGAAGAAGATCGGCTGGAGAAGATCTGCCGGCAGATCATGCTCTTTCACCTCGACCGCGGCTGGGCCGACCATCTGGCGTACCTGGCCGACATTCGGGAAAGCATCCACCTGCGGGCGCTGGGCCGGCAGAACCCGCTCGACGAGTTCCACCGGCTGGCCGTCGACGCGTTCGCGTCACTGGCCGCGGACGCGATCGAGGCGGCGCAGCAGACGTTCGAGACGGCGAACGTCCTCGAAGAGGAACAGGGCCTGGACCTGTCCAAGCTGGCCCGGCCCACCTCGACGTGGACCTACATGGTCAACGACAACCCGCTGTCCGACGACACCCTTTCGACGCTGAGCCTGCCGGGGGTCTTCCGCTAGGTGCCCTCGGACGCCGAACGCGCGTCCGGCCGCGCCCTCGGCGTTCGACTCGGCGGATTGCTCAACTCGCCCCCTCGCCGCCATGCGGCTGGGGGTGCCCCCACCGCGGTCCGCGCTGCGGACCGCTTGGTCGCCGGGCTAAGGTCACGGCTTATGGAGCCGGCGCTTCCGCCCAACCGGGTGCTGACGGTGCCCAACGCGCTGAGCGCCATTCGCCTGGTGCTCATCGGCGTTTTCGCCTACGCCCTGCTGGTCGCGCACGCCAACGGTTGGGCGGTAGGGATCTTGATGTTCAGCGGTGCGTCCGACTGGGCCGACGGCAAGATCGCCCGGGTGCTCGACCAGTCCTCGCGGCTCGGCGTTCTGCTCGACCCGGCGGTCGACCGCCTCTACATGATCTGCGTTCCGGTCGTCATGGCGGTGAGCGGGATCGTGCCGTGGTGGTTCGTCGCGGTCCTGCTGGTGCGCGACGGGCTGCTGGCCGCGACGCTGCCGGTGCTGTGGAGCCGCGGGCTGTCCGCGCTGCCGGTGACCTACATCGGGAAGGCCGCCACGTTCGCGCTGATGTCCGGTTTCCCGCTGGTCTTGTTGGGGTCGTGGGACGCCCTGTGGAGCCGGGTAGTCGGGGCCTGCGGCTGGGCGTTCCTGATCTGGGGCATGTATGCGTACCTGTGGGCGTTCGCGCTCTACATGGTGCAGATGACGTTGGTCGTCCGGCGGATACCCCGGCTCAAACACGGTGCAGGCCGTCCCGCCGAGCCCAAGACGGTCGAGCATGGCTGAGCCCGACCGCCTGCTGGGCGGCTACGACCCCAACGCCGGGCGCAGCGCCCACGTGGCGTCGCGGCCGACGCTGATCCCGGTGCCCTCCCTGCTGCGCGCCCTGCTCTCCGAACACCTGGATCCCGGTTACGCCGCGGCCGCGGAAAAGCGTCGCGACGCGGACGCGGGCGGGCGCGCACGCGCCTTCGGCTGGCTCTGGCAGGCGCTGGCGGCTCTGCTGATCGCCACGGTCTTCGCCGCCGCCGTCGCGCAGGCCCGCTCGGTTGCCCCCGGCGTGCGTTCCGCGCAGCAGTTGCTGCTGGGCAACGTGCGTTCGACGGAGGACACCGCGACCAAACTCGCCCAGCGCCGCGGCGAGCTGTCCGCACGAGTCGACGACGTGCAGCGCCGCGCTCTGGCCGACGACGCCGAAGGGCAGCGGCTGTTGGCGCGTCTCGACGCGCTCGGCCTGCCGGCGGCCAGCCGCGCGGTCATCGGTCCCGGCCTGAAGGTGACCGTGACCGATCCCGGTGCCAGCCCGAACCTTTCCGATGTTTCCAAGCAGCGGGTCAGCGGCAGCAGGCAAATCATCCTGGACCGGGACCTGCAGCTGGTCGTCAACTCGCTGTGGGCCAGCGGCGCCGAGGCGATCTCCGTCGGCGGGGTCCGCATCGGGCCCAACGTGACCATTCGGCAAGCCGGCGGGGCGATCCTGGTCGACAACACTCCCACCAGCAGCCCGTACACGATCCTGGCGGTGGGGCCGCCCCGCGCGATGCGAGACGTCTTCGACCAGAGCTCCGGACGACAGCGCCTTCAGCTGCTTGAGGTCTCCTACGGTGTCGGGGTCACCGTGGACGCCGCGGACGGGCTGACGCTGCCCGCCGGATCGATCCGGGATACCAAATTCGCCAAACAGATTGGGCCACAGTGAGAAAAGTCTTCGGCAGACCTCTCCCCCTGTGCGAGTCAACGACGGGGGATCGAGCATGATCGGCATCGCGGCGCTGGCGATCGGAATCGTGCTCGGCCTCGTCTTTCACCCCGCCGTGCCCGAGGTCGTCCAGCCGTACCTGCCCATCGCCGTGGTCGCGGCGCTCGACGCGGTGTTCGGCGGGTTGCGCGCCTATCTGGAGCGGATCTTCGACCCGAAAGTCTTCGTGATCTCGTTCGTGTTCAACGTTTTCGTGGCTGCCCTGATCGTTTACGTCGGCGACCAACTGGGCGTGGGCACGCAGTTGTCCACCGCGATCATCGTGGTGCTGGGAATCCGCATCTTCGGCAACGCCGCCGCGCTGCGGCGCAGGCTGTTCGGGGCGTGACGGGGGATGAAGTGAGCATGAGCCAGGACCCGCCCGACGGCGCCGCCGAAAGCCGTGACGCAGCAAGCCCGGCGCAGCACGGCCGCCACGAACTGCCGGCCGACAGCGCCCGCCCCGAGATCGGGCCGGTGCGGCGCACCGGACTGTCGGGGCTGATCCGCGGCGGGCGGTCCCGGCTGGCGTTCGGGACGTTGGCGGCGCTGCTGTGCCTGCTGTTGGGCATCGCCATCGTCACGCAGGTCCGCCAGAACGAGTCGGGGGATTCGCTGGAAACGGCGCGCCCCGCAGACCTCCTGGTGCTGTTGGATTCGTTACGGCAACGGGAGGCCACCCTCAACTCCGAAGTGAGCGAACTGCAGAACACGCTGAATTCCCTGCAGGCGTCCGGCAACAACGACCAGGCCGCCATTGCGGCCGCGCAGGCCAAGCTGGCGGCGCTGTCGATCTTGGCCGGCGCGGTGGGCGCCACCGGGCCGGGCGTCACCGTCACGATCGAAGACCCCGGGCCCGGGGTCTCGCCGGAGGTGATGCTCGACGTGATCAACGAACTGCGCGCCGCCGGCGCCGAGGCGATCGAAATCAACGATGGGCACCAATCCGTGCGGGTAGGTGTCGATACCTGGGTGGTGGGTATGCCTGGCTCGCTGACCATCGACACCAAGACGCTGTCGCCCCCGTATTCGATTCTGGCTATTGGGGATCCACCGACCCTGGCCGCAGCGATGAACATTCCGGGCGGTGCCGAGGACAGCATCAAGCGCGTCGGTGCGCGGATGTCCGTCCGGCAGGCCGACCGAGTGGACGTGACCACCTTGCGACAACCGAAACCGCACCAATACGCTCAGCCCGTCAAGTGAGCAATCCGCAACAGAACAGGACTAGCTGTGAGCGAAATCCCGCCCGATCTGCACTACACCGCCGAACACGAGTGGGTTCGCCGAAGCGGTGAGGACACCGTACGGGTCGGGATCACCGACTTCGCGCAGTCGGCGCTGGGCGATGTCGTCTTTGTCCAGCTGCCCGAGGTCGGCACCGAGCTGACCGCGGGTGAATCGTTCGGCGAGGTCGAGTCGACGAAGTCGGTGTCGGACCTGTACGCCCCGGTGTCGGGCAAAGTGTCCGCGGTCAATACCGATCTGGAGGGCAGTCCGCAGCTGGTCAACTCCGAACCCTACGGGGCCGGGTGGCTGGTGGATGTCCAGGTGTCCGACGCCGCCGCATTGGAGGCGGGCATCGCGTCGCTGCTCGACGCTGGGGCCTACCGCGGAACCCTGACCGAATGACGATTGCTAATGTGCCTGCCAGCCCCGCGCGGCGACGCGAACGGCGTGGCAGGCCGGCGGGGGGAGAGGCGGGCAATCGGTCTTTCGATCCTCGGGTGGGGGCACGTTGCAGACCCATGCGCGGTACCGTCGACAGAGCGACACATGAACGCACCAGCCTTAGTAATCGGCAGTACCGGGCGAAGAAACCCAGTGAGCAGCCGGCCGAGCGGCCCGGTCAGACAACGCCACAGCGGCCAGTGAGGAGCAGCGCGTGACGGACATGGACTCCGATATGGGGAAAGACCAGACCTCTGACGAAGTCACGGTGGAGACGACCTCCGTCTTTCGTGCCGACTTCCTCAACGAGCTCGATGCTCCGGCGCAGGCGGGCACCGAGAGCGCGGTATCCGGGGTGGAAGGCCTGCCGGCCGGCTCGGCGCTGCTCGTCGTCAAACGGGGACCCAACGCCGGTTCGCGATTCTTGCTCGACCAGCCCACCACGTCGGCGGGCCGGCATCCCGACAGCGACATCTTCCTCGATGACGTCACCGTCAGTCGCCGCCACGCCGAATTCAGGTTGGAAAACAACGACTTCAGCGTGGTGGATGTCGGTAGCCTCAATGGCACCTACGTCAACAGGGAGCCCGTCGATTCGGCGGTGCTAGCCAACGGCGACGAGGTGCAGATCGGCAAGTTCCGCTTGGTGTTTTTGACCGGCCCCAAGCAGGGTGAGAACGGAGGATCCGGAGGCTAGTGAGCGCACCCGATAGCCCGGCACTGGCCGGGATGTCGATTGGGGCGGTCCTGGAACTGCTGAGGCCGGACTTTCCCGATGTCACGATCTCCAAGATCCGCTTCTTGGAGGCCGAGGGACTGGTGACGCCGCAGCGCGCCGCGTCGGGCTATCGCAGATTCACCGCGTACGACTGCGCGCGGTTGCGGTTCATCCTGACCGCGCAGCGCGATCACTACCTACCGCTCAAAGTCATCCGGGCGCAATTGGACGCCCAACCCGACGGTGAACTGCCGCCCTTCGGCTCGGCCTACGCCGCGCCGCGGCTGGTGTCCGTGGCCGGGATCGGGCAGGCCGGCGCCGAGCCGGGCTCCGGGGCCGGATCCGACACCGCTGCGGTGGCGCCTTCGAGCATCCGGCTGAGTCGTGAAGCTCTGCTCGAGCGCTCCGGGGTGGGCGACGACCTGTTGACGGCGCTGCTCAAGGCGGGGGTGATCACCACCGGCCCCGGCGGCTTCTTCGACGAGCACGCCGTCGTCATCCTGCAATGCGCACGGGCGCTGTCGGAATACGGCGTCGAGCCGCGACACCTGCGGGCTTTCCGCTCCGCGGCCGACCGGCAATCCGACCTGATCGCCCAAATCGCCGGGCCGGTAGTCAAAGCCGGTAAGGCCGGCGCCCGCGATCGCGCCGACGACCTGGCGCGCGAGGTGGCGGCGCTTGCCATCACGTTGCACACGTCGCTGGTCAAATCCGCCGTTCGCGACGTTCTGCATCGCTGAGGACTAGACTTCGTCGATAGCTTGGTGTTCAGCGGCACAGCGGTAATTCGGCGTCGTCGTTGCACCGAGCACCGACACGGCAGCATATGCGGAGGGCAGACACAAATGGGTGAAGTTCGTGTTGTCGGCATTCGCGTGGAGCAGCCGCAGAACCAGCCGGTTCTGTTACTGCGCGAAACCGACGGCGACCGATACCTCCCGATCTGGATTGGTCAATCGGAGGCTGCCGCCATCGCGCTCGAGCAGCAGGGCGTCGAGCCGCCCCGCCCGCTGACGCACGACCTGATCAGGGATGTCATTGCTGCGCTTGGCCATTCGCTCAAAGAGGTGCGGATCGTCGACCTGCAAGAGGGCACCTTCTACGCCGACCTGGTCTTCGACCGCAACATCACCGTGTCGGCGCGGCCGTCGGACTCGGTGGCGATAGCGCTGCGCGTCGGCGTTCCGATCTACGTCGAGGAGGCCGTCCTGGCCCAGGCCGGCCTGCTCATCCCCGACGAGAGCGACGAAGAGGGGGGCACCGCCGTCCGCGAGGACGAGGTGGAGAAATTCAAGGAGTTCCTCGACAGCGTTTCTCCCGACGATTTCAAGGCCACTTAGACCCTTTTGCGGCCCCCTCTGCCGGCTTGGCGGACCCCGCCGGGCGGGTACTACCGTGGACACCGACATCACGGATCTGTCTCAACTATCACCGGTATGTCGACACGCCTGGCGGATAGCGCGCTCACTTAGCCCGGCGGCAGCCATACTTTGATCACGACTTAAGGGCGCGGTGGCTATCGAACAGCGTAAGCTCTCTAGCACTCGGGCCTGAGCAAACGTGGCTGCGATGCAGCCAGTGACGCAGCTGGAAACGAAAGCGCGATCGGCGAGAGGAAACCCCCGTGAGCGAGCAGCCACGCCAAGAACAGCTGGACCTAGCTGACCACCCGACCGCCGCGCCGGAAGCGCCCGTGCAGCCAGGACTGTTCCCCGACGACTCCGTGCCCGACGAGTTGGTCGGGTACCGCGGCCCGAGTGCCTGCCAGATCGCCGGAATCACCTACCGCCAGCTGGACTACTGGGCGCGCACCTCGCTGGTGGTCCCGTCGATCCGCAGCGCGGCGGGCTCGGGTAGCCAGCGGCTCTACTCGTTCAAGGACATCCTGGTCCTCAAGATCGTCAAGCGGCTGCTCGACACCGGGATCTCGCTGCACAACATCAGGGTTGCGGTCGACCATCTGCGCCAGCGCGGCGTGCAGGACCTGGCGAACATCACGTTGTTCTCCGACGGCACCACGGTTTACGAGTGCACGTCGGCCGAAGAGGTCGTCGACCTGCTGCAGGGTGGGCAGGGCGTGTTCGGCATCGCCGTGTCCGGCGCCATGCGCGAGCTGACCGGCGTGATCGCCGACTTCCCCGGCGAGCGGGCCGACGGCGGCGAGTCGATCGCCGCCCCGGAAGACGAGCTGGCGTCCCGGCGCAAGCACCGCGACCGCAAGATCGGCTGATTGCTTCCCGGCGAGCGACCACTTCTGTACGCCCGCAACGGCGTGTCCCCGTACCAACACGGTCGCTCGCGACCACGTAGACTGGGCCCCGCATCGCACTCGTGCGGGAGAGTTTCGTGACGGCCAGCCACGGACGCCGAAGGAGCAACACCTCTCCGCTAACCTCTCAGGCACCCGGACCGCGCGAGTTAACGATGCCTCTGGAAAGCGGTGACGATCCCTAGCGGTCGACACCCGCCGATGGGGAAAGGCGCGCGGGTCAGCACCCGGCGCCGAATCTCTCAGGCGCCCGGTGAACGGGTGAAGACAGAGGGAGAGGGCCCCTAGTCCTCTGCCTTCGTCACCGCCACACCAGGAGTTCGCCAGTGCCCGACCAAGCAACCTTCGCAGCCCGCCACATCGGCCCGGACGCCCAGGCCGTCGCGGCCATGCTTTCCGTCATCGGTGTGGATTCGCTGGACGAGCTGGCCGCCAAGGCGGTTCCCGCGGGCATCCTCGACAAGCCCACCGCCAGCGGGGCGGCGCCGGGGCTGGACGCGTTGCCGGCCGCCGTCACCGAGACCGAGGCGCTGGCCGAGCTGCGGGCACTGGCCGAGGCCAACACGGTGGCCGTCTCGATGATCGGGCAGGGCTACTACGACACACTCACCCCGCCGGTGCTGGTGCGCAACATCCTGGAAAACCCGGCGTGGTACACCGCCTACACGCCGTATCAGCCCGAGATCAGCCAGGGCCGGCTGGAGGCGCTGCTGAATTTCCAGACGATGGTGGCCGACCTGACCGGACTGGAGGTCGCCAACGCCTCGATGCTCGATGAGGGCACCGCGGCCGCCGAGGCCATGACGCTGATGCACCGCGCGACCCGTGGCACGTCGCACCGGCTGGCCGTCGACGCCGATCTGTTCGCCCAGACCGCGGCCGTATTGGCGACGCGGGCCCAGCCGCTGGGCATCGAGATCGTCACCGCCGACCTGCGTGACGGCCTGCCCGACGGCGAGTTCTTCGGCGTCGTCACCCAGCTGCCCGGCGCCAGCGGCCGGATCACCGACTGGGCGGGCCTGGTGGAGCAGGCCCACGATCGTGGCGCACTGGTCGCGATCGGCGCCGACCTGCTGGCGTGCACGCTGATCACTCCGCCCGGCGACATCGGTGCCGACGTCGCGTTCGGCACCACCCAACGATTCGGTGTGCCAATGGGATTCGGTGGCCCGCACGCCGGATACCTGTCGGTGCACTCCAAGCATGCCCGCCAGCTGCCGGGCCGGCTGGTCGGCGTGTCGATCGATGCCGACGGGTCCCCGGCGTACCGGCTGGCGCTGCAGACGCGCGAGCAACACATCCGCCGCGACAAGGCGACCAGCAACATCTGCACCGCTCAGGTGCTGCTGGCGGTGCTGGCCGCGATGTACGCCAGCTACCACGGCGCCGACGGGCTGGCCGAGATCGCCCGTCGCGCGCACGCCCACGCCGAGACGCTCGCCGCCGCGCTGGCCTCGGCGGCCGACACGGCGCTGGTGCACGAGGAGTTCTTCGACACCGTGCTGGCCCGGGTTCCGGGGCGTGCCGATGAAGTGGTGGCCGCGGCCAAGGCGAAGGGCGTCAACGTGTGGCGCGTCGACGCCGACCACGTGTCGGTGGCCTGCGACGAGGCCACCACGGACGCCCATGTGGCTTCCGTGCTGGAGGCGTTCGGCGTGCCGGCTGCCGGGCCCGTCGCCGTCGACATCGCGACCCGCACCTCGGAGTTCTTGACCCATCCGGCGTTCACCCAGTACCGCACCGAAACGGCGATGATGCGCTACCTGCGCACGCTGGCGGACAAAGATGTCGCATTGGATCGCAGCATGATTCCGCTCGGCTCGTGCACGATGAAGCTCAACGCCGCCGCGGAGATGGAACCGATCACCTGGCCGGAGTTCGCCCGTCAGCATCCGTTCGCCCCGGCGTCGGACACGCGGGGGCTGCGTCGCCTCATCGGTGACCTGGAGCGCTGGCTGGTGCAGATCACCGGCTACGACGCCGTGTCCCTGCAGCCCAACGCGGGCTCGCAGGGCGAATACGCCGGCCTGCTGGCCATCCACAACTACCACGCCAGCCGGGGCGAACCGCACCGCAACATCTGCCTGATCCCGTCCAGCGCGCACGGCACCAACGCGGCGTCGGCGGCGTTGGCCGGCATGCGGGTGGTCGTGGTCGCCTGCCATGACAACGGCGACGTCGACCTCGACGACCTGCGCGCCAAGGTCAGCGGGCACGGCGACCAGCTGTCGACGCTGATGGTCACCTATCCGTCAACCCACGGCGTCTACGAGCACGACATCGCCGAGATCTGCGCCGCGGTTCACGACGCCGGCGGCCAGGTGTACGTCGACGGCGCCAACCTCAATGCGCTGGTCGGCCTGGCGCGGCCCGGGAAGTTCGGCGGCGACGTCAGCCACCTCAACCTGCACAAGACGTTCTGCATCCCGCACGGGGGCGGGGGACCGGGGGTCGGCCCGGTGGCGGTGCGTTCGCACCTGGCCCCCTTCCTGCCGGGCCACCCGTACGCTCCCGAATTGCCCCAGGGCCATCCGGTGTCGTCGGCGCCCTACGGGTCCGCCTCCATCCTCCCGATCAGCTGGGCCTACATCAGGATGATGGGCGCCGACGGCCTGCGGGCGGCGTCGCTGACCGCCATCGCCTCGGCCAACTACATCGCCCGCCGTCTCGACGAGTACTTCCAGGTGCTCTACACCGGGGAGAACGGGATGGTGGCCCACGAATGCATCCTGGATCTGCGCGGGATCAGCAAGTCGACCGGCGTGACCGTCGACGATGTCGCAAAACGGTTGGCGGACTATGGTTTTCATGCCCCGACGATGAGCTTCCCGGTCGCCGGGACGCTCATGGTGGAGCCCACCGAGAGCGAGACCCTGACTGAGGTCGACGCCTTCTGCGAAGCCATGATCGCCATCCGGCGCGAGATCGACCGGGTCGGCGCGGGGGAGTGGCCCGTTGACGACAATCCGCTGCGGGGCGCGCCGCACACCGCGGAGTGCCTGCTGATCGCCGAGTGGGAGCACCCGTACACCCGCGAAGAGGCCGCCTATCCGCTGGGCAAGGACTTCCGGCCTAAGGTGTGGCCGCCGGTGCGGCGCATCGACGGCGCCTACGGCGACCGCAACCTGGTCTGCTCGTGCCCGCCGGTGGAGGCGTTCGTCTAGCGCACCGACCGCGAGCGTAATCTCCCTGCGAAATTCGGCAGCATTTTTCGCGGTGTGGTTACGGTCGCGGGCCTCAACCGAAACGCTCGATGATCGCCGCGGCGATCTGATCCGGTGCATCCTCCTGGATGAAGTGCTTGGCGTTGGGCAGCTCGACCAGGACATGGTCGGGGAACGTCGCGCGCATGCGCGGCAGGGAGGGGCCGGGCCGAAACGCGAAATCCTTCATGCCCCAGACGAACAGGGCGGGTTTGCCGCCCAGCCGGGCCGGCACCTCCCGGGCGAGCCGTCCCAACAGGGGAGCGGCGGCCAGGATCTGCTTGGGCATCTCGGCGACGCCCCTGCGCGCGTCGGGGCTAGGCTGCACGGCCCGGTAATGCTGCATCACCGCTGCGCTGGGGCGGTGCTGGGTGCCCGCGGGGATGAGACGCTCGACAAAGAAGTTGCGGCGCAGGATCGCGTATTGCATTGGCGGGCTTGACATCACCCGGCTGAACAGCTTGGTGGTCAACTCGTCCGTCGGCCAGAACCAGGTGTTGCCCAGGATGACGCCGCACACCCGCTCGGCCCGTTCCACCGCGACCGCCATGCTGATGGGGCCGCCCCAGTCCTGGCCCATCGTCAGGTAGCCGTCCAGACCGAGGTGGTCGATGAACTCGCCGACCACCCGGGCGTGCTCGTCGATCTTGTAGCCGAACCCCGCCGGTCGATCCGAAAGCCCGAACCCGAGGTAATCCGGTGCGATGCAGCGGAACCGGTCCCGCAGCGCGACGACGACGTTGCGATACAGGAAGCTCCACGTCGGATTGCCGTGGCAGAACAGGATCGGCGGCCCTTTGAAATCGGAGGGGCCTTCGTCGATGTAATGCATCCGTCCCCGGGAGCTGTCGAACCAGCGCGACCGGAACGGGTAGAGCTGGGGGTCGGGGGTGAAATCGATGCCCACAACGTCAGTATCGGCCGAAGGCCAGCGCGACGTTGTGCCCGCCGAACCCGAACGAATTGTTGATGGCGTACCGGTAGTTGCCGCGCCGCGGATTACCCGACACCACATCCAAATCGATTTCCGGGTCGAGGTTTTCCAGGTTCAACGTCGGCGGAACGATCTGATCACGCAACGCCAGCACGGTCAGTATCGACTCCACCGCCCCGACCGCGCCGACCGAATGCCCCAGCGCCGATTTGGGCGCGTACACCGCCGGCCTGTTGCCGCCCAGCGCGTTGTTGATGGCCTTGGCCTCGGCCAGGTCACCGATCTGCGTCCCGGTGGCATGGGCGTTGACGTGGTCGATATCGCCAGGTGTGAGACCCGCGAGCTGGATGGCGCGCGTCATCGCCTGGCCCGCGCGACTCCCGCTCGGGTCCGGCGCCACCATGTGGTAGCCGTCGGACGTCACGCCGGCCCCCATCAACCGGGCCAGGATGCGGGCCCCGCGCGCCTTGGCGTGGTCCTCGGTCTCCAGCACTATCAGCGCACCGGCCTCGCCGAACACGAAGCCGTCGCGGTCCTTGTCAAACGGGCGGCACGCACCCGCCGGATTCGCGTTGTTCGTCGACATCACGATCCGCATGTTGGCGAAGGCGGAGATGGGCACGGCGTCGATCTTGGTCTCGACGCCGCCGCAGATCGCAACGTCGGCCTCACCGAACACGATCGCCTGCCAGGCGCGTGCGATCGCTTCCGACCCGGACGCACACGCCGACACCGGTGTCATCACGCCGGCCCTGGCGTGGCGTTCCAGCCCCACCGCCTGGGCGGCGGCGTCGGGCATGTACTTGCTGACGGCCAGCGGCGAGACCGCCTTCACGCCACGGGCGCGCAGTGTGTCGCGGGCGAACACCAACTCCTCGCCGGAACCGAAACCGGTGCCGATGGACACCAGCAGGCGGTTGGGGTCGACCTCGGGGGAGCCGGCGTGGTCCCACGCCCTCCGGTTGACGACGGCGGACAGCCTCGCCAGGTAGCCCATCCTGCGCAGCTCGGCGGGGTTCAGCTCGGCGTCGAATTCCTCCAGCAGGTGCCCGCCGATGCGAACCGGCAGGTCAAACTCCTCCACGAACGGGTCGTCCAGCTCCCGGATTCCACTTTGGCAGTCGAGCAGCAACTTCCAGGTGGTCTCGGCGTCGGTGGCCAATGCGGTGGTCATCGCCATCCCGGTGACAACCACATCCGGAAGCGCTTGCCCTGTAATCAGCTTCGTCATTGCCGTTGTGGATCTTCCTTTCGCATACCACCCCGGTCACCTTCGCGGACGCGCGCATCATCGGGCGCCCTCCGGATGGAGTGGAAGGCGCTGAACCGGAAGCCTTCGACTGCTTTCCATAGCGTCGGCCGCGGAATCAACCTCGATTGAGCCTAGCGGCAAGTCGCGGTCCTGACCGTGAAGACCCCGCCGCAACCTTCGTGCGGCCTCAGCTCAGGAAGGCGCTGATTGCCGCGGCGAGGTCCGGGGACGCCGATGTGGCGAGGTTCTGATAGCCACCGCCGCTGAGCTGGGCGACCGCTTCCCACGTCGGGCGATCCGGGTCGCCGGCGAAGTCGATGACGTTCACCGCGATGGGCTTGGCCGGGTCCGCGCTCTTGCGGATGAATTCCTGCAGCCCGGGGCCGTCGAGGGTTTGGTCGGTGTGCGGGCCCGCGGTGATGACGAGTATCGAGTTGGTCTGGCCCGCGTGGTAATTGGCCTGCAGGTCTTGGTAGACCAGGCGCAGGGTCGTGAACGACACCGCGCCGCCGGCCGACGAGTATTGCTTGTCCAGCGCGGCGGTCAGCGCCGCCGAGCGCGGCTGCCCATTGACGGGGTCGCCCAGCGGACCGCCGCGCACCTCCGAACGTCCCTCGCGGCCGTCGAACGTCCACAGTCCGACCACGGAGGTGGGCGGCAGCGCCCTGATCTTGTCCTGCAGCGCCGCGATCACGTTCGCCAGCCGGGACTTCCCGCCTTCCTGGCCGGGCATGGACTGGTCGAGCATGATGGTCGCGGCCAGCCCGCTCGACGGGGTGGCCATGGCCTCGGCCAACGTGGCGCGCATCGCGTCGTCACCCACCGACAGCGCCGCAGGCAGCGCCGGGAACGTGGTGACCGGGCTGCTCGGCGGTGTGACCCCGTTGACCCGGAAGCCGGCCTTGGCCAGCTTGGCGAGTTGCTCGGGCTTGTGCATGAAGCGGGCGAACTCGCTGGCCGCCGAGGTTTGGTCCTTGGTCAGCCACGAGCCGCTGAGCAGCACCGTGGGGTAGTCGGCGACCGGCACCGGCCCGGACGGCAGCCAGGAAGCCAACGCGCCCTTGGCGTTTGGCACCGACTGGCCGCGCTGGAACAGCTGCTGCTCGGTGGTGATCACCGCGTGTACCGGTGCGGCCGCCGCGTCCCCGGGCTTCAGCAGGGTGTTCATCGCCTCGGTCAGCGAGTTGTCGGCCAGTTTGGGCTGCGCGCTCAGCAGGGTGCGTACCGCGCCGGTGCCCTGCGTCGCCGGCGCGCCGGGCGGCACCGATGCGGCCGCGACCGCCTCCCCGGCCAAAAACGCCGCGTCAGCGTTGCCGGTCATCGGGAGGGCCAGCCGCAGCGACCCCCACGCCGGCAGGTTCACGCCGGCCAATCCATTCGGATTGGTTTGCAGCCCGGGCAGCGCCGCCCAGTTCTGGTTGGCCAGGGCTTGCTGTAGTTCCGGCCGGACGGCGAGCACCACCGGCGACGTCACCAGCGAGCGGCTGTCGGTGATCGTCTTCTGCGCCGTGGCCCCGGCGAGCCGCGCGGCCGAAACCGAGCTGCCGGGTACCCACAATGCCGGCTGCGGGCCGAGCTCGGCGGGCCACTTGCCGATGAAGCCGTTCAGGACTGCCTCGGAGTCGGCCGGTTTGACGCTGGCCTGCACGCAGTGGTCACCGATCGGGCCGGCCGTGGAGTTGTAGCTCTGCGCGAATTGCTGCACGGAATCGGCGATCGACGGGTCGGCGATGACCGCGACCGTCTCCGTGCCGCCCACGCAGCGCCCGGCGGCCTTGTGCGAGCGGTTGGATAACGCGTCACCGAAGAAGCTCCACAGGATGACGGTGCCCACCACCACGATGACGGCGACGAGGGCCACGATCACGCCGATGCTGACCCCCCGGCGCCCGCCCTCGCTGCGGTGGCCGCCCCGCCAATCGCCCAGTCCCCGGTGCCCGCGGCCAAGCAGTGACGGCGACGCGGCCGGCGGCTCCGAACTCGACGGGCCCGGCTGCCGCGGCGGGAAGTCCGGGTACTCGTCGGCCGTGCCACCCTCGAACGCGTGGTCGGTGGCGTAGGGCTCTTCGTCGGCCGGATAGTGCGCCTCGTCCGAGCCCTCGGGGCCGGCATCCGGCTCGCCTCTCCCGTATGGCTCGTCGACGGAATCCCCAGGGTCGGGCAAACTGTGCCTACCCATAGCGGTGCCCGTCGCCTTTCCGTCGAATCATCCGATTGGTCCTGTACCCGCCGCTGATCTTAGTCGCCAGCGGCATCCGTGGGTGGTGAGCCCGATTAAGGTACGCGCTCAATGTGATTGCGCGGCGCGAGCCTTAACTTCGCGCCGACGGCGATGCAGGATCGGCTCGGTGTAGCCGTTCGGCTGCTGCGTCCCGGTCAGGATCAGGTCCTGGGCGGCCAGGAATGCCAGGCTGTCGTCGAAGTTGGGCGCCATCGGCAGGTACGCCGCATCTTTGGCGTTCTGCGCATCCACCAGCGGCGCCATGCGCTCCAGGCTGGCCCGCACGTCCTCCTCGGTGATCACGCCGTGGCGCAGCCAGTTGGCCAGCAGCTGGCTCGAAATCCGCAGCGTGGCACGGTCTTCCATGAGCGCCACGTCGTGGATGTCGGGCACCTTTGAGCAGCCGACTCCCTGGGCGACCCAGCGCACCACGTAGCCGAGGATCGACTGGCAGTTGTTGTCGACCTCCTCGCGGATCTCCTCGGGGGCCCAGGCCAGTTCCTTGGCCAGCGGAATGGTCAACAATTCCTCGATCGTGGTGCGATGCTTGCCCGCCAGCTCGTCCTGGACGGCGCCGACGTCGACGTAGTGGTAGTGCATCGCGTGCAGGGTGGCCGCCGTCGGCGAGGGCACCCACGCGGTGGTGGCGCCCGCCTTCGGTTGGCCGATCTTCTGCTCGACCATGTCGGCCATCAGCTCGGTCATCGCCCACATGCCCTTGCCGATCTGCGCCTTGCCCTTGAAGCCGGCGGCCAGCCCGATGTCGACGTTGGCGTCCTCGTAGGCCTTGATCCACGTCGTGTTCTTCATCGCGCCCTTGCGGATCATCGGACCGGCTTCCATCGACGTGTGGATCTCGTCGCCGGTGCGGTCCAGGAAGCCGGTGTTGATGAACACGACCCGGTCAGCGGCGGCCTTGATACACGCCTTGAGGTTGACGGTGGTGCGCCGTTCCTCGTCCATGATGCCGACCTTGAGGGTGGCCTGCGGCAGGCCCAGGACGTCTTCGACGCGGCTGAACAGCTCGCAGGTGAAGGCGACCTCGTCGGGGCCGTGCATCTTGGGCTTGACGATGTAGATCGACCCGGTGCGGCTGTTGGCCAACGGGCCGTTGACGTCGCCCGTCTTCAGGCCGTGGATCGCCGTCAGGCCGGTGAACAGCGCGTCCATGATGCCCTCGAACACTTCTGTTTCTTCGCCGTTGGCCTCGGTTCTCACGATGGCGTCGTTGGTCATCAGGTGACCCACGTTCCGCACGAACAGCAGGCTGCGGCCCGGCAGGGTCAACTGGCCCTCACCGTCGGGGGTGGTGTAGGTGCGGTCCTGGTTGAGCACCCGGGTGAAGGTCTTGCCGCCCTTGTCGACCTCTTCGGATAGGTCGCCCTTGTTCAGGCCGAGCCAATTGCGGTAGCCGAGCACCTTGTCGTCGGCGTCGACGGCGGCCACCGAGTCCTCGAAGTCCATGATCGTGGTGACGGCCGACTCCAGGATGACGTCCTTGATGCCCGCGCGGTCGGTCTTGCCGACCGGCGACTCGGGGTCGATCAGGATCTCGATGTGCAGGCCGTGGTTGGCAACGAGCACCGACCAGTCGGGGGAGCCGAGCTCGCCGGTGTATCCGACGAACTTCTCCGGGCTGGCCAGGTCGACGGATCCGTCGGCGGTCGCGACCTTCAGCCGGCCGTCTTCGACGGACAGTCCGGTCGCGTCGGCCCAGGAGCCTGATTCCAGCGGCACCGCTTGGTCGAGGAAGTTGCGCGCATAGGCGATCACCTTGTCGCCGCGGACCTTGTTGTAGCTCGTTCCCTTTTCGGCGCCGTCACTCTCGGGGATGACGTCGGTGCCGTACAGGGCGTCGTACAGGGAGCCCCAGCGCGCGTTCGCAGCGTTCAGCGCGAAGCGGGCGTTGAGCACGGGCACCACCAGCTGCGGACCCGCGGTCGTGGTGATCTCGTCGTCGACACCCGAGGTCGTGATCGTGAAATCCTCGGGTTCGGGCAGCAGGTAACCGATTTCGGTGATGAACTGGCGGTAGGCATCGACATCGAAGGGCTCGATCACGCGTTGCCGGTGCCACTTGTCGATCTGGGCCTGCAGCTCGTCGCGGCGGTTCAGCAAGTCCTGGTTCCGCGGCGTGAGGTCGGTGACGACTTTGTCGACTCCCGCCCAGAAGCTGTCCGGGTCGATGTCGGTGCCGGGCAGGGCCTCGTTGTTCACGAAGTCGTAGAGCACTCGGGCGACGCGCAGGTTCCCCACCGACACGCGATCAGTCATGTTTCTCCTCCGTAATGAAGCCTCACCAAGCCGCCATTGGCTCGGGGCGGCAATGCCTTCAGCCTACCGAGCAGCAGCCTGGTGAGCGTATCCGCCCGACCCGCCACACCAGGTCAGACCCCGCTGACAGCTCCAACCGTGCCGCTGCGGCGAGCCCGGGGATCGAATTCCAGCAACGCATCCGCGAGCCGGGGACCCTGCGCCCTCCAGCACTTTCTTGACCGGTAGCCGATGAAAATCATACGGGCTCGCCGCAGCACTACCCGGCGACCACCACCCCTATGCGTCGCGCATCGTGCCGACGAGGTCCTCGACCAGGTCTTCCATCGCCACCATCGCGACCACGTCGCCGCCCGCGCCGGTCACCAGCGCCAGATGGCTGTTGCTGCGGCGCATCCGCGACAACGCGTCCGCCAACGGCAGGGACCTGGGCAGCCGCGGAAGGGGCCGCACCGTCGCCAGGTCGATCACCGTCTGCGGGTCGTCACCGAGCGTCAGCATGTCCTTGATGTGCAGGTAGCCGATGAAGTCGCCGTTGACGTTCGTCACGGGGAACCGCGAGTAGCCGGTCTGGGCCAGGGCTTGCTCGACGGCGCCGATCGTCGGGCCGGCGCCCGCCGCGGACACCGGTACGGCGTGGACATCGGCGAGCGGAACCGCCACGTCGCCGACCACCCGGGTGCCGATCTGCAGCGCCCGGGTCAGCCTGGTGTGTTCCTCGCGGTCCAGCAGCCCCTGCGATTCCGATTCGGCGATCATCTCGCTGAGCTCGATGGGGGAGACTGTGATCTCGAGCCCTTCCTTGGGTTCCACGCCGAGCGCGCGCACCACCACGCTGGCGCACTTGTTGTAGAACACGATGAACGGCCGGGCGGCTCGCACGTAGGCCAGGTAGGGCGGCACCAGCAGCATCGCCGTGCGCTCGGGCCCGGCCAGCGCGATGTTCTTGGGCACCATCTCGCCCAGCAGCACGTGCAGCGTCACCACGATCGCCAACGCGATCGCGAACGACAACGTGTGCAGCAGCGCCGGGGGAATGCTTGTCAGCCCCAGCGCCGAGCTCAGCAGGCTGGAGACCGCCGACTCGCCGATCCGCCCGAGCAGCAGCGAGGCGGCGGTCACGCCCAACTGGGCCCCGGCCAGCATGGCCGGCAGCTGCTCTCCGGCGCGGATCACCGTGACCGCCCGCGCCTTACCCTGTTCGGCCAGCGCCTCCAGGCGGTCGCGGCGGGCCGAGATCAACGAGAACTCCGCGCCGACGAAGAACGCGTTGACGCCGATCAGCAGGATCGCCAGCACCACGCCCAGGGGGTCGCTCATCGTTGCCCCCTTGCCGCCGGGGCGTCGCCGTGGCCGCGCAACTCGATCAGCTCCAGCAGGTCGATCCGGCGCCCCTCCATCCGGATGACGGTCGCCTGCCAGCGCAGTGAGGTGTCCAACAGCCCGTCGGCGTCCAACGACGGCAGCTTCACCGTCTCGCCGGCCACCGGGATGTGGCCGAATTCGCGCAGCGCCAGCCCGCCGATGGTCTCGTAGGGCCCTTCCGGGGCCCGGAAGCCGGTGGCCGTGGCCACCTCGTCGATGCGCAGCAAACCCGAAACGCGCCAACCGGTGCCGGCCGCCACCACATCCGGAGTGGCGTCGTCGTGTTCGTCGCGGACATCTCCCACGATCTCCTCGATCAGGTCCTCTAGGGTCACCATGCCCGCCGTGCCACCGTATTCGTCCACCACCATCGCGGTCTGCAGGCTGTTGGCGCGGATTTCGGCCATGACCGCGTCGCCGTCCAGCGTCGACGGCACCACCGGAACGGGCTGCGCCACCGTCGTCAACCGCGTGCGCGGCCGCTCGGCCGCCGGGATGGCCAGCACCTGTTTGACGTGGACGATGCCGACCGTTTCGTCGAGGTCGCCGTCGACGATCGGGAAGCGGGAGAATCCCGACTCGGCGGCCGCGGCCACCAGGTCGGCGACAGTGTCGTCGGTCTGCAGTGCCACGATCTTGGACCTGGGCGTCATCAGTTCCTCGGCGGTCCGGCCGCCGAATTGCAGCGAGCGCCGCACCAGCGCCGCCGTGGCCGCATCGAGGGAGCCGCTGCGCGCCGAAGAACGCACCAGCGACAACAGTTCCTGCGGCGACCGCGCCGACCGCAGCTCTTCGGCCGGCTCGATGCCCAGCTGGCGCACGATCCAGTTCGCCACGCCGTTGGTGAGTCGGATCGCCGGGGTGAACAGCAACGAGAAGAGCAGCTGAACGCCCACCACGGCCCGCGCGGTGGACAGCGGCCGGGCGACGGCAAGGTATTTCGGCACCAGCTCGCCGAACACCATCGACACCGAGGTGACGATGACCAACGCCAGGACCGCCATGATCGCGTCGGCCGCCCGGTCGGATATCCCGATCGCGTCAAACCACGGGTGTGGCAGGTCGGCCAGCATCGGGTCGGTCAGGTACCCGGCCGCCAAAGTGGTGGCGGAGATGCCCAATTGGGCGCCGGACAGCTGGAACGACAACTTCTGGTGGGCGCGCCGGATCGCGCGATCGCGGCGACCGCCGCCGCGGGCGTTGGCCTCCACCGCGCTGCGGTCCAGCGTCGTGAGCGAGAACTCGGCGGCGACGAAGACCGCGTTGCCGAAGATGAGGACCGCGATGGCCAAGACGCTGATGACGGTGACGCTGACGTTCATCGATCACGCCGCCCGCTGGCCGACCGCTGTGCCCGGATCGCCGGGGAAGGCTCCGCATCGGGCGGCTCGCCCGAGGGCTGCCGCGCCGACAAGCCCATGTCCTGCACGGGTGCCTGCGGCACGTCAATCCCTTCGCTGCCTGAAAACCGGTGCGGACGCGGTCGCCTCCGTCTTTGCTGATTTATGGTAGCCCGGTACGCCCCGCCCTCGACCAACCACCGTTTTCGGCACCGCCCGCCCGTGCCCCCTGGCGCAACCCGACTATGGGTTGCCTAACCTTACTCAGGTAGGCTTTGCGCACTATGGCTTCCCCACCCGAAACCCGATCGGCCCAAGTCCTTCCGCGCGAGCGCTTCGAGGTATCCGACGAGATCGCGCGCATTGCGCGGCCGCCGGTGCCTGCCCTGGAGCCCCCCTTCGCGCTGCGTGTGGCGCACCGCGAGGACGCGGGCATGGTCGCGGAATGGATGAACCGCCCGCACCTGGCGGCGGCCTGGGAATACGACTGGCCGGCCCCGCGGTGGGCCCAGCATCTGGGCGCACAGCTGGACGGGACGTATTCGCTGCCGCTGCTCGGCAGCATCGACGGGAAGGATTGCGCTTACCTCGAATTATATTGGGGTGCAAAGGATCTGATCTCGCATTACTACGACGCCGAGCCGTACGACCTGGGGCTGCACGCCGCCATCGCCGACCTCGCCCTGGTGAACCGGGGGCTGGGCCCGATGCTGTTGCCGCAAATCGTGGGCAGCGTCTTGTCCGCGGAGCCCCGGTGCCGGCGCGTCATGTTCGACCCCGACCACCGCAACACCACGGCGCGCCGGGTGTGCGAGGCCGCCGGCTGCACGTTCCTCGGCGAACACGACACCGGAAACCGGCGCATGTCGCTCTACGCGCTGGAACGCCCGACCCTCGACGCATAACCCTTGTCGGCCGGGCGCGTCACCAGCCCAGCGGCAGCGGATGGCCTTCGGCGAAGCCCGCGGTCGACTGCACCCCGACGACGGCCCGCTCGTAGAGCTCCGTCAGGTTTGCGGCGCCGACGTATGTGCACGTACTCCGCACGCCCGAGGTGATGTGGTCGATCAAATCCTCGACGCCACCGCGGTCGGGGTCCAGATCCATCCGCGACGTCGAAATGCCTTCCTCGAACAGCGCTTTGCGGGCACGGTCGAAGGCGGTGTCGGCGGCGCTGCGGGCGACCACCGCCCGCTTGGACGCCATGCCATAGCTCTCCTTGTAGGGCTGGTCCTCGCGGTCGCGCAGCAGGTCCCCGGGCGATTCGTAGGTGCCGGCGAACCACGATCCGATCATCACGTTGGACGCGCCGGCCACCAGCGCCAGCGCCACGTCCCGCGGATGCCGGACGCCGCCGTCGGCCCAGACATGCCCTCCCAATTGCCTTGCCGCCGAAGCGCATTCGACGACGGCCGAGAATTGCGGGCGTCCCACGGCGGTCATCATCCGGGTCGTGCACATCGCCCCGGGGCCGACGCCGGCCTTGACGATGTCCGCCCCGGCGCCGAGCAGATCGCGGGTGCCTTCCGCGGAGACGACGTTGCCCGCCACGAGCGGCACACCGAGTTGGAGCGAGGAGACCGTGCGGATCGCCTCGAGCGCCTTGACCTGGTGTCCGTGTGCGGTGTCGATGACGAGCACGTCGACACCCGCCTCTACCAGGGAGCGCGCCCTGGCCCCCACGTCGCCGTTGATGCCGACGGCCGCGCCCACCCGCAGCCGCCCGCGGGCGTCGACCGCCGGGGTGTAGAGGCCGGTCCGGATGGCCCCGGTGCGGGTGAGCACGCCGGCCAGCGTCCCATCCGCGTTCGTCACCACGGCGACCCCGATCGGGGCGTGCTCGAGTAGGTCGAAGATCTTGCGCGGCTCGGTGCCGACTGGGGCGGTGACGAAATCGGTGATCGCGACGTCGCGCACCCTGGTGAAGCGGTCCACGCCGAGGCAGCACGATTCGCTCACCAAACCCATCGGGCGGCCCTCGAAGACGATGACGGCGACCCCGTGCGCGCGCTTGTGGATCAGCGCCGTCGCATCGGACACCGAATCGTCGGGGGCCAGCACCACCGGGGTGTCGAGAACCAGGTCGCGGCTCTTGACGAAGTCCACAGTCTGCTGCACCGCGGTGATCGGAATGTCTTGCGGCAGGATGACCAGGCCGCCGCGCCGGGCGATCGTCTCGGCCATTCGCCGCCCGGCCACCGCGGTCATGTTGGCGACCACAACCGGGATGGTGGTGCCCGAGCCGTCGTTGGTGGACAGGTCGACATCGAAGCGTGACGCGACCTCCGAGCGGTTCGGCATGACGAAGACGTCGTTGTAGGTCAGGTCGTATCCGGGTTGATGCCCGTCCAGAAATCTCATCGTCGTCGCCGTGCCCCCTCGTGTCCTCTAAGTAGTACCCGGCTAGGCGGGCACTTCGCTGCGGTCTCCGCTCCACAGCGTGTGGAAGCGCTTGTCCGGGTCGTCGTCGGTACGGCCGTAGGTGTGGGCGCCGAAGAAGTCCCGCAAACCCTGGGTCAGCGCCGCGGGCAGCCGCTCGGTGCGCAAGGCGTCGTAGTAGGACAGCGCGGAGGAGAAACCGGGGATCGGGATGCCCAGCTGCGTGGCGGTCACCACGACACGACGCCAACCGTCGATCGCGGCCTCGATCGCGCTGCGGAAGTAGGGCGCGACGATCAGGGTGGGCAGGTCGGGGTCGGCGTCGAACGCGTCTTTGATGCGGTTGAGGAACTTCGCCCGGATGATGCAGCCGCCGCGCCAGATGGTGGCCAGGTCGCCCGGCGTGATGCCCCAGCCGTATTCGGCGCTGCCGGCCTGAATCTGGTTGAAGCCCTGCGCATACGCGATGATCTTGGACGCGTACAGGGCCTGACGCACGTCCTCGACGAACTGCTGCGCGTCACCCGGTTTGGCGCCGAGTGCGCCCGAGGCCAGCCCCGTGGTGGCCTTGCGCTGGGTCACCGAGCCCGACAGCGCGCGGGCGAACACGGCCTCGGCGATGCCGGTGACCGGGACGCCGAGGTCCAGCGCCGATTTCACCGTCCAGCGGCCGGTGCCCTTCTGCTCGGCCTCGTCGAGGATGACGTCGACGAGCGGCTTGCCGGTTTTGGCATCGGTCTGGCGCAGCACCTGAGCGGTGATCTCGACGAGGAAGCTGTCCAGGTCGCCGGAGTTCCACTCGTCGAAGACGTCGGCGATCTGCTCGGCGGTCTTGCCCAGGCCGTCGCGCAGCAGCTGGTAGGCCTCGCCGATGAGCTGCATGTCGGAGTATTCGATGCCGTTGTGCACCATCTTGACGAAGTGGCCGGCGCCGTCCGGGCCGATGTGGGTGCAGCACGGGACGCCGTCGACGTGGGCGGAGATCTCCTCGAGCAGCGGGCCCAGCGACGTGTACGACTCGGCGGGGCCGCCCGGCATGATCGACGGGCCGTTGAGCGCGCCCTCCTCACCGCCCGAGATCCCCGCGCCGACGAAGTGCAGACCCCGTTCGCGCATCGCCTTCTCGCGGCGGATGGTGTCGGTGTAGAGGGCGTTGCCGCCGTCGATGATGATGTCGCCGTCCTCCATGGCGTCGGCGAGCTCGTTGATGACGGCGTCGGTGGGGTCGCCGGCCTTGACCATGATGAGTACCCGCCGCGGCTTCTCCAGGGCGTCCAGGAACTCCGCGATGGTCTCCGACCGCACGAACTTGCCTTCGTCGCCGTGCTCTTCGAGCAGCGCGTCGGTTTTCGCGATCGACCGGTTGTGCACCGCCACGGTGTAGCCGTGCCGGGCGAAATTGCGGGCGATGTTCGAACCCATCACGGCCAGGCCGGTGACGCCGATCTGCGCGGTAGCGGTCTTGGAACTCGACGAACCCATCTCTTCGCCTCTCAAGTCGAAAGAACTGTGCCGAAAAGCTTTCCGTCACACTGTGGCACAGCGGACATACGTCCGCCCGGGGTGATGGCTCTCTGCTGCGTCAGAGGTTGAACAGGCGGCGCAGCTCAGTGAGCCACGGTACGGCCAATGCGACGGTGGGCACCACGAACACCGCTGCCGCGGCCAGGTATGCGGCTGCGGCCAGCACCAGGCTGTTGCCACCCCCGGTCAGCCGGCGCACGCGGACCACGGTGCTGGGGCCGCTCGCGGCCATTGCGCCCGAGGGAACCCGCCCGGACGCGCAGGCGACCAGCGCCCGCGCCAGGGGAGCGCGACCCGCCGCGCGCACGGCGGCGTCGTCGGCGAGCAGCTCGACGAGCAGTTGCACCGCGCCGAGCGCGTTCGCGCTGCGCACGAGCCGCGGGAAGGCGGCGTGCACCGCGGTGAAGGCTTCCAGAACGAGGTCGTGGCGAGCCCGCAGATGAGCCCGCTCGTGGGTGAGGATCGCCGCGACCTCGGCATCGGCGAGCGTGCTGAGCACCCCCTCGCTGACCACCACCCGGCTGCGGACGCCGGGCAGGCAGTAGGCAAGCGGCTGGGGAACGTCGAGTACGCGCAGGTCGCGCGTGTGGGCGCAGGGCTGGGGAAGCGCCCCGTCGTGGCCGACCGCGACCAGGTCGACCACCATGCGGTGGTGGGCCCGCCGTCGCCGATTGGCGATGGCCACCCGGACCACGGCAACCATCAATCGGGCGCCGACCAGGACGGTCAGCGCGAAGACACTAATGTAGGCCGCCCACAGCGGCCACTCGAGCCGGTCGGCCGCGCCGATGATGCTGGCCGTGGGCCGCCCGTCGGGACCGGGCATGAGCAACCGAGTGGCGATCGCGATGCCGGCGCTGAACGCCGAGAGGACCGCTGCCAGCGCGACGGCCTGCCACAACACCATCGCGGCGCGGGGGGCGCGCAACGGCCAGGTCGCGCGTGCCAACAAGGCCGGCACCGGACCGACCAGCAGCACCGCGAGGATGGTGAAGGCCAGCGCGGACACGCTGTCAGTCTCCCTCAGTCCTCCCTCGCCGCGCCAGCGGATGGCGCGTTGTTGCGTTGATTGGCTTCCAGTTCGGCGAGCGCCCGCCGAAGCGCGTCCGCCTCGTCGGCGCCCACCCGCTCGACGAAGTGAACGAGTGCTGCCTGCCTGTCGCCGGAGTCTTCGGCCTGGGCCAGCGCGTCCACCATGAGGCCGGCGACCAGTTCGTCGCGGCCGTGCACGGGCGCGTATCGATGGGCCCGGTCGTCGCGGATCTGGGAGACCAGGTTCTTCTTGGCGAGCCGTTGCAGGACGGTCATGATCGTCGTGTAGGCAAGGTCGCGGTGCGCGGACAACGCGTCATGGACCTGGCGGACCGTTTGAGGTTCCGGTGTGGACCACAAGTGATCCATCACGGCGCGTTCCAGATCCCCCAGCCGGGTCAGTTTCGCCATAGTGCGTTCTCTCCTGAGCGTCGACAACATCGTACTCCGGGTTACTACCGACGGTCGTACCGAAGCTCCCGCCCTTGCGCCGGAAAGGCGCTTGCGAAATTAGGGCAGCCTTGCCTATGCTAACCGAGTCGAGCGAGCGACGACCGTGGCAGAGTCCTGAGGGCTGCAGTGACCCCCGGTCGACTCGATCGGCGAGCCCCGTGCCTCCGTGGCACGGGGCTCAGCCGTTTCTTCGGCCGTTTGACGGGCTGTTGTCGGCGCGCGCATCCCGCCAGCAGCGCCGCCGCCCGAGCGATGGTGTAGACACAGAACGTGCCAGAGCCTCCGCAGACGACCCTCCCGCCGGATTTCCGCGCCCCCTTCGACCAGGAGATCGGGCTGCGATTCACCGAACTCAGCCCCGACGGAGCGAGGGCCCAACTCGAGGTCACCCCCAAACTGCTGCAGCCGATGGGCCTCGTGCACGGCGGCGTCTACTGCTCGATCATCGAGAGCATGGCCAGCGTGGCCGCCTACACCTGGCTCGCCTCCCGCGGCGGCGGGAATGTCGTGGGGGTCAACAACAACACCGACTTTCTGCGTTCCATCGGCTCGGGCACCGTCTACGGCACGGCCGAACCGATCCATCGCGGCCGTCGCCAGCAGTTGTGGCTGGTCACCATCACCGATTCCGATGACCGGGTGGTGGCCCGCGGCCAGGTGCGGCTGCAGAACCTCGAGGCGTAGCCGGGCCGGGCGCCCCAGGCACGTTTACGAATCGCGATGCGCTGAAACAGCTTCCATGAGAACGCCGGTCCGACGGGCCTGCCGGTTAACTCGCCCGCCTGGCGGCCGCCGGGCGTTTCGCTTCCGCCGCGAGCACCGCCAGTTGTTCGAGGCGGGTGCGGGCGAACGCCTGCTGCTCGGTGATGGTCAGCTGGCCGCGCCGGGTGCTCAGGAAGGTGACCGTCCACGACAGCAGGGTGCTGACCTTCGTCTTGAACCCGACCAGATAAACCAGGTGCAGCACCAGCCACATCAGCCAGGCGATGAAGCCGCTGAACTCTAGCGGGCCGACCTTGGCCACCGCCGAAAACCGCGAAACGGTGGCCATCGAGCCCTTGTCGAAGTACTGGAACGGCTCGCGCTCTGCCGGGTTGGCCCCGCCGAGTTCGGCCTTGATCGTGCCGGCGACGTACTTGGCGCCCTGAATCGCGCCCTGGGCCACCCCCGGAACGCCCTCGACGGCGGCCATGTCGCCGATGACGAACACGTTCGGGTGCCCGGGGATCGACAGATCGGGCAGCACCTTGACCCGGCCGACCCGGTCCAGTTCCACCGACGACTGCTCGGCCAGGTCTCGCCCCAGCCCACTGGCCTGCACGCCCGCGGACCACACCTTGCAGGCGGACTCGATGCGCCGGATGCTTCCGTCGGAGTCCTTGACCGTGATGCCGTTGCGATCGACGTCGGTGACCATCGCACCCAGCTGGATCTCCACGCCCATCTTCTCCAGCCGGGCGCGTGCCCGCGTCCCCAGCTTCTCGCCGAACGGCGGCAGCACGGCGGGAGCGGCATCGAGCAGGATCACTCGCGCCTTGGTGGAGTCGATGCCACGGAACGAGCCCTTCAGCGTGTGGGTCGCCATTTCCGCTATCTGCCCGGCCATTTCGACGCCGGTGGGGCCGGCGCCGATGACGGTGAACGTCAGCAGCTTGGCCCGTCGTTCCGGGTCGCGCGACCGTTCGGCTTGCTCGAAGGCGCTCAAGATCCGTCCGCGGACCTCCAGCGCGTCGTCGATCGACTTCATGCCGGGCGCGAACTCGGCGAAGTGGTCGTTGCCGAAGTAGGACTGCCCGGCGCCGGCGGCGATAATCAGGCTGTCGTAAGGGGTTTCGTACGTGTGGCCGAGCAAATCGGACACGACGAACTTCCCCGCCAGATCGATGTGCGTGACGTCGCCGAGGAGCACCTGGACGTTGCGCTGCCTGCGCAGGACGACGCGGGTGGGCGGGGCGATGTCGCCTTCGGACACGATGCCCGTTGCCACCTGATACAGCAACGGCTGGAACAGGTGGTGGGTGGTGCGCGCGATCAGTTTGATGTCGACGTTCGCGTGCTTGAGTTTCTTTGCCGCGTTGAGCCCACCGAATCCCGAACCGATGATGACCACCCGGTGGCGACGTTCCGTTCCAGCTGTGGTTTCTGGTGGGGGACTCATGTTTCCGCTGCTCCTGACGGGGGCTTATGGACACGCGACTTCAGTTAGCCACAAGGCTAGTCAGGCGGGTACCCGGAAACCTAATTGATAAGCATGTGTTGTTTGCAACACTAACGATGTACCAGGGCTTAACGCCTGGTGGGCTTTGGGCACTGTGGCGTAGCTATCAGGTTGTCAGTCCATCCGGCGCGAAGCCGTCATCACTGGCCGGAGCCTTCTCCGGCGCAATGGTCGTGACCTTGTTGGATCGTTCCGCCCGGCGCGCGTGCCAGCGCCGCCGCCTCCGCTTCTTCGCGCGTTGGGCCCCAACCCCCGAAGTATTTGGTCTTCGACGCGTTCACCACGAGTGCCAGGCAACCACCCTGCCCGCTGGCCAGCAGGCGACAGTCGCTGATCGTCTTGCGGCACGTTTCCATCACCGCCTTTTCGGCCGCGGCCGGGCTAGCGGCTCCGTCGGCGATGTCGATGTGGCCCGTGGAGTCCGATATCGCCATGGCGATCCCGTTGTTGTCGGCATGCGCGATCGGGGGTGCCGCAAACGCCACAGCTGCCGCGACCACCGCCAGGGCTCGCTTCTTCATGTCCCGGCCCCCTTCTTCTGCGCTGCGCCGTTGTGGCGCAGGTAAACGCCGCTACACGGAAGTATTACCGCGGCGCGGCTGATCCGCGACCCCACCGGAGCGGTGCCGGCGGCTACAGGCCGACGACCGGGCGCAGCGCTTCGCCCACGGCGTTGATCACGCCGGGGGTGTAGAAGGGCAGGTTGATGATCACACCGTCGATGCCGGCGTCCACCACTTTGGTTTTGATCTGGTCGGCGACCGAGTCGGGGCCGCCGACCACCATGCGCTGCGTCATTTCGGCCGGAACCTGATCGGGTTTCGCGTTCTCGTCCACCAGCACCGTGGTCAGCGTGCTGGTTTCCAGCGTCGCCGGGTCACGGCCGATGTCCTCGCAGCGCCGCCGCACGACCTCCAATTTGCCTGGCAGTTCATCGAATCCGGCGATGACGTTGAGATGATCGAAGTGGCGTGCGGCCAGCGGGATCGTCTTCTTCTCACCGCTGCCGCCGATCATCAGCGGAATGTGGTCGCGCAAGCGCGGATTCGCCATCGCCTCGCGCACCTGGTACCACTTGCCGGAAAAGGTCGGCCGCTCGCCCTTGATCATCGGCAGGATGATCTGCAGCGCCTCCTCGAGCCGGTTGAACCTGTCGGTGAAAGTGCCGAATTCGAAACCCAGTTGGTCGTGTTCGAGTTGGAACCAGCCCGTGCCGATTCCCAAAATCGCGCGGCCCTGGCTCACCACGTCGAGCGTGGTGATGATCTTCGCCAGCAACGCCGGGTTGCGGTAGGTGTTGCCGGTCACCAACGTGCCCAACTGAACTCGTTCGGTGGCGGTGGCCAGAGCGCCCAGGGCGGTGTAGGCCTCCAGCATCGGCTGGTCGGGATCGCCCAGCATGGGAAGTTGGTAGAAGTGGTCCATCACGAAGACAGAGTCGAAACCGGCCGATTCGGCCTCACGGGCCTGAGCCAGAACTGTGGGGAAGAGTTTCTCCACCCCGGTGCCGTAGGAAAAGTTGGGAATCTGCAGACCGAGTCGAATAGCCACGCGCTCTACCGTAGTGCGGCTCCGCGCGGGGCGATACCGCTCGGCTTCGGATTAAGCCCTCAGCCGAATTGCGCGAGCGCGCCGTGGCTGACGTGCAGCGTCTGTCCGGTGATGTGGCGGGCGGCCGGGGTGGTCAGGAACAGCGCCAAACGGGCCACCTCGGCGGCGACCGACGGGGGGGTGCGGGAGAGTCCATCGTAGCCGGGTTGGGCGCTGCGCCCGCTGGCCACGGCGTTGACCGTGATGCCGCGCGTGCCGAAGATGCTCGCCTGTCCCGCAACCCAGTTCGACAGGGTCGCCTTGATCGAGGCGTCGACGCTTCCGGCCGGCGGGTTCTCGGGCACGACGCTGATGATCGAGCCGCCCGAACGCAGGTGATCACCCACGGTCTGCACCGTCAGCACCGCCGAAAGCACGGTGGCGTCCAAGGCATTCCGCCACGCGGTGGCCGTGTCGGCGAGGGAATAGGTACGGGGGTCACCGGCTTCCCAGGACGGCGCCGGCACGTTGACGATGGTGTCGAGGTGATGGGGGAACAGGGCACGGGCCTCGGTCAGGCTCGCCGGGTCGGTGGTGTCGCAGACGATCGCGTCCACGTCCAGTTCCTTGGCGGCGATCTCCAGGTCGCTGCGTCGCGCCCCCACGAGGGTCACCTTGTGACCGTCATCGCGGAAGCCTTCGGCCACTGTGCGCCCCAGTTCGGTGTCTCCACCGGTGACCAGTACCTCCACTGCCACACCTCCCTCGTGTTCAACGTTGAACCCAAATCCTGGCGGGATCGCTAAAACACCAGCCTGGGATCTCAGCGCGTTATGGCATCAATCTGGCTATATGTTACTGGACAGTAGCTAGTCGGCGAAATTGTTGCCGCCGCGACGCGCGGATCATTTGCGTAACTATTCGGCGGTCACGTTTTTGCGCCGATTAAGCCGGCAAGCGGACCGCATCGTCGGCGGGTTAGGGTTCATCCATGCCTCGGATCGGGCTGCTCGCCGGTGTGGTGTCGACGGTGCTCGTGGCGGCCCTGGTCGGGTGCAGTTCGAAATCGGATTCGCCGCCCTCGGCGTCCGGGCAGGTGGTGGTGTTCGCCGCCGCCTCGCTGAAGCCCGCGTTCGCCGAAATCAGTGCCCAGTTCGAAGCCCAAAACGCGGGCAGCACTGTCGAATTCGAGTTCGCGGGATCGTCCGAGCTGGCCACGCAGCTGACGCAGGGCGCGACCGCAGACGTCTTCGCGTCGGCGGACACCGCGCAGATGGACACGGTCGCCAAGGCCGGCTTGCTGTCCGGCAACCCGACGAACTTCGCCTCGAACACACTGGTGATCGTCACAACGCCGGGCAACCCCAAGCGGGTGGGGTCCTTCGCCGACCTGGCGAGGCCCGGGCTGGGCGTGGTGATCTGTCAGAAACCGGTCCCGTGCGGAGCGGCGACTCGGCGCGTCGAAGGCAGCACTGGGGTCCACCTCAACCCGGTGAGCGAGGAACCCAGCGTGACGGATGTCCTCAACAAGGTCACGACCGGGCAGGCGGACGCCGGGTTGGTCTACGTCACCGACGCCCGCAGCGCCGGGAACAAGGTGACGGCCGTCAGCTTCCCCGAGGCCGCCGGCGCGGTGAACGTCTATCTGATCGCGGTGCTGAAGAGGGCGCCGCAACCGACGTTGGCGCAAAGATTCGTGGCCATGGTGACCGGTGAGCCCGGTCAGAACATCCTGTCCCAGTTCGGCTTCGCCAAACCGTGAACCGTGCACCGGCCTACTGATCTGCCGCGGTGGGTGTACGTCCCCGCCGCCGTGGGCGCCGCGTTCGTGGTGCTGCCGTTGGTGGCCATCGCGATCAAGGTCGACTGGCCGAATTTCTGGACGCTGATCACCAGCTCGTCGTCGCAGACCGCCCTGCTGCTCAGCCTCAGGACCGCCACCGCCAGCACCGCGCTGTGCGTGCTGCTGGGCGTGCCGATGGCGCTGGTACTGGCCCGCAGCACGGCGCGCCTGGTGCGGCTGCTGCGGCCGTTGATCCTGTTGCCGTTGGTGTTGCCGCCGGTGGTGGGCGGGATTGCGCTGCTCTACGCGTTCGGCCGGCTCGGATTGCTCGGCCGCTATCTCGAAGCGGCCGGCGTCAGCGTCGCGTTCAGCACCACCGCCGTGGTGCTGGCGCAGACCTTCGTGTCGCTGCCGTTCCTGGTGATCTCCCTGGAGGGAGCCGCGCGCACCGCCGGCGCCGACTTCGAGGTGGTGGCGGCGACGCTGGGGGCGCGTCCCAGCACCGTCTGGTGGCGGGTCACCCTGCCGCTGCTGCTGCCGGGCCTGACGTCGGGGGCGGTGCTGGCGTTCGCCCGCTCGCTGGGGGAGTTCGGTGCGACGCTGACCTTTGCCGGGTCCCGCCAAGGTGTCACCCGCACGCTGCCGCTGGAGATCTACCTGCAGCGGGTGACCGACGCCAACGCGGCGGTGGCGCTGTCGATCCTGCTGGTGGCGGTGGCCGCGCTGGTGGTGCTCGGGCTCGGCGCCCGCGGGCTGACCGGGGCCGACGCGAGGCAGCCCGCAACATGAGCGAACTGCAGCTGCGCGCCGTCGTGGCCGACCGCCACCTCGACGTGGAGTTCACCGTATCGGCGGGCGAAGTGCTTGCGGTTCTGGGTCCCAACGGCGCGGGCAAGTCGACCGCGTTGCATGTCATCGCCGGGCTGATTCGGCCGGACCACGGGTTGGTGCGGTTGGGGGACCGGGTGCTGACCGACACCGCGGCCGGGGTGAACGTGGCGACCCACGACCGCCGCGTGGGCCTGCTGCTGCAGGACCCGCTGTTGTTCCCGCACATGAGCGTTGCCGCCAACGTGGCCTTCGGACCGCACAGCCGTCGCGGGTGGCTGAGTCCGGCTCGGGCCGCGGAGAAGGCGACGGCGCTGCGCTGGCTGCGCGAGGTGGACGCCGAGCAGTTCGCCGACCGGAAGGCGCGCCAGCTGTCCGGCGGGCAGGCCCAGCGGGTGGCGATCGCGCGGGCGCTGGCCGCCGAGCCCGACGTGTTGCTGCTCGACGAGCCGCTGAACGGCCTCGATGTCGCCGCGGCCGCGGGGGTCCGCGCGGTGTTGCGGGGCGTGGTCAGCCGCACCGGCTGCGCCGTCGTCCTCATCACCCACGACCTACTCGACGTGTTCACGCTGGCTGACCGGGTGCTGGTGCTGGAAGCCGGCAAGATCGCCGAGATCGGCCCGGTTGCGGACGTGCTCACGATGCCGCGCAGTCACTTCGGGGCGCGCGTCGCGGGCGTCAACCTGGTCAACGGGACCGTCGCCCCCGACGCCTCGCTGCAAGCGCGCTCGGGAGCACGTTGGCATGCCGCCCCCACGCTGGACGGACCCGCCCCGCTGGCTGCTGGGCGGAAGGCGATCGCGGTCTTCCCGCCCACGGCGGTGGCGGTGTACCGGGACCAACCCCATGGCAGCCCACGCAACACGGTTGAGGTGACGGTGGCGGAGATGGACGTTCGTGGGCCGGCGGTGCTGGTGCGCGGCGAGCAGCAGGCCGACGGCGCCCCCGGCCTCGCCGCGGAGATCACCGTCGACGCCGCCTCGGAGCTGCGGCTGGCTCCCGGAGAGAAGGTGTGGTTCTCCGTCAAAGCTCACGAGGTGACGTTGTATCCGGCGGCGCACTGAGAGCTCGAAATCAGCGCCTGGTTGCACATCGGCAACAACGGCAAAACGGGAATGCAATTGTCCGCAAGGCTCCTTGCGTCACAGCGGTAACACGGTAGGTTCGTCGCCATGGAGCAGGTGGAACCCAACTCGACGCGTCGCAAAGGCCTGTGGGCGACGCTGGCGATAGCCACGGTGACCGGTGCCAGCGCCGTCACGATCGCCTTGCCGGCAACCTCGAGCGCCGATCCCGAGGTCCCGACCCCCGTCCCGCCGACGACAACGACGGCCCCACCGCCGGCCGCCGGCCCCGCGGCTCCCGCGGCCACGCCGCCGCCGGCCACTCCGGCGCCGGGGGAGTCGCCCGCCCCGGTCGATCCCAACGCGCCACCGCCGCCGCCCGCCGACCCGAACGCACCGCCGCCACCTCCCGTCGACCCGAACGCCGGGCGGGTGGCCAACGCCGTGGGTGGCTTCAGCTACGTCCTTCCCCCCGGCTGGGTGGAGTCGGACGCGTCCCACCTCGACTACGGATCGGCTCTGCTGAGTAAGACGACGGGGCCGCCGCCGTTGCCCGACCAGCCGCCACCGGTGGCCAACGACACCCGCATCGTGATGGGCCGGCTGGACCAGAAGCTTTATGCCAGTGCCGAAGCCGACAACTCCAAGGCCGCGGTGCGGCTGGGCTCGGACATGGGCGAGTTCTTCCTGCCGTATCCGGGCACGCGGATCAACCAGGAATCCACCCCGTTGACCGGAGCCAACGGCATCACCGGGAGCGCGTCGTACTACGAGGTGAAGTTCAGCGACGCGTCCAAGCCCAACGGCCAGATTTGGACGGGCGTGGTCGGCCTGCCCTCGTCGAGCACGCCCAACGGCACACCACCGCAACGTTGGTTTGTGGTGTGGCTGGGGACGGCGAACGACCCGGTGGACCGGGGCGCGGCCAAGGCGCTGGCCGAGTCGATCCAGCCCTGGGCGGGCCCACCCGCGCCGGCAGCAGGAGCCCCGCCGGCTCCGGGGGTCCAGCCGGCACCGGGAGCGCCGGCGCCGGCTCCGGCGCCCGCACCCGCGCCGGCGGGGGAGGTCAGCCCCACTCCCGCAGCGACTCCCCAGCGGACGCAATCGGCCTGACCGCCGCGGCGTGGACATGATGCGCCAACCGTCACCGAATCAAAACCCCCTTCGTTACGCGAAGCGGGTATACCGAAATGACGGCCCAGCAACACGCTGGGCTTTGCCGGCGATTGCAAGGAGATTCGCATGGACGTCATGGCAGCTACCGAATATCTGGCCCGCTCAACAACATTCACGAGCGTCGGGCTCATCGGTTACATCATCATCGGCGGTCTGGCGGGTGCGCTCGCCAGCAAGATCATGCGGGGCAGTGGCGCCGGCATTCTGATGGACATCGTCATCGGGGTCATCGGTGCACTGATCGGCGGCTTCATCCTGAGTTTCTTCGTCAACACCGCTGGCGGCGGCCTGATCTTCACCTTCTTCACCGCGCTGCTCGGATCGCTGATCCTGCTGTGGATCGTCGGCATGATGCGGCGCACCTGATCGCAGTTAGCACGTTGCGGCCGTGGTGGTTAGCGGCATGATGGACGGATGGTTCCACCGCTAACCACGACGACCATGCGTGCGTGGCGGGTGCGCCGGCCCGGCCCGATGGACACCGCCCCGCTCGAGCAAGTCACCACTGACGTGCCGCGCCCGGGCCCGTCGGAGTTGCTGGTCGCCGTTCGCGCCTGCGGAGTGTGCCGCACCGACCTCCACGTCGCCGAGGGCGACCTGCCCGTACACCGCGACGGTGTCACGCCCGGCCACGAGGTGGTGGGGGAGGTCGTGGAAATCGGGTCGGAGGCCGGCGCCGAGTTTCGGGTCGGAGACCGGGTGGGTATCGCCTGGCTGCGGCACACCTGCGGCGTGTGCAAGTACTGCCGTCGGGGCGACGAGAACTTGTGCCCCCAGTCCCGTTACACGGGCTGGGACGCCGACGGCGGCTACGCCGAATTCACCACCGTCCCAGCGGCTTTCGCGCACCCGCTGCCGGCCGGCTACACCGACAGCGAGCTGGCGCCGTTGCTGTGCGCCGGCATCATCGGGTACCGCTCCCTGCTTCGCGCCGCCCTGCCGCCGGGCGGACGGCTCGGGCTCTACGGCTTCGGCGGCAGCGCTCACATCACCGCGCAGGTCGCGTTGGCGCAGGGCGCCGAGGTGCATGTGATGACCCGCGGAGCCGAGGCGCGTGAGCTGGCGATGCAGCTTGGGGCGGCGTCGGCGCAGGGTGCGGCCGATCCGCCACCGGTGCCGCTGGACGCGGCGATCCTGTTCGCCCCGGTCGGTGACCTGGTGCTGCCCGCGCTCGAGGCGCTGGACCGCGGCGGCACCCTGTCCATCGCGGGGATTCACCTGTCCGATATCCCGGCCCTCAACTACCAACGCCATCTGTTTCAGGAACGCCAGGTCCGCTCGGTCACGTCCAACACCCGGGCCGACGCGCGGGCATTCCTCGACTTCGCGGGCGAACACCACATCGAGGTGACCACGCCGGAATACCCGCTGGATCAGGCGGATCGGGCGTTGGCCGACCTCAGCGCGGGCCGCATCGCCGGCGCGGCGGTGCTGCTGGTGTGAGGCGCCTCAGGCCGTCAGGTGCCAGACCAGCGCGGCGGCCAGCGCGCCCAGCCCGTTCAGCGACCAATGCAGCGCGATGGGCGCGATCAGGCTGCCGCTGCGCCGGCGTAGCCAGCTGAAGACGAACCCGGCCGCGCCGGTGGCCAGCACAGCCCCGCTCACCCCCGCCAGCATTCCGATGATGCCGCCGCCGAACAGTCGGGTGAAGCCGACGTTGCTGCTGGTGAGCCCGAGCGACGTCGCGATGTGCCACAGGCCGAACAGCAGCGAACCGGCCAAGGCCACGCCGCGAAAGCCCCAGGCCCGGTGCAGCGCACCGTGCAGCACGCCGCGAAAGGCCAGCTCCTCCGGGATCACGGTTTGCAGCGGGATGATGACCATCGAGGCGATCAGCGCGCCGGAGACCGTGGCGTAGCGGTGGTTCAAAAACATCGGCCGGGTCACGGGCAGCAGCACACCGACGGCGATCACCGAGGCCACGACCAACACCGCGGCGACGGCATAGCCCAGCCCCGACTTCCAGTGTTCACGCCCCAAGCCCAGGTCGGCCCACTCCAGACCGTTGGCGCGCATCAGGAACACCAGGCCCACCGCGACCGCGGGAACGACGCAGATGCCGGCCCACGGGGTGGTGAAGTGCGCGACCAGGTTGGTCAGCACCAGCACCGCGATGACGACGACGATGTCGAGATGGATCCGCAGCCGATGCAGCGCCGAGAGCTGCGACACCACGGGGTGGGTATCAGGGATGGCGGCCGCCTCGAGCATTTCGCCAGTTTACCCGCGGCCCGCGACGATTCCTCAGTTTCGCCTTCGGCCGCGGGGCGGACATCCGTTCCAGCGGCCGTGGGCTCGGGTGAATGCGGCGGTCTCGGAGTACCCCAGCCGGCGCGCGGTTTCCTCGACGGTGAGACCCGAGTTCAGCAGTTCGGCGGCCAGGGTCGCGCGGACCTCGTCGAGCAGGGCGCGGTAGCTGGTGCCCTCTGCGGCCAGTCGGCGGTGCAGAGTGCGTTCGGTGACGCATAGCTCCTTCGCGACGGTGGCCATGGCGGGAATCTGTGCCGAGTCCTGGATCATTCGCGTGCGAATGGCACCAGCAAGCCCCCGACGGATGCGCCGCCGATTCAACAGCTCCTCACACTGGCGAACGCAGATCGCCGCGGTCTGCGGGTCCGCCGCCGGCATCGGCTGGTTGACCAGGTCAATCGGGATGACCAGCGCGTTGCGGGAGGTCTCCTCGACGACGACCGTCAGGTTTTCGATTTCCACCGTGTCGGTGGGCAGCTGCAGCTCCGCGAACTCGACTCGAACGGTGATCGGCGAATGACCGGCCCCGAGGAGTGGGGGCAGGGTGCGCAGCATGATCGCGAAGTCGCGCTCGAGCAGGAATCGCCGCACATCGCGGGGAACCTGCGCATCGTCGAAAGCCACCACCGCCTCGGTGTGGCTCACCTCCGGGCCGGCCAGGCTCAGATACGAGGCCGTCAGCGCGGCGTACCGGCACGCGACGTCGATGGCGTCACCGAAGGTAGGGCTGGCCATCAACGCGAAACCCAAGATGCCGATGTCGGCGAAGCTGTACCGCGAACCGGTTTCCAGGCCGAGGCCGGGTTGGTCGCCGAGTCGCCCGATCAGGTTGCGGATGATGGTCAGCTCCTGGCTGCCGTAGACCTCGACGGTGGGATCGCCGAGGTCGTCGGGGGTCAAACCGGTACCGGACAGACAGGTGGCGGCATCGAGCCCATGCTGCAGGGCGGTCTCCAGGACATGCCGCGCTGTCGCCGAGGACTGGGCCACATCCCAAACCGACGACGCGACGCTGCGCATGTGTCTGAAAATATCAAATGCGTGTCCGAATCCATCATTCCGGCGACAGCGGCGCGTCCTTAGCGTCATCGTCGTGCCCACCGATCTCCTCAGACCCCCACCACGCGCGCTCTTGTCGGCGGCCCGCAGCTCCGTGGGCAATCTTTTGCGGCCGGTCGCGACCGGGGCGTACCGCGACCTTCGTCGCCCGCGGCCGAGCTCAGCGCCGGCGTCCGTGCCCCGCACGACGCTCGATCCCACGCTCGCGCCGCACATCGCCAACCCATACCCCGATTACGAGCGCATCCGGGAGCATCCCGTCGTAATCAACGAGCGACTTGGCGTCTGGATGATCGGGCGATACGACGACGTGCATGCCGCGGTCCGCAACAACGCCGTCTTCTCGTCGAAAGACGGAGTCATGCTGCGATCGTTCGTGTCGAGCGTCGTCCTGCTCGCCGACCCGCCCGAACACACCCGGTTACGGCACATCACCGCGCCGATGTTCAGCAAGCGAGCGGTCCAGGCGTTCACGACGGACATCCGTGGACTTGCCGCCGAGTCGATCGCAAAGCTGACCAACGGTGACGTTGTCGACCTCGTGGCGGCGTTGACCATCCCGATGCCGATCAACGTGATCGCCAGGATCCTCGGCGTTCCGCATGATCAATGGCCGGCATTCCGGGCGGTGTCGGACAAATTCGCGCAGATGTTCGCTCCTCGATCGATGCCCGAGGTCGCCCGTTTCATGGGATCGATCGTCCAGGCCTACGTGCAGATGCGAAGCTTCGTCGACGCCGAAATGCGCCGCCGCGCTTGGGATCCGGCCGACGACCTACTGAGCCGGTTGTGGGCTGCGACGGCAACGGGTCAACTCACCGACGACGAGGCGTTCATGTACGCCCTGATCCTGTTGGTGGCCGGCAACGAGACGACGACCAACCTGTTGGGGATGCTGTTGATCCGGCTGGCCGAAGACCGCGACCTGTTCGCGGAACTGAAGGCCGACCGCGGCCTGCTCCCTGCGGCGGTGGAGGAGACGGCTCGCTGGGGCTCGCCGGTTCAGTGGGTGACCAGAACCGCGACCGCTCCATATCAGATCGGCGGCACGGTAATTCCCAAGGGCGCGAAGGCGGTGCTGTTCTACGCATCGGCCAACCGCGATCCCGCCAAGTTCGCTGACCCGAACCGCTTCGACATCCACCGCGATACCGCAGGGCATCTGGCCTTCGGCCACGGACTTCATTTCTGCCTGGGGGCGCACCTCGCCCGGCTGGAGACGATTACCGCCGTCGACTGCCTGCTCGACGAAGTCGACGGCCTGGAAATAGCCGGGCCCGTCCGGTGGGGCACGACGCCGTCGTTGCAGGGTCCGGTGTCGGTCCCGCTACGGGTCAGGCGGCGCTAGGGACCAGAGTCGGTCCGGTGGGTCGTCTCACTCCCATCTCTCACTGCGCTCGTTCTGCTCGCTCGACTCCCAAGTCCGATGGGTCGTCTCACTCCCATCACTCACTGCGCTCGTTCTGCTCGCTCGACTCCCAAGTCCGATGGGTCGTCTCACTCCCATCACTCACTGCGCTCGTTCTGCTCGCTCGACTCCCAGGTCCATCCCGAGATCGCCGGATCGTCCTCGCCGTGCTCGCGGGTGTACGTGCGCGCGGCGAGCCGGGCGTCGACCATGCGCTGGCGCAGCACGGCGGCCCGGCTGGCCAGGCCGTCGACCCGGTCGATGACGTCCATCACCAGGTGGAAGCGGTCCAGATCGTTCAGCATCACCATGTCGAACGGTGTCGTCGTGGTGCCGCGCTCCTTGAACCCGCGCACATGAATGTGATGGTGATTGGTGCGGCGGTAGGTGAGCCGGTGGATCAGCCAGGGGTAACCGTGGTAGGCGAACACGACCGGCTTGTCGCGGGTGAACAGCGCGTCGAACTCCCGGTCGGGCAACCCGTGCGGGTGCTCGGAATCCGGCTGCAGCCGCATCAGATCGACCACGTTGACCACCCGGACCGCGAGCTCCGGCAGTTCACGCCGCAGGATGTCGGCGGCCGCCAGGGTCTCCAGCGTCGGGATGTCCCCGGCGCAGGCCAGCACCACGTCGGGTTCGCCGGTGGCGGTGCTGGCCCACTGCCAGATCCCCAGGCCGCGCGCGCAGTGGGCGATGGCCAGATCCATGTCCAGGTATGCCAGGGCAGGCTGCTTGCCGGCGACGATGACGTTGATGTAGTTGCGGCTGCGCAGGCAGTGGTCGGCCACCGAGAGCAATGTGTTGCCGTCCGGCGGCAGGTAGACCCGGGTCAGCTCGGCCCGCTTGTTGGCCACCAGGTCGATGAATCCGGGGTCTTGGTGCGACGCCCCGTTGTGGTCCTGGCGCCACACGTGCGAGGACAGCAGGTAGTTCAGCGACGCGATCGGCCGCCGCCACGGCAGCTCGAGGCTGGTGGCCAGCCACTTGGCGTGCTGGTTGAGCATCGAGTCCACGATGTGGACGAACGCCTCGTAGCAGTTGAACAGGCCATGCCGGCCGGTCAGCAGGTAGCCCTCCAGCCAGCCCTGGCACAGGTGCTCGGAAAGCACCTCCATCACGCGGCCGTCGGGCGCGAGGTGCTCGTCGTCGGGCCCGATCTCCGACAGCCACACCTTGTCCGTCGCGCGAAAGACGGCGTCGAGCCGGTTGGAGGCGGTCTCGTCGGGCCCCATCAGCCGGAATCGGTCGGAGTTGCGCGCGATGACGTCCCGCAGGAAGGCGCCCAGCACGCGGGTGGCCTCGTGCGTCTCGGTGGCGGGTTGCGTCACCGGCACCGCGTAGTCGCGGAAGTCCGGCAGGTCGAGGTCGTGCAGCAGCAGGCCGCCATTGGCGTGCGGGTTGGCGCTCATCCGGCGATCACCGGCCGGCGCCAGCGCCCGCAACTCGGGCCGCAGCGCGCCGTCCCGATCGAACAACTCCTCGGGCCGGTAGCTGCGCAGCCATTCCTCGAGCTGGGCACGATGCTCGGGGTTGTCGTGCGTCTCGGCCAACGGCACCTGATGCGCGCGCCAGGTGCCCTCCACCTTCTTGCCGTCCACCTCCTTCGGGCCGGTCCAACCCTTGGGCGTGCGCAGCACGATCATCGGCCACACGGGCCGCTGCGTCCGGTCGCCGTTGCGGGCGGCGCTCTGGATCGCCGCGATGTCGTCGAAGGCGTCGTCGAGCGCGGCGGCCAATTGCTGATGCACCCTCGCCGGGTCGTCACCGGCGACCGTGATGGGCCGGTAGCCGTAGCCGCCCAGCAGCGCCTCGAGTTCGGCGTGCGGGATGCGCGCCAGCACGGTCGGGTTGGCGATCTTGTAGCCGTTGAGCTGCAGAATGGGCAGCACCGCGCCGTCGGTGGCCGGGTTGAGGAACTTGTTGGAGTGCCAGCTGGCCGCCAGCGGCCCGGTCTCCGCCTCGCCGTCGCCGATCACGCAGGCCACCACCAGATCCGGGTTGTCGAAGGCCGCGCCGTAGGCGTGCACCAGGGCGTAGCCGAGCTCGCCGCCCTCGTGGATGGAGCCGGGCGTCTGGGCGGCGACGTGGCTGGGGATACCGCCGGGAAAGGAGAACTGGCGGAACAGCTTTCGCAGCCCTTCGGCGTCCTCTTCGATGCCGGTGTACACCTCGCTGTAGGTGCCCTCGAGATAGGCGTTGGCGACCAGCGCCGGGCCGCCGTGGCCGGGCCCGGTGACATAGATGACGTTGGCATCGCGGTCGCGGATGATGCGGTTCAGGTGCGCGTAGATCAGGTTCAGCGCCGGGGTGGTGCCCCAGTGTCCCAGCAGCCGCGGTTTGACGTGCTCGGGCGAAAGAGGTTCGGTCAGCAGCGGGTTGTCCAGCAGGTAGATCTGTCCGACGGACAGGTAATTGGCGGCGCGCCAGTAGGCGTTGATCAGGTCGAGTTCGTGGTCGGCAAGGGGAGTGGTCGTCTGGGTTTCTAAACTCACTCAGCCGATTGTGCGCGCTCAGGGTGAACGGTGTCCGGCGCGGTGCTCACTCTTCGCCGCGAGCCCGCGACTCATAGGCTCTGCGCTTCTCGGGATCGACGTGATCGGTGAAGACGTGCTCGCCGCCGAGCGCGCGGTTCAGCCCCTCGGACAGCGCGCGCGGCATGAACTTCTGCGACGCGATGATTGCGCCGGCCGTCTTCGTGACCCGCGCTCGTGGCCGGGGGTGCGCGACCAGCTTGACGATCGCCTCCGCGACGTCGGCCGGCTCGGCGTTCTTGATGCCCTTGGCCCCCGAGGTGCCTGCGATCAGTTCGGTGTTCACGAACGTCGGCATGACCACCGAGAATTTCACGCCCGCCGTGCGGTATTCGATTCTGGCGGTGTCGGTGAACCCGATCACCGCGTGCTTGCTGGCGCAGTAGGTGGCCGCGCCGGCGATGTAGGTCTCGCCGGCGAGCGACGCGACGTTGATGACGTGTCCGGAGCCGCGAGGCACCATGCGCTGGGCGGCCAGCTTGCTGCCCAGGATCACGCCGTAGACGTTGATGTCGAGTACGCGCCGGGTGACGGCGTCCGGCTCGTCGACGATGCGGCCGAGCGGCATGATGCCGGCGTTGTTGACCAGCACGTCGATCGGGCCGAGCTGGCGCTCGACCTCGTCCAGGAAGTCCGCGAACGAATGCGGGTCGGTGACGTCGAGTTTGCCGTACACGTCCAGGCCGAGCGCTGCGCCGGATTCCTTGACCCGCACCTCGTCGACGTCACCGATCGCCACTTTGGCGCCCAGATTGTGCAAGGCGGTGGCGGTGGCCAGCCCGATCCCGCGAGCGCCGCCGGTGATCACGATTACTTTTTGTCGGACCTTGCCTTGGAGCTTCAGCCCGATCGACGCCGTGTCGGCCATTTTCGTACCTCCGGATTCTTGACGGGTGTCAACAAGGCAATCTGGTAAGCACAGCACTCGGCGTGTGGCTGCGCAACAAGCGGCTGCGTAGATACTGCAACGATGACCGAGGTGCGCGCGGCGGTCCCGGCCGATGCCTACGAGGTCGCCTGCCTGCATGTGCGGTCCTGGCGGTCGGCGTATCGCGGACTCGTCGCCCAGCACTATCTGGACGCTCTGACCCCCGAGGTGCTGGTCGGCCGGTACACCTTCGGCCGCATGGGGCTGCGGATGCCGCACACCCTGGTCGCCGTCGACGGTTCCGCGATTCGCGGCTTCGCCACCACGGGCCTGTGTCGCGACGCCGAGTTACCGAACTCCGGTGAGTTGATGGCGCTCTACGTCGACCCGCCGTATGTTGGTGCGGGCGTGGGGAACTCGCTCATGTTGGCCGCCCGGAAGCGGCTGCGCGCGCTGGGTGTGACGGACGCCGTGCTCTGGGTGCTGGACGCTAACACTCGTGCCCGGCACTTCTACGAGCGGGACGGCTGGCGGCCCGACGGGGCTTGCCGCACAGAGCTTTTCGGCGGCGTCGAGGCGCACCAGGTGCGCTACCGGCGTGCGCCGCTCTAGCCGGGCCCGGCTGGTCGCAGGAACTGGTCGACACTTAGCCGGCGGCGAGCCACACCAGGCTTGCGCCGCCGGCCAGCGCGCAGTAGATGGCGAACGGTGTCAGGGTGCGGGTCTGGAAGTACTGCGTCAGGAACCGCACGGCGAGGTAGGCGCACACGAAAGAGGCGATGCTGCCGGCCAGCACCTGGCCGCCGATTCCGGCCGCGCGGGGGCCGAATAGTTCCGGGATCTTGTACACGCCGGCGGCCAGGATGATGGGCGTCGCCAACAAGAAGGAGAACCGGGCGGCATCCTCGTGGGACAAACCGCGCCACAGGCCGGCCACCATGGTGATGCCCGAGCGGCTGATGCCGGGCAGCAGCGCCAGGATCTGTGCGGCGCCGATCAGAATGCCGCGACGCAGGGGGAGTTGGGCCAGGCGGTTGTCGACGGCCTCCCCGGTGTGCGCGGGCGGTTCCCCGGCCGTGTGGTCATGGTCGGGCGCCGGCGAGACCCGCCGGCGCAGCACCTCGCCCGCGTAGAGGGCGATGCCGTTGAGCAACAGGAAGGTCGCCGCCGGGACGGGCTTGCCGAGTGTGGTGCGGAACGTTCGCTCCAGCAGCAGCCCCGCCAGCCCCACCGGGATGGTGGCCCCCACGATCAGCCAGGCCAGCCGCTCGTCGGGGGTCTGCATGCGGCGATGCCGCAGCGACGACACGAATCCGGCCACGATGCGTAGCCAGTCCCGCCAGAAGAAGACCAGCAACGCGGCGGCGGTGGCCACGTGCAGGCCGACGATGAACGCAAGGTAGGGCGATTCGGGGGCGGAGACGCTCAGGTCCCGGGCCCATCGACCGCCGACCACCGCGGGCACCAACACCGCGTGCCCGAGGCTGGAGACGGGGAACAGCTCGGTGACGCCCTGGAACGCGCCGACCACCACGGCTTCCACGTACGTCAAGTCCGCGCTCATATCAGGTGCCTCCGTCGGATCGTTTCGCCCATGGCCTCGCCGACCGGCCTGTGACGATAGTCGACGGCGACCTCACCCACCCAATCAGCTTGCCCAGTTGGCCTTTTGGCCGGTGCGACAACAATGCGGCCCAGGCCGGCCGCCACAGGTGCGGGTACGGTGTGCTGATGTCCGACGGGCTGCTCGACGCCGTGCGCGTCCTGGACTTGTCGAGCGGCAACGGCGACGCGGTGACGCGCCTGTTCGCCGACTTGGGCGCCGACGTGCTCAAGGTCGAACCCCCCGCCGGAAGCCCGGCACGCGAGCAGCCGCCGACGTTGGCCGGTGCCAGCATTCCTTTCGCCGTGCACAACGCCAACAAACGCAGCGTGGTGCTGGACCCGTACGACGAGGACGACTGTGGCGCATTCCTCGACCTGGCCGCGCAGGCCGACATCGTCGTCGACGACGGTTTCTACGGGGAGGCTCCCACGTTCGGGACGTCGGTCGAGGAACTGGCCGCCCAGCACCCGCATCTGGTGGTGCTGTCGATCACCGACTTCGGGGCGGCGGGCCCGCGGTCGCTGTGGCGGGCCACCGATCCGGTGCTGTACGCGATGTGCGGCTCACTGTCGCGATCGGGCCCCACCACCGGCACCCCCGTGTTGCCCCCGGACGGGATCGCCTCGGCCACGGCCGCCGCCCAGGCGGCCTGGGCAACCCTCGTTGCCTACTACAACCGATTGCGTTGCGGCACAGGCGAATGCATAGACTTCTCACGGTTCGACGCCGTGGTCATGTCGCTCGACCCGGCGTTCGGCGCGCATGGACAGGTCGCCGCCGGCATTCGCCGCACCGGGCAGTGGCGGGGGCGCCCGAAGAACCAGGATGCCTACCCCATCTATGAATGCAGGGACGGCTACGTCCGGCTGTGCGTGATGGCGCCGCGCCAATGGCGTGGGCTGCGGCGCTGGCTGGGCGAGCCGGACGATTTCCAGGATCCGAAGTACGACGTGATCGGCGCGCGCTTCGCCGCGTGGCCACAGATCAGCGAGTTGGTCCAGGCGCTGTTCGCCGGGCAGACCATGAAGGATCTGGTGGCCGCGGGGCAGGCCCACGGCGTGCCCATCGCCGCGGTGCTGACGCCGTCGTGGGCGATGGATGCCGAGCATTTCCACGCGGTGGGCGCGATCGGCGACGTCGAGCTGGTCCCGGGGGTGCGCACTCGCGTGCCGACCGGCTATTTCGTCGTCGACGGGCGCCACGCGGGTTTCCGCAGCCCGGCCCCGGCCGCGGGGCAGGCCGGACCGGGCTGGCGGGCGAGCCCGGCGGTGGTGCAGTCGCCCGTCGGGCGCGTCGGCGACTATCCGTTTGCCGGACTCCGCATCCTGGATCTGGGCATCATCGTCGCCGGGGGTGAGCTGAGCCGGCTGTTCGGCGACCTGGGCGCCGAGGTCATCAAGATCGAGAGCGCCCAGTACCCGGACGGGTTGCGGCAGGCCCGCGCCGGCGACGCCATGAGCGAGTCGTTCGCCTGGACGCATCGCAACCACCTGGCGATGGGCCTGGATCTGCGCAGCGCGACGGGCAAGGAGATTTTCGCTCGGCTGGTCGCGGAGTCCGACGCCGTTTTCGCCAACTTCAAGCCGGGAACGCTTGCCTCGCTTGGCTTTACCTACGACAACCTGCGTGCCATCAACCCGCGGATCGTGCTCGCCGAAAGCAGCGCCTACGGCGACCGGGGGCCGTGGAGCACCCGCATGGGCTACGGGCCGCTGGTTCGCGCCGCGACCGGTGTGACGCGGCTGTGGACGTCCGACGATCCGGAGAACCACGACGCCGCCGCGCGGCACGCCTTTTACGACGCGACGACGATCTTTCCCGACCACGTGGTCGGGCGGATCACCGCCATCGCGGCGCTGGCCGCGCTGATCCGCCGCCATCGCACGGGCGCCGGGTCGCACGTGCACATCTCGCAGGCCGAAGTCGTGATCAACCAATTGGACGCCTTGTACGTCACCCAGGCTGCGCTGGCCGCCGGCGTGCCGAGAATCACCGACGACACCAGCCTGCACGCGGTGTATCCGTGCGCGGGCGACGACGAATGGTGCGTCATCTCGATCGGCTCGGACGAGGAATGGCGCTGCGCCACGGGCGTTTTCCATCACCCGGACTGGGCCGCGGACCCGCGTTTCGCCACCGGCGAGGCGCGGCTGGCGAACCGGCGCGAGCTGGTGGAGTTGGTGTCCGGCTGGACCCGGACGCGCACCCCGGAGCGGGCCGCCCAGCTGCTGCAGTCCTCCGGAGTCGCGGCCGGACCGATGAACCGGCCGCCGGACATCTTGGAGGACCCGCAGCTGGTCGAGCGAAAACTGTATTCGGAGATGCGGCATCCCCTGGTCGAATGCCCGCTGCCGGCGGAGACGGGCCCGGCGCCGTTCCAGCACATCCCGGCGGCCCAGCAGCGCCCGGCGCCGCTACCGGGACAGGACACCGCCGACATCTGCCGCAGGCTGCTCGGCATGAGTCCCCAGGAGGTCGATCGGCTGATCGCCGAGGGCGTGCTGTTCGGGCCGCCGTAGTACGCGGCGAATTTCGGGTCCGCATCATCGCCACGCTAGGTTCGTTGCTATGACCGTGGATCCCAGGACACCGGTGTTGATCGGCTACGGCCAGGTCAACCACCGCGACGAGATCGACCCGGACAAGCGGTCCGTCGAACCGCTGGACCTGATGGCGGCCGCCGCCCGGCAGGCCGCCGAGTCGCGGGTGATCGAGGCCGTGGATTCCATCCGTGTGGTGAACATCCTGTCCGCCCATTACCGGGACCCCGGCCTGCTGCTCGGCCAGCGGATCGGTGCCAGCGATTTCACCACCTTGTACAGCCCCGTCGGCGGCAACGTGCCGCAGTCTCTGGTCAACCAGGCCTGCCTGGACATCCAGCGGGGAGAGGCCCGGGTGGTGCTGCTGGCCGGCGCCGAGACCTGGCGTACCCGCCGGGGCCTGAAGGCCAAAGGCGGCAGACTCGAGTGGACCGTTCAGGACGACTCCGTGCCGATGGCCGAGGTCAGCGGCACCGACGTGCCGATGGCCGGCGAAGCGGAGCTGAGGATCGGGCTGGACCGGCCGGCCTACGTCTACCCGCTGTTCGAGCAGGCGCTGCGGATCGCCAACGGCGAGTCGATCGAGCACCACCGCAAGCGCATCGGCGAACTGTGGGCCCGCTTCAACGCCGTCGCGGTCGACAATCCGCACGCATGGATCCGCAAACCGGTAACGGCCGAGGAGATCTGCGAGCCCGGCCCGCACAATCGGATGATCAGCTGGCCGTACACCAAGCTGATGAACTCCAACAACATGGTCGACCAGGGCGCGGCGCTCGTGTTGACCTCGGTGGAGCAGGCGAGGCGCCTGCAGGTGCCCGCGGAACGGTGGATCTACCCGCACGCCGGCACCGACGCGCACGACACCCCGGCCATCACCGAGCGTGACGAGCTGCACCGCTCTCCGGCCATCCGGATCGCCGGCGGCCGGGCGCTGAAGTTGGCGGGCCTGGGCATCGACGAGGTCGACTACGTCGACCTGTACTCCTGCTTTCCCTCGGCCGTTCAGGTGGCGGCGGCCGAACTGGGCCTGCCGGTCGACGATCCCGCCCGCCCGCTCACCGTCACCGGGGGGCTGACGTTCGCAGGCGGCCCGTGGAGCAATTATGTGATGCATTCCATCGCCACTATGGCGGAGTTGCTGGCGGCCAACCCGGGGCGGCGCGGCCTGATCACCGCCAACGGCGGCTACCTGACCAAGCACAGCTTCGGCGTGTACAGCACGGAGCCGCCCGCCGAGTTCCGTTGGGAAGACACGCAACCGGCCGTCGACCGGGAGCCCACGACGGATGGCCTGGTGGAATGGGAAGGCATCGGCACGGTGGAAGCGTGGACGACGCCGTTCGACCGCCAGGGCCGGCCGGAAAAGGCCTATCTGGCCGTGCGCACGCCCGATGGGTCGCGCACCCTGGCCGTCATCACCGACAGCGCCGCGGCGCAGGCAACCGTGCGTGAAGACATCGGCGGCGCCAAGGTTGCCGTCGCCGCCGACGGCAGCGCGGCGTTGCAGTAACGCGGGCCTGAGCCATCGCGCCGGTTCACGCTGTCGTTCTCGCAGGAACGGTCGCGTAGGTCATGCCGTCGTGCCTATTGTTTAGTTGAGGTCGGGGGAGGTGAGGCCAGGTGGAGATCCTGGTTACCGACGCCACCGGCGCACTCGGGCGGCTGGTTGCACGGCAGTTGATCGCAGCGGGGCACGCGGTCACCGGCATTGCTGAGCGCCCACATCCCTGCCTGGACCGCAACGTCGAATTTGTTTGCGCGCCGCTGCGCGGGCCTGTCCTGCGAGAGCTCGCCGAAGAGGCCGACGTGGTGATCCACCTGGCGCCGATCGACACCACCGCGCCCGGCAGCGCCGATCTCGACGGCCTCGCGCATGTGACCGATGTGGTCGCCCGCGCCGGTGCACGGCTGCTGTTCGTGTCCCAGGCAGCCGGGCGCCCCGAGCTGTACCGGCCGGCCGAGGACCTGGTGGCCACCAGTTGGGGGCCTAGCCTGGTCGTCCGGATCGCCCCGCCGGTCGGCCGCCAGCTGGACTGGACGGTGTGCCGCACCGTGGCCACCCTGCTGCGCACCAAGGTTTCGGCGCAGCCGATGCGGGTGCTGCACCTCGATGACCTGGTGCGCTTCCTGGTTTCGTCGCTGAACGCCGACCGCACCGGTGTGGTGGACCTCGCCTCCCCGGACACCGTCAACGTGGTCACGGCGTGGCGGATGTTGCGATCCGCGTACCCCCGGTCGGGGCTGCATCGGGTGCGCGGCTGGCCGCAGCTCATTCCGGACATGGATATCGCTGCGGCGCAAGAGGATTGGTCGTTCGAATTCGGCTGGCACGCGCTCGAAGCGGTCGCCGACACGGCCCGCGGCCTCGTCGGCCGCCAGATCACCCCCGCGGGCGCCACCGGGCACGGCCACCAGCTGGCGCTGCCGGTCGAGGTCGCCCCCCGCCCTCAACCGTCGGGCGAGGAGCGCAGCGCCGCGCCCGAGGGCGTCGAGGGCGAATTCGACGACCCGATCGACCCCCGCTTCCCGATCTTCAGTGCGGGCAACCTCGCCGGGGCGCTGCCGGGGCCGCTCACCCCTGTCACGCTGGATGTCCAGCTGAGCGGATTGCGCACGGCCAATCGGGTGCTGAGTCACGTGCTGGCGCTCGGCGGCGTGGTGGGCGACGAATGGGGAAACAGGGCCATCGCGGTGTTCGGCCACCGGCCCTACGTCGGGGTGTCGGTCAACATGGTGGCCGCCGCGCAGCTGCCGGGCTGGGATCAGGACGCGGTCGCGCGCAATGCGCTGGCCGGCCGGCCGCACATCGGAGACCCCCTCCCGTTCGGTGAGCCCGCGCTGGCGGGCGGAGCCCTTGGCTCCATCGCCAAGGCCGTCGTCGCGGGGCGATCACTGGCCCTGCTGCGCCATCTCAAGTCGGACACTCAGGCATACAGCGCGGCCGCCGAAGCCGAACACCTCGACGCCGCACAGCTGGCGTCGCTGCCCGACGCCGCCCTCGAAGTCCGGATCGGGCTGCTGCGGGACCGGATTCACCAAGGCTGGATCCTCACCGCGTTGTGGCTGATCGACACCGGCGTCACCGCCGCGACGCTGGAGCACGGCAAGGCGGCGCGCGGCGTGCCCGGGGTGGACATGATCATGGAAAGCACCGTCGTAGCGGCCGAGACCGCGCGGCTGGCGGCGATGCTGCGGGCCGATCCGCCGCTGTGCGCCCTGGCCGCCGACGGCAACCTCGCCAGCATTCGGGCGTTGTCTCCGACCACGGCCGCCGCCGTGGACGCCGCCGTCGCCCGCATCGGGCACCGCGGGCCCGGCGACGCCGAGCTGGCCAGCCAGACGTACGCCGACGATCCGGCGATGCTGCTGAAGGCGGCCGGGGAAGTGGCCGCGGACACCGCCGCGCCGAACGAGCCGCCGCCGACCACGCTGGCCCAGCGGCTGGCCACCAACGCTCGCGAGTCCCGCGAGCTCGCCCACGACACCACCCTACGGTTCACCCATCAACTCCGATTGACGTTGCGGGAACTCGGCTCCCGCCGAGTCGCGGCGGATCTGATCGACGTCGACGAGGACGTGTACTACCTGACGTGTGACGAGCTGGTCGCCATGCCGGGCGACGCCCGGCTGCGGATCAAACGCCGCCGAGCCGAGCGGGACCGGTTGCAGGCGCAGCGCCCACCCGACGTCGTCGACGGGGCGTGGGCGCCCGTCGACGCGTCAGCCCAATAGCCCGGCCAGCGGGAACTTGGGATCGGCCAGCTTGTTCGGATCGACGGGAGCCCTGGATCTGATCAGCGCTTTGACGTCGTCGAGCACATCCCAGATGTTGACGTTCATCCCGGCCAGCACCCGGTTGTCGCCGTCGAGCCAAAACGCGACGAACTCACGGCCGGCAACGTCGCCCCGGAACATCACGCGCTGGAAGCCGGGCGCGTGGCCGACATACTCCATTCCGAGGTCGTACTGGTCGGTGAAGAAATAGGGCAACTCGGCGTATTCGCCCGGGTTGCCGAGCATCCCGGCGGCCGCCACCGCGGGCTGCTTGAGCGCATTGGCCCAGTGCTCGGTGCGAATCCGGCCGCCAAACAACGGGTGTTCTGCGGCGGCGATGTCGCCAACGGCGTAAATATCGGGATCACTGGTGCGCAGTGACGCATCGACCAGCACGCCGCCGTCACCCATGGCAAGCCCGGCCTGCTCGGCGAGTTCGACGTTGGGCTTGGCGCCGACGGCCACCAACACCGCATCAGCGGCAACCGTCGACCCATCACGCATCTTCAGCCCGGTGGCTTGGCCGCCGCTCGTCGTGATCTCCTCCACCTGCGTCTCGAGCCGCAAGTCCACGCCGTGATCGCGATGCAGTCGGGCGAACACCTCGCCCGCGGTTTCGCCGAGCGCGGTCACGAGCGGTTGCTTGGCCGTCTCGACGACGGTCACGTCGACGCCCCGCTGACGGGCGGCGGCGGCCACCTCCAGGCCGATCCACCCGCCTCCCACCACCGCCAGGGAAGAGCCTTCGGTGAGAAGAGAATTCAGGGCCACAGCATCGTCGTAGGTGCGCAGATAGTGGACACCGCCGGCGTCGGCCCCGGGTATCGGCGGGCGCCGGGACGCCGATCCCGTCGCCAGCAGCAGTTTCTCGTACCGCACCGTGGTGCCGTCAGGGAGCAAGACGGCGCGTTCGCCCGCGTTCAAGGCCGACACCCGCGCGCCGAGTCGCAGGTCGACATTGTGGTCGCGGTACCAGTCGGAGTTCTGCACGGTGAAATCGCTCAGCGCCTTCTTTCCAGCGAGATACTCCTTGGAAAGCGGTGGCCGCTCGTAGGGCAGATGTTCCTCGTCGGCGAACAAGGTGATCTGCCCGTCAAATCCGCTGTCGCGCAACGCTTCTGCCGCTTTAGCTCCGGCGAGTCCGCCGCCGATGATGGCGAATGTGATAGAACTGGCCATGATTGTCACTCCGTTCTGCGGTTGACAGGCCCAGCCTACTCGGGCCGGCTTAGCGCAAAAGTTCTTGCAACGTCATCGCATTGCGCACCGCGTGCCCACCCAGATCGTTGTTGAAGTACATCCACACATCCTTGCCATCGGCCCGCCACCCGGCGATCAAGTCGGCCCACCGGCGCAGCTGATCGTTCGAGTAGCAGCCGGCGTAGATGGCGTCCTGGTCCGGACCGTGCATGCGGACGTACACCAGATCGGTCGTGGCCCGCGGCACGCAAGCCAGCCCGGCGCCGCTCATCACCACGTACGCGGCGCGGCGTCGTTCCAGCAGGTCGTAGACGGCCGGGTCGTTCCAGGACGGGTGGCGCAGCTCCACGGCCACCCGGATCGACTCCGGCACGGCGCCCAAAAAAGCGTCCAGGCGCGCGTCGTCGCGCTGCTGTTCGGGGTGCAGTTGCACCAACAGCACCCCGCGGCGATCGCCCAACAGTTCCCAACAGCGTGCGAACCGCTCGATCCATGGCCCGACGGACGCCAGGCGGCGGTAGTGGGTCAGCCCCCGATGCGCCTTGACCGACATCTTGAAGCCGTCCGGCAGCTGTTCGCGCCAGCCCGCGAAGGTCGAATCCTTCGGCCAGCGGTAGAAACTCGCGTTCAACTCGACGGTGTCGAACACCTCGACGTAGCGGGCCAGCCGGCGCGCGGCGGGCAGCCCCGGCGGGTACAGCACGTCCACCCAATGGTTGTAGGACCACCCGGAGGTACCGATCCGTACGGTCAACCGCTCACCTGCCGGCGCAGGTCGCCGTCCAGCGACGTCCTGACGAGCGCGGCGGCCAGCCGCGCATTGCTCTCCGGCACAAGGGCTCCCAACTTTGCCGGCTGGGTCGGCAGGCCCAATTGCCTGGCCGCGGCAATCGCGCGCTCATCGAAATACGGCCGCACCCAGCTCCAGGTGTCCTGCACCTCGCGCAGGAAGATGTCGGCGCCGGTGTCCCCAATCCCCTTGAACTGCTTGAGCAAACGTTTGGCCGCCGCGACGTCGTGCTGACAGCGGTCGGCGAGTTCCCGCAGATCGCCGGAGTACTCGTCGCGCACGTGTTCGGCCATGTCGGTGAGCCGGGTGGCCGAGCTCTCGTCGTAGCGCACGTAGTGGGCGCGGCCGAAGGCGTCGATCATGGTCTGCCGGTCCGAAGCCAGCACGGCCTCGGGGGTGCGCAGGCCCGCTTTGAACAGCTCACGCCCTGCGCTCATGGCGATGGCGGCGTCGATCGGCTTGCTCGCCAGCATACAGAGGACCAGTAACTGAAACAGCGGCATCGGCTTGTCGTCGAGCTTGATTCGCGCCTCGGCGGCATAGGTGGTCCCGGCAACGTCAAGCAGCCGTCGTACCAGTTGCTCGCGTTGGGACATACCCGATCGCTTACCCGCGCCAAGCCTCAGCAAACCGCGCCGGTCACTTGGCCGGGAGGCTGCGCGCGTAGCCGACCCCGCGCCGCACCCAACCCTGAAGCTGGCGCATGGTCCGCACTCCGGCGGGGTCCACCCGCACCCAGCCGCGGACGTCGCGGCCGGCCATCACCATGGGGCTGACGTGGGCGCGCCGCAGCACGTTGTCGAGGTCGTCCGGCGGCACCCGGACCAGCAGACCGCCCTGGCCGCTGACGGCCACGGACATGTTGCCGTTGATCAGAAACGCGAGGCCGCCGAACATGCGTTTCTCGTCCACGCCGCGCTCGGAGGCGACGAGCTCGCGGATCTCGTCGGCCAGGTTCTCGTCGTAGGCCATGGGCGGCGGGTCAGTCCAGGTCAACCCGAATGGTCAGCAAGTCGCTCCCCATCAGCCGCACCACCGCGCTGTTGAGCCGCGGGAGATCGCCGAGCCGCCGCAGCGGGTCGTCGTCGGGCAGCAGATGCGCGGTGCCGTTGCGCCACCGACCGCCGATGCGCACCCGAACGGCCGGATCGGCCTTGATATTGCGGACGTAGTCCGAGTGTTCGCCGTGTTCGGAGACCATCCAGAACTGGTTGTCGACCAGCCGTCCGCCGACGGCGGTGCGCCGCGGCTTGCCACTCTTGCGGCCGGTGGTTTCCAGGATGATTCCCGGCATCTGCCGCCCCACCGGATTGACCAAGAGCCGCTGAATGCGGTGGACGACTTGCCGTTTGAGAGTCACGGGTCCATTCAACGCCGAAATTGGCGGTGATGTCACCGTGCAACGAAAACAGCCGCCCCCTTATTGGGGGCGGCTGCTTCGTGGTGCGGTCTTAGCGCCCTTGCCCGGCACCGACACCGGTCCCGGCGTTGACACCGCCGTTTACGCCGGTCCCGTACGCAACGAACTGACCGTTAGCGGTGAAGACACCCCAGGCGTTCGCTGCCGGGTTGTAGACGACTGGGTAGTCGACGGACTCCCCGGGTGGCATCCACCGGGCCGGAAGCCCGTAGCCGATCGGGTCGTTGTAGTGTCCCGGCGGCGGGGCGCCGCGCTGCCCGGGCGGAAGCGGAGTGCCCGGCGCGTTGCAGTTGGCGCCTGGGCCGCCGTTACAAATCGGCACTCCCGGTGGCGGCAGATGTCCTGGCCCCCGCACATTCGGCCCATTGGGTCCCGGCAAGTTCGGGCCTGGCACATTCGGCCCCGGAACATTCGGGCCATTCGGGTCGGCCTGCGCCAAGCCGGCGCCGATTCCGAATGCGGCGGACGTGATGGTGCCGGCCATGACCGCGCCGGCTGCGATTCTGTTCAGCTTCATTTAGTGAACCCCCTTGTCGAGCAGTTTGGCTGCCTGAACAGCAGCTGAACCATTGACTTGGTGATTCGCTCACCCCACCGCCCTAGTCGGGCAGTCGAACCTCCAACCCCCCAGATACCCGAGCGATGGACGCTGAAAACCTCTTCGTCGTATCCCCGGCCTCACGCCGGCCGCGGGGCGGGAACGCCGACGGCGCGTAACACCCACTCGCGCGGGACGGCGAAAGCCAGCGAACGGCGCGGGAGAGTGGTCAGTACCGATTCCGGAATCGCCGTTTTGTAGCGCAGCGAAAGCTGGCCGGAGAACGCGGGATCGACTTGGCCGACATCGACGTTGATGGCAAGCCCGCTGGACGAAATATCGGCGTTCACCGGGCCTTCCTGAAGCGCATCCCAACGCTGGTCGATGGCCCGCCCGGCGAGCTTGGGAACCGACGACAACGTGCCGAGAACCCGTTGGGAAGTGAGCACCAGGGAGCCGACATAACCGCGAACGGTGCCCTTGGAGACAAAGCCGGGGACCGAGCCGGTGAACCGAAAAGTGACGGGAAGGAATTCGGCAAGATGGAGAATTCCCTCCGGTTCGACTTCCGCCCGCATGTCGGTGGGAAGGTTGCCAATGCGTAGCAATCTGCGCAAGATCACGGCCATCTACGGACCCTAACGTACTCGGCCGGGATGCGAGCGAGTTTGCTGCGCATCCCGGCCAGGCACATCTCAAGCGGCGAGCGTCGCGGTCTCCGCCACCGGTCCCAGCGCCTGCGCGACGATGTCGGCGACGTCGGTCATCGGCCGCACGTCTAGCGCGGCGAGCACCTCGGCGGGCACGTCATCCAGATCGGGCTCGTTGCGCGCCGGGATGAAGACCGTCGACAGGCCGGCCCGTTGGGCCGCCAGCAGCTTCTGCTTCACGCCGCCGATCGGCAACACCCGCCCGTTCAGCGTGACCTCGCCGGTCATGCCGACATCGGAGCGCACCTGCCGTCCGGTGGCCATCGACACCAGGGCGGTCACCATGGTGACACCGGCCGACGGGCCGTCCTTGGGCACCGCCCCGGCGGGCACGTGCACGTGGATGCGCCGGTCGAGGGCCTCGGGTTGGACCCCCAACTCCGCGGCGTGGGAGCGCACGTAGGACAGCGCGATCTGCGCCGACTCCTTCATGACGTCACCCAGCTGACCGGTCAGCTGCAAACCCGCCTCGCCGTCGGTGGCGCCGGCCTCGATGTAGAGCACGTCGCCGCCCAGGCCGGTCACGGCCAGCCCGGTGGCCACGCCGGGCACCGCCGTGCGTTCGGCCGAATCCGGGGTGAACCGCGGACGTCCGAGGTAGTCGACCAGGTCCGGCTCGTCGATGGTGATCGGCCCGGCGCTTTCCGCCAGCTTGGTGGTCACCTTGCGCAGCGCCTTGGCCAGCAGCCGCTCGAACTGCCGCACACCGGGCTCCCGGGTGTAGTCGGCGGCGATCTTGCGCAACGCGGCATCGGTGACGGTCACCTCGTCGTCGGTCAGCGCCGCCCGTTCCCGCTGCCGCGGCAGCAGGTAGTCGCGGGCGATGGCGACCTTGTCGTCCTCGGTGTAGCCGTCGATCTGCACCAGTTCCATGCGGTCCAGCAGGGCCGACGGAATGTTCTCGATCACGTTGGCGGTGGCCAGGAACACCACGTCGGACAGGTCCAGATCCAGATCCAGGTAGTGATCCCGGAACGTGTGGTTTTGCGCCGGGTCCAAGACCTCCAGCAAGGCCGCCGAGGGGTCGCCCCGATAGTCGGAACCGACCTTGTCGATCTCGTCCAGCAACACGACGGGGTTCATCGTCCCCGCCTCGCCGATCGCGCGCACGATCCGGCCCGGCAACGCGCCGACGTAGGTGCGCCGGTGCCCGCGGATCTCGGCCTCGTCGCGCACCCCGCCCAGGGCGACGCGCACGAACTTGCGGCCCAGCGCCCGGGCCACGCTCTCACCCAGCGACGTCTTGCCGACGCCGGGGGGACCGGCCAGCACCATCACCGCGCCGGAGCCCCGGCCGCCGACGACCTGCAGCCCCCGCTGGGCGCGGCGGGCCCGCACGGCCAAGTATTCGACGATGCGGTCCTTGACGTCGTCCAGCCCGTGGTGGTCGGCGTCCAGGACGCCGCGCGCGGCCTTCAGGTCCGTCGAGTCCTCGGTCCGCACGTTCCAGGGCAGGTCGAGCACGGTGTCCAGCCAGGTGCGGATCCAGCCGCTCTCCGGGCTTTGGTCGCTCGAGCGTTCCAGCTTGCCGACCTCGCGCAGCGCGGCCTCCCGCACCTTCTCGGGCAGGTCGGCGGCCTCGACGCGGGCGCGGTAATCGTCGGACCCATCGGGCTCGCCCTCGCCCAGCTCCTTGCGGATGGCGGCCAGCTGCTGGCGCAGCAGGAACTCCTTCTGCGTCTTCTCCATGCCCTCGCGCACGTCCTCGGCGATCTTGTCGTTGACCTCGACCTCGGCCAGGTGCGTGCTGGTCCAGTCGATCAGCACGCGCAGCCGCTCGGCGACGTCCACCGTCTCCACCAGCTGCCGCTTCTGCTCGCTGGACAGGTAGGACGCGTAGCCGGAAGTGTCCGCCAGCGCCGACGGGTCGGTCAGCCTGTTGACGTAGTCGACGATCTCCCAGGCCTCGCGCCGTTGCAGCATGGCCAGCAGCAGCTTGCGGTACTCAGCCGTCAGCGCCTTGATCTCGTCCGTCGTCTCGGCCTCGGGAACCTCGGTCACCTCGACCCACAGCGCCGCGCCGGGCCCGGACGCTCCCGTCCCGATCTGCGCCCTGCGCTCACCGCGCACGACGGCCGCGGTGCCGCCGCCCGCGATGCGTCCGACCTGCAATATCTTGGCGATCACACCGTGTGACGGGTACCTGTCGTCCAGGCGGGGCGCGATCAGCAGCTGCCCCGATTCACTTGCCTGGGCGGCGTCAATCGCCGTGCGCGCGGCCTCGTCGAGCGCGATCGGAACGACCATCCCGGGCAACACGATGGTGTCGGTGACAAACAGCACCGGCACCGATTTGGCTTCAGCCATCAATCCTCCAAAACTGAGTCTGATGCGCTCAACCCAGCCCGGGGCCGGTTTGTTCCCCGTTTGCCGCCGCCCTGCGGCTAAGTGCTGGCTCTCACACTGGCGGTCTTGGATAATCGGCGCGTGGCGCTGACGCACCCCGCCCCGACCGCGCTTGACCCGGATGTGCTCGCATCCGCGGCCAGAGATCTCACCTCCACCGGCTCCATCACCTTCCTGGTCGACGACGACGCCGTCACTTACACCGTCGAGGGCTCGACGATCCGCGTCACCGAGGGGCAGCGCACCGCGGACGCCGTCGTGCGCCTTTCCCGACGGGCCTGGGACGACCTGGTTGGCCAAATCCGCACGGCCATCAACCTGCTGCTCAGCGGTGAATTGTCCTTCGAGCGGGGCGGCTTCGACCAGCTGGCCGACTGGGACCCGGCCCTGCGGTACCTCCACGCCGGCATCCCGCCCTACGATCCGGCGCGAGCCGACCTGAAGGGGCGCGACCCGCTCGCCACGTTCACGCTCGACGCCGAGGACGCCGAGTTGACCGCACAGTTGCAAACCATGGGGTACCTGCACGTCAAGGGGGTCTTCGGCGCCGAAGAGATGCGTGCCGCCAACCGCGAGATCGACCGCCTCGCGGCCCGGGCCCGGCCCGGGGACGACCGTTCGTGGTGGGTCACCGCCGAGGACGGCGGCAGCGTGCTGTGCCGATTGGTCTACGCGACGCTGCGCTCGCCCGTCCTCGCCGCACTGGAAAACGATCCCAGGGTGCGCAGGCTGGGCACCCTCGTCAATCCCGCGCTGCGGCCCGCACCCGACCGGATGGAAGGCAGCGCGGTATTGCTCAAAGTGCCCGGGAACACCAGCGGGCTAGCCAACATCCCCTGGCATCAGGACTGTGGGATGGGTGGACACGCGCTCATGTGCCCCGCGGTCAGCGTCGGCATTCAACTCACCGGCTCGGACGCCGCGACCGGCAACCTTCGCGTGGTCCCCGGCAGCCATGGTCAGGCGATCCATTACCGGTGGGAACAGCGGTTCCAACAGGTACCGGAGGTGAGCATCGACACCGCCCCCGGCGACGCCACCGTCCACATCCAGGACCTGATGCACGCCTCGCCCCGGCCGACCGGCGCCGGCGGCCGCCGCACGATGTACGTCACGCACTATCCGCCGCAACTCTTCGAGCACGTCGGGCCCGGCGAGGCCTTCAACGACCTGGTACGCAACCGCACCGAGCGGGTCGCCCGCCTGCAGTAACGCCGGGATTGCCGCCATGGTCGTAGGCGGCACCCACGGCACGACCCCCACGGCAATCTCGGCGCTATCGAACAGGCCCCAGGCGCCGCAATTGCGTCACGTGCCTGGGGGAGAGCTCCTCGAGGCAGGTGACCCCCAGCAGCCGCATCGTCCGGATCACCCCGTCGGCCAAGATCTCGATCGCGCGCGTCACCCCCGCTTGGCCGCCGGCCATCAACCCGTACAGGTAGGCCCGCCCCACCAGCGTGCACCGCGCGCCCAGCGCGACCGCGGCCACGATGTCGGCGCCGGACATGATGCCGGTATCGACGAGGATTTCGGTGTCCTCGCCGACCTCACGCGCGACCTCCGGCAACAGATGGAACGGCACGGGAGCCCGATCCAGTTGGCGCCCACCGTGGTTCGACAACACGATGCCGTCGACACCGCGCTCGACGGCCGCGCGGGCGTCGTCGAGCGTCTGGATGCCCTTGACGACCAACTTGCCCGGCCACTGGGCCTTGATCCACTCCAGGTCATCGAAGGTCAGGCTAGGGTCGAACATGGTGCTCAGGTACTCGGCGACAGTCCCCGGCCAGCGGTCCAGAGACGCGAACGCCAGCGGCTCGGTGGTCAGCAGGTCGAACCACCATTTCGGGTGCGGCACCGCATCCAGGACGGTGCGCAGCGTCAGCGTCGGCGGGATCGTCATCCCGTTGCGGTTGTCGCGCAGCCGCGCGCCGGAGACCGGCACGTCGACCGTGGCCAGCAGGGTGTCGAAACCCGCGTCGGCCGCGCGCCGCACCAGCGCCATCGAGCGTTCGCGGTCGCGCCACATGTAGAGCTGAAACCACTTCCTGCCCTGGGGAACAGCGGTCGCCAAGTCCTCGATCGCGCAGGTGCCGAGCGTGGACAGCGAGAACGGGATGCCCGCCTTGGCCGCCGCCGCCGCGCCGGCGATCTCGCCCTCGGTGTGCATCAACCGGGTGAACCCGGTGGGCGCGATGCCGAACGGCAGGACGACCGGTTGACCCAGGACATTCCAGCCGGCGGTGACGTTGCTGACGTCACGCAGGATCGTCGGGTGAAACTCGATGTCGCGGAAGGCTTGTCGAGCGCGTTCGAGGGAAATCTCGTCCTCGGCGGCGCCGTCGGTGTAGTCGAACGCCGCCTTGGGCGTGCGCCGTTTGGCGATGCGTCGCAGGTCCCCGATGGTGTACGCGGCGTCGAGGCGGCGCTTGGTCGCGTTGAACCGAGGGCGCTTGAACTGGATCAGCGGCGCGAGATCGCGCACCTTGGGCACTCGTCGCCGGACGGCCTTTCGTCGTTCAAGTTCCATCTGTGCAACCGTAGTCACATGCAACCGGAGAGCGACCCCTTCGACCTCGAGCGCTTCGTCGGCGCGCAGGCCCCGGTGTACCGCAACGTCGTCGAAGAACTGCGTGCCGGGCGAAAACGCAGCCACTGGATGTGGTTTGTCTTCCCCCAGCTACGCGGCCTGGGCGGCAGCCCGACCGCGGTGCACTACGGCATCTCGTCTCTCGACGAGGCCCGCGCATACCTGCGCCATGAGATCCTCGGGCCGCGATTACATGAGTGCGCCCGGCTGGTCAACGAGGTGCAGCACCGATCCGTCGGCGACATCTTCGGCTCGCCCGACGACCTGAAGTTGTGTTCGTCGATGACCCTGTTCGCCCACGCGACCACGGACAACGAGGACTTCCTCGCCGTCCTCGACAAGTACTACGACGGCCGGCAGGACCAGCTGACGCTGCAGCGCCTAGACCCCGCTTAGGATCCGCCAGCCGTGCGGCTCGACGACCACCGCGTCGAGGACCTCCTGCGGTGGCGCCGAGGACCCGCCGAGCACCTGCCGGTGGGGCGTCCCGAGTTCCGAGAGCGCCAGCCGCATCGGCTCGTCGCCGATGTTCAGCGCGACCAGTAGCGCGTCTTCGCCGCTGCGCGTCTCGTACACGTAGTGGCGGTTTTCCAGCCGCAAGGCGGTGGTGGACGCCCGGTGCAGCCACGGGTGCCGACGGCGCAACCCGATCAGGAACTGGTGCAGCGCCCACACTTCCGCACCGAACGCATCCAATTCCAGTGGGGGAGAACTGAATTCGGGCCGCACCGCGTCGTCGCCGCCGTAGCGCTCCTCCTTGACGCCCCGGAACCCCAGCTCGTCGCCCGCGTACACGCTGGGCACACCCCCGACGGTCAGCAGGATCACCAGCGCGTGCGCCACATGCCTGGAGTTCTCGAGCTGGCTGGCGATGCGGGTGACGTCGTGGTTGCCGATGAAGGTGAGCGGGGCGAAGCCGGCCAGAAACTCGGCATGCCGCTGCAGGGCCCAGTCCAGCTCGAAGAAGTTTCCGTCGTTGAGGCTGCTCCAGATCGCCTTCCACAGCTCGTATTGGGTGGCCGAGTCGAAGGTGGCGGCCCGCACCACCGCGGCGTAGTCGCCGTGGATGAGCTCGCCGACGAACCAGGCGTCCGGGAACCGCTCGCGCACCCGTGGCAGCGTCGACGCCCAAAACCTTTCCGGCACCGTGTAAGCCGCGTCGAGGCGCCAGCCGTCGGCGCCGCGTTCCAGCCAGTGCGCCATCACGTCCGCGGTGTAGCCGATGACTTCGGGGTTGTCGTGGTTGAGCGTGATCAGCTCCGAATGGCCCTCGAACGTCCCCCCGGTGAACCATCCGGCCGCACCCTGCCGGTAGCGGGGAAAGTCCACGCCGACGTGGTTGAACACGCCGTCGAGCAGGATGCGCAGGCCGCGGCGGTGGGCCTCGGCCACCAGGTGGTCGAAATCGGCGTCGTCACCGAGCCGGGGGTCGATGCGGTAGTGGTCGGTGGTGTCGTAACCGTGTGTGCGCGAGGCGAAGATCGGCCCCAGCGCCACGCCCGAGGCACCCAGTGCGATGGCGTGGTCGAACCAGTCGGCGAGCCGCCGCAGCCGGTGTTCGTCCGGCCGCGGCGGCTCCGACGACGCGGGAAAGGCGCCGACGAACCCCAGGGGATAGACCTGCCACCAGATCGCGTGCTCTACCCAGCCCGGTGCCGTCACTGCGTCAGCCGACGGTGGCCAGCGTCTGGGAGGCGACGATCGCTTGGGCCACGCCCGAAACGATCGCCGCGGCCTTGAGCGCCTCCTGGATGGACTCCCGGGTTACGCCCGACTCGCGCAGCGTGTGCTCGTGGGCGGCCACGCAGTCCGGGCATCCATTGATCGACGACACGGCGAAACACCACAGCTCGAAGTTCGCCTTCTCCACGCCGGGATTGGCGATGATGTTCATCCGCAATCCCGCACGCAGATCGTCGTATTTCCCGTCGAGAAAGCCCCGGCCGCGGTAGAACACGTTGTTCATGCCCATGATCGAGGCGGCTCCCAGCGCCGCGTTGTACGCCTCGGCGGACAGGATGTCCGCCGCCTCGGCACCAATCTCGCTGATTACCTGGGGGTTCCGCGTCGCCGCGGCGCTCGCCAGCAGCGTGCCCCACAGCTGTTCGTCGTTGAGCTCGGTCGTGCGCGTGATCGAGCCCAGGTTGAGCTTGAGGTCCTTGGCGTACTCGGGCAGCACTTCCTTGAGGTTTTCGACGCTCATCTCGCCTCCTAATCAGGCCTTGTACCCGGCCGGGCGCGAACTAAGCCGACGCCTTGAGCAGCTCGGTGGCGTTCAGCGTCGGGTCGCCCTTGCGCCAGTTGCAGGCGCATAGCTCGTCGGACTGCAGCGCGTCCAGGACCCGCAGCACTTCCTCCACGTTGCGTCCCACGGATCCGGCGGTGACCGAAACGAATTGGATCTCGTTGTTCGGGTCCACCAGGAAGGTCGCCCGGTCGGCCACACCGTCGGCGTTGAGGACGCCGGTGGCCAGGCTCAGTTCCCGCTTGATGTCCGAGAGCATGGGGAACGGCAAGTTCTTCAGGTCCTCGTGCCGGGCCCGCCAGTTGAAGTGCACGAACTCGCTGTCGATCGAGACACCCAGGACTTGCGCGTCGCGGTCTTCGAACTCGTCGTTCAGCTTGCCGAACGCGGCGATCTCGGTCGGGCACACGAAGGTGAAGTCCTTGGGCCAGAAGAACACAACGCGCCACTTGCCTTCGTGGTCCTCGTTGGTGATGGTGGTGAAGTAGTCGCCGGGCTGCTTGGCGTCGACCTTGGACAGGTCGCCGGCGATCAACGCGGTGAGCTCGTAGGCGGGAAACTGGTCGCCGATGGTCAGCAAAGGCATGGCTCTCCTAATTTGGATTAACTCAAGATTAGCTTTCCCTGTCATGGTGCCCACATGCCCTGTCTGAAGTAAAGGTGATATTTCCCACTACACTTATAGGCATGCCCGATAAGACTTATCAGCCCACCATCGCCGGCCTGCGGGCCTTCGTCGCGATCGCCGAAAAGCGTCAGTTCAGCGGCGCCGCAACCACTCTCGGCGTCAGCCAGTCCACCTTGTCGCAGGGGCTGGCGGCGCTGGAGGCCGGGCTCGGCACCCAACTGATCGAGCGCTCGACACGGCGTGTCCTCTTGACGCCGGAGGGCACCGACCTCCTACCGCGCGCCCAGGACGTCATCGAGGCGATGGACGCGTTCAGTGCCGCGGCCGCGGGGGCATCCGATCCGCTGCGGGCCGGGATGCGGCTGGGACTGATCCCGACGGTGGCGCCCTACGTGCTGCCGACCGTGCTGGCCGGCCTCTCCGAACAATTCCCGGGCATGACGTTGCGGGTGACGGAAGACCAGACCGAACGGCTGCTGACGGTGTTGCGCGAAGGGGCGCTGGACGCGGCGCTCATCGCTTTGCCGGACGACACCAGCGGGATCGCCGCGATCCCGATCTACGACGAGGACTTCGTGCTGGCACTACCGCCCGGGCATCCGCTGGCCGGAAAACGCCGCGTCCCGGCGGCGGCACTGGCCGACCTACCGCTGCTGCTGCTGGACGAGGGGCACTGCCTGCGCGACCAGGCTCTGGACGTCTGCCACAAGGCGGGCGTGCGGCCGGAGCTGGCCAACACCCGCGCGGCGTCGCTGGCCACCGCGGTGCAATGCGTGACCGGCGGCCTCGGGGTGACGCTGATTCCGCAGAGCGCGGTGCCTGTCGAGGCGACCAGAAGCCGCCTGGGTCTGGCCCAGTTCGCCGCGCCGCGCCCCGGGCGGCGCATCGGTTTGGTGTACCGCTCGTCCAGCGGTCGCGACGAGTCCTACCGGCAGCTGGCCGCGACGATCGGCACCTTGGTCAGCAGCCGGCACCAGGTGCGGCCGGTGAACTAGCGCGGCAGGCGAAGGTAGGTTCGGCCCATGGAAAAGGTCATCGCCGTCCTCATGCGCGCCGATTCGGGCGAAAAGTGGTGCGTCCGTCAGCGGGGCCCCGTGGCCGACGCGCTCTTGGAGCTGGGCCTGCCGGGGCTGGCGGTCAACGTTCGCGACGACGCGGTACGCCATTCGCTGATGACGCTCACGCAGCTGGACCCGCCGGTGGCGGCGGTGGTGAGCATGTGGACCCAGCAGTGTTACGGCGAGCAGATGGCGGCGGCCTTGAGCCTGCTCGGCGCCGAATGCGAACAACTCGCCGCATACCTGGTGACCGAATCGGTCCCACTGAAAGCGCCGGTATCCGAACCCGGCTCGCGCACACCGGCTTTGGCCAACATCGCCCTGCTGCGCCGGCCCGCCGGCCTGGACCGGGAGAGCTGGCTGACCCGGTGGCAACGCGACCACACCCCGGTGGCCATCGAGACGCAGTCGACCTTCGGCTACACCCAGAACTGGGTGGTGCGGGCCCTCACCCCGGACGCACCGGGAATCGCGGGCATCGTCGAAGAGTTGTTCCCCGCGGAGGCGATCACCGATCTCAAGGCATTCTTCGGTGCCGCCGACGACGCCGACCTGCAGGACCGGTTGGGCCGAATGGTCGCCAGCACTACGGCGTTCGGCGCCAACGAGAACATCGACACCGTCCCGACCAGCCGCTACGTGTTCAGGACACCGTTCATCGAGGAACTCACATGACAACTCTGAGCGACGCCGTGGCCCTGGCCGCGGCCGAAAACGGCCTGGCGGTCGTGTCGACCGTTCGTGCCGACGGAACGGTGCAAGCCTCGCTGGTCAACGTCGGTCTGTTGCCGCACCCGGAAAGCGGCCAGGAGGTCTTGGGCTTCACCACCTACGGCAAGGTCAAACTGGCCAACCTGCGCGCGCGGCCGCAGCTGGCGGTCACCTTCCGCAACGGATGGCAGTGGGCGACCGTCGAGGGTCGCGCGGAGCTGGCCGGTCCTGACGACGCCCGGCCCTGGCTGACCACGGACGACCAGCTGCGGCTGTTGCTCCGCGACGTCTTCACCGCCGCGGGCGGCACCCACGACGACTGGGACACCTACGACCGCGTGATGGCCCGGGAGCGGCGCGCCGTCGTGCTGATCGCGCCCACCCGCGTCTACAGCAACGGCTGACCTCGTTAGGCTGCAGCCGTGACGCTGCAGATCGATGACGAGAAGCGGGTGCGCACCCTCACCCTGAACCGGCCCGAGGCGCTGAACGCATTCAACGAAGCCCTCTACGACGCCACCGCCGAAGCGCTGTTGGCCGCCGCCGAGGATCCCGAGGTCGCCGTGGTGCTGCTGACGGGTGCGGGCCGCGGCTTCAGCGCCGGTACCGACCTCGCCGAGATGCAGGCCCGCATCACCGATCCGGATTTCACTCCCGGCAAGCACGGCTTCATCGGGCTGATCGGTGCCCTCAGCGCGTTCCCCAAGCCGCTCATCTGCGCCGTCAACGGTGTCGGGGTGGGCATCGGCGCCACCATCCTCGGCTACGCCGACCTGGCGTTCATGTCGTCGACCGCACGCCTGAAGTGCCCGTTCACCAGCCTGGGGGTGGCGCCGGAGGCGGCGTCGTCGTATCTGTTGCCGCAGCTGGTGGGCCGGCAGAACGCCGCCTGGCTGTTGATGTCCTCGGAGTGGGTCGACGCCGACGAGGCGTTGCGGATGGGGCTGGTCTGGCGGGTCTGCGAGCCCGACGATTTACTGCCCGAAGCCCGGCGGCACGCGGAAGTCCTTGCCGCACGCCCGATTTCGAGCCTGATGGCGGTCAAGCACACGATGATGGAACCGGTCCGTCCGGAGATCGCGGCGGCGACCGCGCGGGAAAACGCTCACTTCGCCGAACTGATGGGCGCACGAGCCAACGCCGCGGCCTTGGCGGATTTCAACAAAGCCCGCTAAGCGGGCGCAGACACTAAAGCGACGGGGCGGTCTCGAGATTTTCCGACGCGGCGATGATCGCCCGCAGCGTCCTCTTGCAACGGCCACAGTCGGCACCGGCCCCGCACGCGGCCGCGACCTCTTTGGAGGTGGAGGCACCGCGGGCGACCACCTCGGACACCGTGTGGTTGGTAACACCGACACACAGACACACGTACATCAGCGCATCCCCTGCGTGCGGGCGACGAGGTGCTCTTCGTCGACGGCGTGACCAAGCGAGTGCACTTCGTCCTCCCTGTCGGCATCCCGGGTCGCCGGGATTCCGGAGAAAATTGCCGGGCCGAGGCCCCGTATTAGTTGAGTCTAACCTAAGTTCCTTAGCGCAGTCTAACCTTACCCGCCAGCAACGTGTCCGCGATCGGCTCGGCGCGCCACACACTGAGCACAGCCATACCTTGCTGGAAGATTGCAACCCGTCATGGCAAAGTGCGAGTACGGCCCGGGATTGGTGTGTTCAGCCCAGCGGACCCCGCCGGGGCCGTGAACGACCACCGTTTCAGACCGTCACCGTAGGGGAGTAATCATGCAAGGGGATCCGGATGTTTTGCGCCTGCTCAACGAGCAGTTGACCGGCGAGCTCACCGCGATCAACCAATATTTCCTGCACTCCAAGATGCAGGACAACTGGGGCTTCACCGAGGTCGCCAAGCACACCCGGGAGGAGTCCTTCGACGAGATGCGGCACGCCGAGGCGATCACCGATCGCATCCTGCTGCTCGACGGGCTGCCCAACTACCAGCGCCTGTTCTCGCTGCGCATCGGCCAGACGCTGCGCGAGCAGTTCGAGGCCGACCTGGCCGTCGAGTACGAGGTTATGGACCGGCTCAAGCCCGGCATCATCATGTGCCGCGAGAAGCAGGACACCACGAGCGCCACATTGCTCGAAGAGATCGTGGCGGACGAGGAAAAGCACATCGACTACCTCGAGACGCAGCTCGAGCTGATGGACAAGCTCGGCGTGGAGCTCTACTCGGCGCAGTGCGTCTCCCGGCCGCCGAGCTAAGCCTCCGTTAGGCTCCGCGGCAGACCTTCACCGCGGACCCCGTTGCTGAAGCGGTTCGATTGCCTTGGGTTCTCCCTGGGCATCCGTTAGCGACCCGGTCGCCGACGGAAGGCAGGCATGACGAGCCCGACAGCACTTCGAGGCGGTTCATCGACGGACGCCGCGCCGAGCAGCGCGCTGATCAGCCCCCAGCGGCGCAACCTCATCTTCGTCGCGATCGTGCTCGGGATGCTGCTCGCGGCGCTGGACCAGACGATCGTCGCGACGGCGCTGCCGACCATCGTCGCCAACCTGGGCGACGCCGGCCACCAGTCCTGGGTGGTCACCAGCTACCTGCTGGCTTCCACGATCGTTACCGCGCTCGTGGGCAAGCTCGGTGACTCCTTCGGCCGCAAGCGGGTGTTTCAGGGCGCGGTGGTGTTCTTCGTCGTCGGGTCGGTGCTCTGTGGGCTCGCCCAATCGATGGCCATGCTCGTCGGCGCCCGCGCCCTGCAGGGGATCGGCGGCGGCGGGATCACCGTCACCGCCAGCGCCCTGATCGGGGAGGTGGTTCCACTGCGGGAGCGGGGCCGCTATCAGGGCATCCTCGGCGCGGTCTTCGGTGTCACGACGGTCATCGGCCCGTTGCTGGGCGGCTACTTCACCGACTACCTGAGCTGGCGGTGGGCCTTCTGGATCAACGTGCCAATCTCGGTGGTGGTCGTCTTCGTGGCCGCCGCCGCGATCCCGGCGCTGGCGTCCGCCACCAAGCCGGCCATCGACTACGCGGGGATCACGTTCATCGGCCTTGGCGCCGCCGGCCTGACGCTGGCCACCAGCTGGGGCGGCACGCTGTATCCGTGGGGCTCGGCGACCATCGTCGTGCTGTTCGTCGGGGCCGCGGCCGCGCTCGCGGTGTTCGTTGTGGTGGAACGCCGTGCCGCCGAACCGATCCTGCCGATCCGGCTGTTCGGCAGTCCGGTGTTCACCGTCTGCTGCGTGCTGTCCTTCGTCGTGGGCTTCGCGATGCTGGGCGCGATGACGTTCCTGCCGACGTACATGCAGTACGTCGACGGCGTCTCGGCAACCACCTCGGGGCTGCGCACGTTGCCCATGGTGATCGGCATGCTGATCACCTCGACGGGCAGCGGCACCATCGTCGGCCGCACCGGCCGGTACAAGATCTTCCCGGTGCTCGGCACGGCCCTGATGGCGCTCGCGTTCTTCCTGATGTCGCGCATGGAGCCGGCCACGTCGGCGCTGATCCAGTCGCTGTTTCTGGTCGTCCTGGGTGCCGGCATCGGTTTCTCCATGCAGGTGCTGGTCCTCATCGTCCAAAACACCTCGAACTTCGAGGATCTCGGCGTCGCCACCTCCGGTGTGACGTTCTTCCGCACCATCGGCAGTTCGTTCGGCGCCGCGATATTCGGCTCGCTGTTCGTCAACTTCCTCAACCGTCGAATGGGGCCGGCGCTCGCGGCCAGCGGGGCGGACGCCAGCGCCGTAAGTTCCCCGGGCGTCCTGCACCATCAACCGCACAACGTGGCCGCGCCGATCGTCACGGCGTACTCCGAATCGCTCACCCAGGTGTTCGGATGGGCGGCGCCCGTCGCCCTGCTCGGCTTCGTGCTGGCGTTGCTGCTGCGCGAGGTGCCGCTACGGGATATGCACGCCAGCACAGTGGATCTCGGCGATGCCTTCGCAATGCCGACCACCGAGACGCCGGACCAGATGCTCGAGACGGCCATCGCCCGGATGTTGAGGGGCCAGCCTGGCATGCGCCTGCGCAGCATCGCCATGCGGCCCGATTGCCGGCTCGACGTCGCCGGGCTGTGGGGGGTGCTGCGCATCAACCGCTATTCGCAGATGTACGGGACGGCCCGCCTCACCGACATGGCCGACTACCTGCGGATCCCGTTCGAGGTTCTCGAGCCGACCTTCGCGCGCCTGGTGTCGACCGGCTACGCCCAACGCGAGGGAGAACAGCTGTGGCTGACCCCGGCCGGGGCCCAGCAGGTCGCCTACGTGCACTCGCTGCTGCTGGCCTGGCTCGTCGACAAGCTCGCCCGGTCACCCGGCTTCGAGGGGCGACCCGACCGTCGTGCGGTGGAAGCCGCCCTCGACCGCGTCGCGTATCGCGTTCTGGCGCAACGGGACTGGCCCGACGAACAGCCGACCATGGCCATCAAGGCGGCGGCGCTGCCAACTGCCGGGGTCACGCGCTAGGGCTTGCTCGCCGATAATCCGTGGTCCGGGCGTACCATCACGCCATGAGCCGAATCGGAACATTTGCTGACGACGACCTGGCCGGCTGGTTTGCGAAGTCTCCCGACATCGGCGGCGCGCTCGGCGGCTTCAGCAACGCGGTCTATACCAAGAACCGGTTGCCGCTGCGCACGCGCGAACTGGCGCGCGCCGTGATCGCCCACCGCAACGAATGCGTGGTCTGCATCAATACCCGCGACGAAGACGGGCCCGCCGCGGGCGTCGACGAAGAGTTGTACGACCACGCCCCGGAGTGGCGCACCTGGCCGGGCTACAGCGAACAGGAGCGGCTGGCGGCCGAGTTCGCGGACCGGTTCGCCGGCGATCACACCGCCCTGCGCGACGACGAGGACTTCTGGAGCCGTTGCTCCGAACACTTCTCCGACGAGCTGCTGGCCGATCTGGCGCTGTCGTGCGCGCTGTGGGTAGGCATGGGCCGCGTCTTGCGAACCCTCGACATCGGCCAGGCCTGCAAACTGACCATCCCCAGCCGCGCATAAGCTCCGCCGCCCCGTACCCTCTTCGCCCCGCGACACATAACCAGTTGCGGCGACACGCCGAAAAATGGCGCGCTAGCTTCTGTTTCGTGCGAACAAAGGCGCGGAGGTCGGGGCGGCGCTTGGTGCGATCGCGGGAGGAGGGCGAGCGTTGGTGAAGATTCGCTTCGGCGTCGGACTGGGCGCGGATACCGCCCCAGATCGGTTGGCCGCCATCGTGGACCACCTGGAGGCCAGCGGGGTGGACTCGCTGTGGTTCTCCGAGCTGGTTTACTCCCCGGCCGTCGACCCGGTGGTCGGGATGGCGTACGCGCTGGCCAGGACCACCCGGTTGAAGGTGGGCACGTCGGTGGCCGTGCTGCCCGGGCGGCATCCCGTCCTGGTCGCCAAGCAGTTGGCGTCGTTGGCGGCCGTCGCGCCGAAGCGGGTCCTTCCCGTCTTCGGTTTGCGGTCGGCGATTCCGGCCGAGCGGGAGGTGTTCGTGGTGCCCGACGGGGAGCGGGCCGCGGTGTTCGACGAGTCGCTGCGGGTGCTGCGCTCGGCGCTGGTCGAGGATTCGGCGAGCTACAGCGGCCGGTATTTCACCGTCAGCGGGGCCGCGGTCATGCCGAGGCCGGAGCCCCCGCTGGACATCTGGCTGGGCGGCTCGGCGCCGACGGCGTTCCGGCGCATCGGCACCCTGGCCGACGGCTGGTTGGGCAGTTTCCTGACCCCGGCCGAGGCGCGGACAGGCCGCGAGGCGATCCAGCGCGCCGCGACCCAGGCCGGCCGGCAGATAGACCCCGATCACTTCGGCATCTCCCTGGCCGTCGTGGACGGGCCGGACGGCCACTTGCCGGCGGCGCTGGCCGCGGCGGCCCGCAACCGGCGCCCGGACGTCGACCCCGCCGAGCTGATCGCCGTCGGATGGGATCGGCTGCACCGGCAGCTGGACGCCTACATCGACGCGGGACTGACAAAATTCGTCATTCGGCCGGCCGGTGGCGCGCCCTTGGACGGCTTCCTCGATCGATTCGTCACCGAACTGACCGCGCGCCAGAACTGAATTCGCCCGTCCAGGCATCCGGCCCCTGCACAATGACTGCCATGACCGGCACACCGCGCGCCGCTGCGGCGATCGCCCAGCTGGAGGCCGAGGGCGTCGACACCGTCGTCGGCACCGTCGTGAATCCCGCCGGCCTCACGCTGGCCAAGACGGTCCCGATCCGGCGAACGAACACGTTCGCGGACCCCGGCCTCGGCGCCAGCCCCTCGTGGCACGCCTTCGCGATCGACCAGAGCGGCATCGCGTTCACCGGCGATGTCGGCGTGATCGGGGACCAGCGCCTGCGCATCGACCTGTCGGCCCTGCGCGTCATCGGCGACGGGCTGGCGTGGGCGCCCGCGGCATTCTTCGAGCAGGACGGGGAGCCCGTTGCCGCCTGCGCCCGCGGCACGCTGGGCCGGGTGGAAGCCGCGCTCACCGACGCCGGGGTCGAGGCGCTGATCGGGCACGAGGTCGAGTTCCTCCTGGTCGCCCCCGACGGCGGCCGCCTCCCCTCGACGCTGTGGGCGCAGTACGGCCTTGCCGGCGTCCTCGAACACGAAGCGTTCGTCCGCGACGTCACCCGGTCGGCGGCGGCGGCGGGCATCGCGATCGAGCAGTTTCACCCCGAATACGGGGCCAACCAGTTCGAACTCTCCCTGGCGCCGCAGCCCCCGGTGGCCGCCGCCGACCAGCTGGTGCTGTTGCGGGTCGTCATCGGGCGGGTGGCCCGCCGCCACGAGGTGCGCATCAGCCTGTCACCCGCACCGTTTGCCGACGGCGTGGGATCCGGTGCCCATCAACACTTTTCGCTGACCATGCGGGAGGGGCCGCTGTTCTGGAACGGTGCGGGCGCGCGGGGCATGACGGCGGCGGGGGAGAGCGCGGTGGCCGGGGTGGTGCACGGCCTGCCGGAGGCGCAGGGCGTGCTGTGCGGGTCGATCGTGTCCGGACTGCGGATGCGCCCGGGCAACTGGGCCGGCGCGTACGCGTGCTGGGGAACCGAGAACCGCGAGGCGGCGGTGCGGTTCATCGCGGGCGGGCCCGGAAACCCGCGCGGCGGGAACGTCGAGGTGAAGATCGTCGACCCGTCCGCGAACCCCTACCTGGCGTCGGCGGCGATCCTGGGGCTGGCGCTGGACGGGATCAAGCGCCAGGCGCCGCTGCCACCGGAGATCACGGTCGACCCGGCGGACCTCGACGATTCCGAGCGTCAGCGCGACGACATCGTGAGCCTGCACCGGGAGCAGGCCGAAGTGATTGCCGCGCTGGACGATTCGGAGCTGATGCGGGGCATCCTCGGCGATGCCGCGGTCGACATGGTGGCGGCCGTCCGCCGGCTTGAGGACGAGCGGTACGGCGGCCTGGACCCCGAGCAACTGGCGGACAAGTTTCGCATGGCCTGGAGCCTGTGACGGGGCTTGCGATGACATCCGACGCGCTGGCCCGGCACATCGGCGAAGTGACGCTGATCGATCAACACGTCCACGGTTGCTGGTTGGCGGCGGCGGACCGGCAGCGGTTCGAGAACGCGCTCAACGAGGCCAACACCGAACCCATCGCGGGCTCGGGTTTCGACTCGCAACTCGGCTTCGCCGTGCGCGCCCACTGTGCCCCGATCCTCGGGCTATCCAAACACGCCGAGCCGCAGTCGTATTGGGAACGCCGCGGCCAGTTCAGCGAGGCGGAACTGGCCCGCATGTTCCTGCCGGCCGCGGGAGTGAGCGACTGGCTGGTGGACACCGGCATCGGCGCCGACACCGCCATGCCGGCCGACATGGCCGAGCTGTCCGGCAACCGCGCGCACGAGGTGGTTCGCCTGGAGGAGGTCGCCGAGCAGGCCGCGCGGGCGCCGGGCGACTACGCGACGGCCTTCGAGGACATCCTGCGCCGGCGCGCGGCGACGGCGGTCGGCACCAAGTCGATCCTGGCCTACCGCGGCGGGTTCGACGGCGACCTCAGCGAGCCGTCACCGTCGCAGGTGGCCGAGGCCGCCGGCCGATGGCGCGATAACGGCGGCACCCGGCTGCAGGATCGGGTGCTGCTGCGGTTCGGGCTGCACCAGGCGCTACGGCTCGGCAAGCCTCTGCAATTCCACGTCGGCCTCGGCGACCGGGACTGCGACCTGCACAAGACCAACCCGCTGCTGCTGCTCGACTTCCTCCGGCAGTCCGGCGACACCCCGATCGTGCTGTTGCACTGCTATCCCTACGAGCGCGAAGCCGGATACCTGGCGCAGGCCTTCAACAACGTCTACCTCGACGGCGGGCTGAGCGTGAACCAGCTGGGCGCGCGGTCACCGGCGTTCGTCGCGCGGCTGCTGGAGCTGGCGCCCTTCGGCAAGATCCTCTACTCGTCGGACGGGTTTGGCCCCGCGGAGCTTCACTTCCTCGGCGCTGCGTTGTGGCGCAAGGCAATTCATCACGTACTGCGCGAATTCGTGGTCAACGACGAGTGGAGCGAGACCGACGCCATCCGGGTGGTCGATCTGGTCGCTCACGACAACGCCGCCGGCCTCTACCGCGTTTGACCCCCGGCGGCACCGGGGTATACGTGCGGTTATGGCGACCGCGAAGGGCGTCTTGGACTGGGCCCGGGACAAGGCCGTCTCGTGGGTGCCCAAGGCCGACCTCGACCAGCGGGACCCGGACTACATCCGCGACCAGCTCCCGGGGACGTGGCTGCTGGCGTCGTTCTACTTCCGGGCGGACGTGCGGGGCCTGAACCGCATCCCCGCCGAGGGACCCGTGCTCTTGGTCGGCAACCACAGCGGCGGCAACGTGCCCCCCGACACCTTCGTGTTCACGCTCGCCTTCTGCTCCTATTTCGGCGTCGAGCGACCCTTCTACCAGCTGGCCCACAACCTCGTCGTCTCCGCGCCGCCGCTGGGCTGGTTGCGCAAGTTCGGCACCGTCGCCGCCAATCCCGAAAACGCCCGCCTCGCATTGGATTCCGGGGCCGCGCTGCTGGTCTACCCCGGCGGCGACTACGAGGTGTTCCGGCCCTCGTGGCAACGCCACAAGGTCGACTTCGGCGGGCGGATGGGCTACGTGAAGCTGGCTCGCGAGGCCGGGGTGCCGATCGTCCCGATCGCCAGCATCGGCGGGCAGGAGAGCGCGTTGTTCCTCAACCGCGGGCAGTGGCTGGCCAAGTTGCTGATGGCCGACAAGCTGTTCCGCCTCAAGAGCATCCCGATATCGCTGGCGCTGCCGTGGGGCCTCAACATCAGCGACCTGGCGGGCCACATCCCGTTGCCGACCAAGATCGTGATCGAGGTCCAAGACCCGATCGAGGTGGATGGCGACGACCGGGCGGTGCACGACAAGGTGATCGCCAGCCTGCAGGCCGGCGTCGACAGGCTGGCGGCCGAACGGCGATTCCCGGTGATCGGCTGATGCGCGTCGAACGCCGTTGCGTCATCAACGCGGACCGCGCCGCGGTATGGAAGATCGTCAGCGACCCGGACCGCTACCCGTCGTTCATGACGAGCCTGGAGCGATGGGAATCGTCGAACGACAAGCCACCCGGTCTCGGCGCACGCTATACCGTCCACTGGAAGATCGGCTCGGTCCCCGTTGGCGGACTGATCGAAGTGGTCGAGTTCGACGAGGGCCGCGACGTGGCCTGGGTGGGCATCACCGGCGTCACGCTGCGTGGGCGGATAAGGTTGCGCGACGCCGGCGACGGCTGCACGAAAGTGACGTTCCGGCTGTCGTACCAGGCGCCCGGCGGGATCCTGGGGTACATCGCCGACTGGGTCGCCGTGCGCCAGGTGGGACGCAGGCTCGCGGAAACGCTGAAACGCCTCAAGGCGCTCGCCGAGTCGTAGGGATTTTTTTCCATTCCACGTGTAATCAACCGTCGTGCGGCATACGCTCCGATCGACGAATCGGGCAACGTCACCAAACATCGAAGAAGAAAGGGTTTGGGAGCATGTTGCTCCGAGCAACTCTCGTCGTCGCGGCCATCGCCGCCGCCGCCGGTGGTTTGGCAGCACCGGCCTACTCGTCGCCCGGGTGCTACATCGCCAGTTCCGGTGACTGCGTGCCCTATCCGCAGCAGGGCGGCTCCCAGCCGCAGGGCGCGACCGCGCAATGTGCGGACGGCAGCTGGTCTTTCAGCCAGCACCCACATGCCAGCGGCACCTGCCACGGCCACGGCGGCGTCCAGCAGTACTTGTAGCGATTGGCGATGTCGGCGCTACCGCCGGGATGGTCAATATACGAGGGGTGACCATCCAAGTGGCTCAAGCGTCGACGTCGCCGAACACGTTGCCGTTCAAGGGGATCAGCGGCAGGGCCCGTCAGACCATGCCCGTCGCATCAAATACCCAGCTGGTGTCGGTATTTTCGAGGCTCTCGAAGTGGTTCGGGGGAGCGAAGGCGATGAGACTGTTCATGTCCCAATAGTCTTTCCAGACCGTGACCTTGGGCCCGCCCTCTTGCGAGGCGACCTTGTGGACCGTGACGAACCTCAGCACGCCTTGCTCGCCCGTCGCGAACGTCCATGTCTCGGAGTGCTCGTACAGCACGTCGGAACCGTTGGACACCAGCACGCCGTCGTGGTTCTCGTAGCCGGCCAGCGGTTCGAGACCCATCTTGAGCCGCTTGACGATGTCTTCCGGTCCGCGCGCCGATAGCGCCGGGACCGGCATGTCGACGTAGAGGCAGTCGTCGGACAGGAACGTCTTGACCGCCTCCCAGTCCCGCCGGGAAAGCGCCTGCCATAGCCCGAGTACGACATCCTCGACCGAGATCATAGAAACGTCTGTCATAGCGCAAATAAACTCGGTTACCGGACGGGTGTCAACACCGTGGGTAATGGCGCGCGGATCCCTAACCGTCGACGCGAGCCATCGACCGCGCCGGGCCCAGCGCCACCGGCAGCGACGACCAGCCGCGCAACACCCGCGTGGGGCGCCTGCTGCCCGCGCCCGCCGCGCGCACCTCGGGGAAGCGGTCGAAGAACGTGCGCAGCCCGACTTCACCCTCGGCACGCGCCAGCGCGGCGCCCAGGCAGAAGTGCCGTCCCCCGGAGAACGCGAGATGCCTTCCCGCGTTGGACCGTTCGATGTCGAAGCGGTGCGGATCGGCGAAGACGGACGGGTCGCGATTCGCGGCGGCCAGGTAGACCAGGACCAGGTCGCCCCGCCGAAGCCGCTCGCCGGCAAGCTCGACGTCGTTCAGCGCCACCCTCGCGGTCAGCTGCACCGGCGACTCCAGCCGCAATATCTCCTCGACGGCGTTGGGCCATAGCTCGGGGCGCTGCCGCAAGGCGTCGAGGCGGTCGGGAGCGTCCAGCAGCATGCGAATTCCGTTGCCAAGCAAGTTGACGGTGGTCTCGAACCCGGCCGCCAATACCAGCCCGGCGATCGCCTGGAGCTCGATCTCATCCAAATATGTCTCGGCAGAACCGCTTTCGGCTATCTGGATCAGCTGGCTCAGCAGGTTGTCGCCCGGCGCGCGCCGCAACTGGCTCAGATGCTCGGCGAGCCATGAGCTGAAGCCGACGAGCCCTCGCTGCACGCTGCGGTACTGCTGCCACGTCAATCCGATGTCCAGGCTGGGCGCGGCGAGTTCACCGAACTCCAGGACGCGACGGCGGTCGCGCTCGGGAACGCCGAGGATGTCGCTGATGATCGCGACCGGCAGTTGCGAGCAATACCGTCCGACGATGTCGACGACCTGGGAGGTGCCCGCCTCGGCGGCCAGCCGGTCCAACAGGTCGGCGGCGGTCTGCTCCACGCGATCCCGCAACGCGGCGACGGCCCTGGGCGTGAACACCGCCGACACCGTCTTGCGGTAACGGGTGTGGTCGGGCGGCTCGACGGCGAGCAGCGACGGCGCGCGAAGCGGGTGCAGCAGATCGTCGCGGGTGCGGCGCTCCAGCCATCGCAACGGCCCCGGCAAATTCGACCCGAACACCAGCACGCGGAAGTCGTCGCAGCGCAGCAGCTCATGGGCGACAGCGTGGTGGGCCGTCAGATAGCTGACCCGACCCTTGACCAGCGGCCCGGCGGCGTGCAGCTCGTCGTAGTAGGGCACGGGATCGGCGGCCACCGAGGGATCGGCGATCAGCCTGGCGTGCAAGTCCCCCCGCCGCGCCCCGAACGTCGCGGCGCCGCGGATGAACCCGTGCATCGCGAACCAGTGCAATCGTTCCTTCACCGGCCCCTCCATCGATCGATGTCATTCGAGCCTAGGCCCGAAACCCAGGAAGGGTCAGCACTCGGCGATGATCTTGAACTCCGTCGTCACGACTTTGTTGGGATTGCTGCTGTTGATGCCGTAGGCGCTGCCCGTGATCGTGTACGCGCCGTTGGTGACGTCGGCGTGCGCGTCGCCCACCCCGCCTTCCCAGAAGCTGCCGGTGAACCCGTCGACGTTACGGATCTTCACCCACTGCGGCATCGCCCGGTAGCCACTGGCCAGCACCACGGCCTCGACCCCACCGTCGCGGTCCTTGATCTCGATGGTGTGGTACTGCTGGTTCTGGCTGCACGCCGGAGGACGTGTCGTATGCGTGGCGCCGTCGATGGTCAGGCGAGCCGCTTTCCGCGGCGTGGTTTGGGGCTGCCCGCACCCGACGACGCCGGCACCGACGATCACGAGGAAGACAACGGCGACTAACCGGTTTCGCACCGGCTCACCTCCTTCACTGCCGCTTCGGCATGACTCCGGGTAGGGATTTGACGATGCTGCGTCGCACGAATTCCGGACTTAGACCCTTGAACAAGTCGATTAGCCGAATGCTCTTGGGCACGTACCAATGCAACCGCTTCGGGTTGTGATAAGCCTGCCAGGCCGCCTCGGCCACGCTGCTTGCCGGCATCAGCCGGAACATGCCCTTCTTGGGTGCGGTGGCGCGGAGCTCGTCGGCGGTCAACGGTGCGGCCCCGTCGTCGGAGTGATTCGTCGTCGTGGTCAGGATGGCGGTATCGATCAGGCCGGGCAGCACGTCGGCGACCCGCACCCCGTGGCGTTGCCACTCCACGCTGAGCGCCTCGGTCAAGCCTTTGACCGCGTGCTTGGTCGACGAATAAACGGCGAGGCGTGGCATGCCGTAGGTGCCCGACGAAGACGACGTCGAAAACATCAGGCTGCCCGGAGTCCTTTTCAGGTACGGCAGCGAGGCGTACGCACCGGTCAGCACCGCCTTGTAGTTGATGTCGACGACGCGCATGGCGGCCTCGTAGGGCACGTCCTCGAACCACCCGGTTTCGCCGATGCCCGCGTTGTTCCACATCATGTCGAGCCCGCCGTCGCCGTTGCCGGCGCAAAAGTCGGCCAGTGCGCCCTCCAGGGCCGCCTTGTCCGTCACATCGACTTGGCGGGTCCACAGCCTGTCGTCACCGAGTTCTTGTCGCAGCGCCGCCAAGCCGTCGGCGTTGCGGTCCACGGCACCGACCCGCCAGCCCTTGGCGTGGAAAAGCTTTGCCCCCTCCCGGCCCATGCCACTGCCGGCGCCGGTGATGAAGACCGATTTCACGGCGCGTCAGCTCGCCTCGACCACATCTTTGATGCGGTTCAGGGTCTTGGTCATGTCGCGGACGTTGCGTCGCTTGCGCAGAAAGCCACCGAAGAGCCAGTAGATGCCGAGCCACGGTGCGGGGTTGAGCCGGAAGGACTCCGTCACGTCGGTGCCACCGCCGCTGGGCGCCAATCGGTAGTGCCAGTTGTTGACCGGCCGATCACCGAGCATCACCGCGAATCCGAATTCCCGGCCCGGTTCGCACGCGGTGACCTCGCACGTCGTCCAATACACGGGCCCGATTTCGTTACGCCGGACATGGCCGCGGAATTTGGCGCCGAGAGCCGGGCCAGTCGCGTCACCCAACCACTCGGCCTCGAACACTTCGGGGGAGAACCGTCCGATGTTTCCGACGTTTGCGATGAGATCCCAGATCTTGTCCGCGGGCGCCGCCATATGAACTGTCGCCGAACCTTCCATGGGCTGATCCAAACACAGCTTCCCGTTCGCTCATAGACCGCAAGGGCAGATCGTCAGTGCGGTACCGCCGCCTGAATCAGCCCGTTGATGATTTCCTTGATGCCCTGCGCGGGGTGCGAGTACCAACCGATCGGCAGCCCGGAGGCGGCCCCGCACTTCGGCCACGGCTCCACGCCCTGGTCGGCGAAAAGCCGGTTGGCTACGGCGATTTGCTGCTCCCTGGTCGCGGCCGCCGGATTGCCGACACCGCCGTATCGTTCCCAGGTTGCCGGCTTGAATTGGAGGCCACCGTATACGCCGTTCCCGGTGTTGGCGTGCCAGTTGCCGCCGGACTCGCACTGCGCGATCGCGTCCCAGTTAGGAGTGGGAGCGGAGGTGGCGACACCGGTGGACGAAGCTATCGACACTGCAACGAACCCGCCGACAGCCAGGGACTTGACGAGAGGCTTGCAGAGAATTTCCATGTGATGGATTTCGGCCGCTGTGGCCAAAGCGTTACCTATTCGAAAATGCCGCGAGATATGCCCTCCAGCTGGGGAAATGGTCTTATCGCGGGACGAAAATAAAGTGTTAGAAACCGGTGAGGAAAAGTTAAATTATCGCTGGCAATATGACTGCGTTGCTAACGCCAGCGCCCGCTGGTAGAGGCCATTGAGCCGACGTGCGTCGACGACGCCGCGCCGGGCGAGGTCGAGCTGCGCGGGGCACGCCGGCGAATGCAGCAATTCCCAGTTGGCGACGACCTGGCTCAGCATCGTGTGGTTGAGGTCGTCGATCGCAGAACGGGATGCCGACAGGTCCGCCGACTCGGTCGGGGCGGCCGCGGGATCCAGCTTCCAATCGGCGAAGCGGCTGTATTCGATGCCCTCGGTCGCGCTGATCTGGTCGCCGAACACCCGGGTGACGTAATCCGCGTCGACGCGCTGGCCGGAAGCCTGGTCGGCCATTTTCGCGAGTTCCTCCTGGACCCGGTCCTGATCTTCGATAGGCCCGTGCGTGTGCCACTTGAAGGCGGCCACCGGCTCGGCGATTTGCAACCGCCGCGCGGCGGCGTCGACCAGCTCGGTGAGTGCGCTCGGGTCGTCGGCTCGCGCCGGTGCCGCAACCAGTACCGCCAGCCCGCCGATCACGGCGCCGCAGTGTGCGATCAGCGTGGCGCGGCGGCTGGTCATGACCATGATTCTGCGGCAGCCGGGCACTTCGGAGTTAGCCTGAATTGCTGATGTCGTCGACCATGGACAATCGCGACCCGCACCGCGTCGGCGGGAAACGTGGGAAGCCGTTGCGCTCGAAGCAGATTCGCGCGCTGATCGCCGTTGCGCTGGCGCTTCCCCTGCTGCTGGGAGCGGCGTTCCTGATGGTGGATCGCCTCCATGCGAAGAGCGGCGACGCCCTCGAGCACCCCGCCAACCCGGTGAGCGACGATCAGTCGAGGGCTCAGGTCGTGCAATCGGCCCAGAGCATCGTCAGCACGGCGAGCCTGCAGACGTCATCGGCCGGCTACTCGCTGATGTCCTGCAAGAATCGTGACGACCCGCCGTATCAGGGTGCTATCTACCTGACCTTCTCGGTGCCCGCCGCCGCGCCGGCCGACACCTATGTCCCCGGAATCGCCGCGACGCTGGTCTCCCACGGCTGGACCGAGGGTCTACCGCCCAACAATCACGCGTTCGCCAAGACGCTCACCAAGGACGCCGTCACGGTGATCGTTTACCGCCACGACGACGATCCCCGTCTGGGCGTCCTACGCATCTACGGTCAGTGCCGGAACATGAACGATCACCGTAGGGACGCGACGGCCTGGACCGATATCACCGACCAATTCGCCAGGGCGTAACGCACTACTGCGCCCGACGGCGTCGTCGTCGGGCGCAGTAGTGACTTGGTGCCGGTAAGGTTATCCCCCGCCGCCAGCGGTGGCACCCAAGGCGCCTTGCAGGTCCGGCTTCATGGCGTTGAGCTGGGCTCCCCAGTACTCCCAGCTGTGGGTTCCGTTGGCGTTGAAGTTGAACACCGCGTTGTGGCCACCGGCCGCGTTGTAGGCGTCCTGGAACTTCAGGTTGCTGCTGCGCACGAAGTTCTCCAGGAACTCGGCGGGCATGTTGGCCCCGCCCAACTCGGACGGTGTGCCGTTACCGCAGTAGATCCACAGCCGGGTGTTGTTGGCCACCAGCTTCGGGATCTGCAGCGTGGGGTCGTTGCGCTGCCACGCCGGATCGCTCGACGGGCCCCACATGTCGCTGGCCTTGTAGCCGCCGGCGTCACCCATTGCGAGGCCGATCAGGGACGGGCCCATGCCCTGCGAGGGGTCCATCAGGGCCGACAGCGAACCGGCATAAATGAACTGGTTCGGGTGGTAGGCGGCCAGGATCAGCGCCGAAGAGCCGGCCATGGAGATGCCGACCGCGGCGCTGCCGGTGGACTTGACGCTCTTGTTGGACGACAGGTACTGCGGCAGCTCGCTGGTCAGGAAGGTCTCCCACTTGTAGGTGGAGCAGCCGGCCTTGCCGCAGGCCGGGGAGTACCAGTCGCTGTAGAAGCTGGACTGGCCACCGACGGGCATGACGATCGACAGGCCCGACTGGTAGTACCACTCGAACGCGGGCGTGTTGATGTCCCAGCCGTTGTAGTCGTCCTGGGCCCGCAGCCCGTCGAGCAGGTAGACCGCGGGGGAGCCGTTGCCGCCGCTTTGGAATTGGACCTTGATGTTGCGGCCCATGCCCGCCGACGGCACCTGCAGGTATTCGACGGGCAGACCCGGGCGCGAAAACGCCCCCGCGGTCGGCGCGCCGCCGGCAAGACCGATCAGGCCCGGCAGGGTGACTGCCGCTGCCGCACCGACTAATAGCCGGCGCCCCCAGGCCCGGACCTTCTCGCTCAGATCTGTCATACCTGCCCCTTGTCGTATGTGATGGCGGTCTCAGCAGGAATTTACCGGGTGAATAGCCCGAATGTCGATCGGGACGCGAGGACATCTCGATTTGGTATCGCTTTTCCTCCGCCCATTTCGCGGCCCGGATATGAGCGCAGCAAGCCTGGCACCGGTTGGCGCGCAACCTGCCGCCACCACCGGGAAGCCCAAAACGCCTGACAGCGCAGGCCACGGCGAGGCACGCCGTAATGCGCGACGGTCAATTTCCGGCCCTGCCATGAGGCGACCGGTTCCGCGACGCCGAACCACTGCCGAAAGGGTCGATTCGGGACGTAAGAGTTCCTTTCTCGCCGCGAGGAGAACCGCCGCTTTTCCCGGCGTCGACGGCCGTTCCACACCTGCGGTCACCGGGACGCGTCCGGTGGTTCTCGTCCGGCGAAGTCGAACCGGCGCGGCCGGACTTGCGCCGACCGCGTAGGCTCTCACGGAGCAAGCCGATGGAGACCACGTTGTCTCGGGTCCGTTCCGGCTCTCACGAACCACCTCACCAGGGGATTTCTGGTGTCCGTCGGTGCGGTGAGGGTGTCCGGGCCCGAGACCGATTGGGGCATAAGTTTGGACACGGTACTTGGGCTATCAGTGACGCCGACCGCCGTTGGGTGGGTCCTCGCTGAGGGACACGGCGCAGACGGCACCATCCTGGATCACCGGGAGCTGGAGCTGGACGCCTGCCCCGGCGCACGTCCCGTCAGTACCGCCGAGCAAATGGCGGACGAGGTGTTGCGGGTGGAAGCGCAGGCGGCCGCCAGCGATCACCGGCTGCGGCTCGTCGGGGTGACCTGGAACGACGAGGCGTCCGCGCAGGCCGCGCTGCTGCTGGAGGCGCTCACCGACGCGGGCCTCGACAACGTCGTACCCGTCCGTTCGCTCGACGCCGTCGAAACCCTGGCGCGGGCCATCGCGCCGGTCATCGGCTACGAGCAGGCGGCGGTCTGTCTACTCGACGATGACTCGACGACCGTTGTCATGGTCGACACCCACAACGGGGAGACGCAGACGGCGACCAAGCAGGTGCGCGGCGGCTTCGACGGGCTGACTCGCTGGCTGACGGGCATGTTCGACCGCAATGGCTGGCAGCCGGGCGGGATTGTCGTCGTCGGTCCGCACGGCCAAATCGACGGTTTCTGCTGGAAACTCGAAAAGAGCCTGCCGGTACCGGTTTTCGTGCAAGGGATGGCGCAGGTGACCGTCGCACGCGGTGCGGCCCTGGCCGCCGCCCGAAGCACTGATTTCACCGACGACCAGCTGGTGGCGGACGTCGCTGAACCCGCCGCCGCTCCCGCGCCGCCGCGGAAGCCGTCGTACGCCGGGGCCGCGACGGCTCTGGCCGCCGGCGTGGTCACGTTCGTCTCCTCGATATCGCTGGCCGTGGGCATTCAGCTGGCTCCGGCCAGCAAGCCGGCCCCTCGGCATGCGGTGCGCGCGGCGTCTCCGCAAGTCGCCGAGGCCGTGGCGCCGCCCCCGGTCGTCGCGCCGCTGACCCCGCAGGCGAAGGTTCCCGCCGCCGAGCCGATCACCGAACCCGCCGCGCCGGACGTGCAGCAGCCGGAGCCCGACAGCCGGCGGCCCTACTTGACGCGAGTGCTCGAGCACATACCCGCCGACGCCGGTGACCCGACGGGCGACGCGGCGCCGCAGCCGACCGCCCAGCCGCAGCCCTGACGTCGGCGTCGGGCCGGGGGGTCAGGCGTCTTTCGCCTGGGTTGCGGTGAAGGACACCGAAACGTCGTCGGCGACCTGGACCGAACCCATCAGTAGCGAGTACGGCTTGATGCCGTAGTCGGTCTGGCGGACCGTGGATTGGGTGGACATGCGCCATGCGTTCCCGAGATCCTCCGTGTGGAGTGCGATCACGTGCTCCCGTGACTTGCCCCGCACTTCGAGTTGGCCGGTGAGCCGGTAGCCATCGTCGGTCTTGTCGATGGCCCGCGTCCAGAAGCGGATTTCGGGGAATCGGCCGGCGTCCAACGACTTCAAGGCATTGGACCGCGCCAGAGCCTTCTCGGGCGTGGTCAATCCCTTGACACCGCCCTCGCCGCGCAGCACGTCCAGCGAATCGGTTTCGACCACCAGCTCGACGGCGGCCGGTTCCGAGCCGGTCCAGCTCACGGTAGCGCGCCAGCGGGTCATCGCGATCGTGAGACGGTGACCCATTCGGGCGGCCCGCCCCTGGACTCCGGTGGTAAGGAGTAGTTCGCCGTCGGACGCGTCCAACCTCCATTGGTCGGTCATAGACCGACTTTAATCACACCGTCAACACGGTGCGGTAGTGCGCGCGTCCTTGCTCCAATGCCGCGTAGCCCTCGGCGGCCTGCGCCAGCGGCAGCTCCTCGACCCACGCCCGCACACCGGACAGGACGGCGAAATGCATAGTTTCTTCAACATCTTTCGCCGTTCCGGATGGATGACCGATCACGCTGTAGCCGGGGGTGATGAGCTGGACCGGGCTGATAGGCAGGGGGTCGGGGGTCACGCCGATGGTGACCAATTGGCCTTGCGGCAGCAGCCCGCCGACCGTGTCCGCCATGGCCGCAGAGTTGGCGGCGGTGGCGAGGACGACCGCGACTCCGCCCAAGTCCTGCAACGCTTCTGCGACGTCACCGCTGGTGGAGTCGACGTAATGATGGGCTCCCAATTTTCGGGCGTCTTCGGCTTTGGCGGCGCCACGGGCGATGGCAACGGTCTCGAAACCCATCGCGCGAGCGAACTGCACCCCGAGATGGCCGAGCCCGCCGACTCCCAGGATGGCGACGCGGTCACCGGGCACGGCATTGCTCTGGCGCAGAGCGTGGTAGGTGGTGACCCCGGCGCAGCCCATCGGGGCGGCTTCGACATCGGAGAGCTCCGATGGAATCCGCGCCAACGCGCTGACCGGTACCGTCACCGACTCCGCGTACCCGCCCGGGTAGTGCCAGCTGGGCACCTTGCCATTGACGCAGTGGATGAAGATTCCCTTGCGGCAGGGGTCGCAGTGGTAGCAGCAGCCGCCGAACCACCCGACAGCGACACGCTCGCCCACCGCGAACTCACCGACGCCCTCGCCGAGTTCGGCTATCGTGCCGGCAATCTCATGGCCCGGCGTCAGCGGCCACGACATGTTTGGAAAGTTACCGTTGACGAATTCGCGGTCGGTGCCGCATACCCCGCACGCGGTCACCGCTATCCGAACCTCGTCACGGCCGGGCGGCTGCGTGTCTACCTCGGCAAGCTCCAGGGGGCCGCCCGCGGACTGGATCCGGACCGCCTGATGTGTCGGCATTGGCTTAGCTTAGTGCGCCACAGGTGATTTCGCCGCACCGTCGGTCTGGTAGTCGACCTGCCAGTGCTTGATCCCGTTGAGCCAGCCCGAGCGTAGCCGTTCGGGCTTTCCGATCGATTCCAGGTTCGGGATGCCGTCCGCGATGGCGTTGAACATCAGGTCGATGGTCATCCGCGCCAGGTTCGCGCCAATGCAGTAGTGCGCGCCGGTGCCGCCGAAACCCACGTGGGGGTTGGGGTCGCGCAGGATGTTGAAAGTGAACGGGTCGTCGAAGACGTCCTCGTCGAAATTGGCTGAGCGGTAAACCATCACGACCCGCTGGCCCTTCCTGATCTGCACGCCGGACAGTTCGTAGTCCTCCAGGGCGGTGCGCTGGAAGGACGTCACCGGAGTGGCCCACCGGACGATCTCGTCGGCCGCGGTCGCGGGACGTTCCCGCTTGAACAGCTCCCACTGATCGGGAAAGTCGGTGAAGGCCATCATGCCCTGGGTGATGGAGTTGCGGGTGGTCTCGTTGCCGGCCACGGCCAGCAGGATGACAAAAAAGCCGAACTCGTCGTCGGAAAGCTTGTGACCGTCGATGTCAGCCTGGACCAGCTTGGTGACGAGGTCTTCCCCCGGATTCTTCGACCGCTCGGCGGCCATCTGCATGCCGTACGTGATGAGTTCCACCGAGGCGGTCATGGCGTCGTTGTTGGCGAACTCGGGGTCCTGGTCGCCGACCATCTCATTGGACCAGTGGAAAAGCTTCTTGCGTTCTTCCTGTGGCACTCCCATCAATCCGGCGATGGCCTGCAACGGCAGCTCACACGACACCTGCTCGACGAAGTCGCCGCGACCCTGGGCGGCCGCCTCCGCGACGATGCGTTGGGCGCGCTCGGCGAGGTCGCCGCGCAGGCGCTCGATGGCCCGGGGGGTGAAGGCGCGCGAGATGATTTTGCGCAGCCGGGTGTGTTGCGGTGCGTCCATGTTGAGCAGCACGAACTTGCCGCGCTCGATCTGCTCGCCGACCGTACCGTCCTTATAGCGCGGCAGGGCCGTCTTTTGCAGGCTGGAGAACACGTCGCTGCGCAGCGAAACCTCTTTGACGTCCTTGTGCTTGGACACCACCCAGAAGCCGCCGTCGTCGAATCCGCCGCAGCCTACCGGCTGCTCGTTCCACCAGATCGGTGCGGTCCGCCGGAGTTCGGCCAGTTCCTCCACCGGCAACCGCTCGGCGTGGATGTCCGGATCGGTGAAGTCGAATCCGGGAGGCAGATTGGGGACAGGCTTGGCGGTCGGCTCGACGGTTGACATGGCCCGCTCCTCGAGGACGAAGTGGTCTAGTCGTCTTTGTGCAAATAAACCACTGCTGCACCACAGTTGGGAAGCGTTGACGCAAGATCGGCGGATGGAAATTGGAACATGTTCCTCGTTTCCAGTCCGGGCTGCCAATACGGTCTTGTGGCCGACGGCGCGATGGATATGCTTTGGTGCAGGTCACCGGCGACGACAGGCGGGGTGGAACATGATTCGGGAACTGCTCAGCGCCGCTTCGATAGCGGGCATCGCGATTGGCATGGCGCCGTCCGCGGCGGCCGGGTACGACGGCGACGTACCGGGGATGAACTATGAGGCGTCGTTGGGCGCGCCGTGCGACAACTATGAGCGCTTCATCTTCGGTCGAGGCCCCAGCGGCCAGGCCGAGGCGTGCCACTTCCCGCCACCCAACCAGTTCCCGCCGGCCACCACCGGATACTGGGTCATCTCCTACCCGCTGTACGGGGTTCAGCAGGCCGGCGCGAAGTGCCCGGGGCCGCAAGCCGCGGCGCAGTCGGAGGCCGGGCTGCCGATGCTGTGCCTGGGAGAGCGGGGTTGGCAAGAAGGATGGTTCACCGGGGCGGGTTTCTTCCCCCCGGAGGGATGACCGGCTGGCTCATGAACGACGTTCGGCCCGGCGCAGCCCCGATCCCGCGCTGGTTGCGTTTCGTCCTCGCTTCGGATCGCGCCGGCTCGGCGTGGTACATCGGGGCGGGCTTCTTCTTCGCACCGGTCCTTGCGGTGCTGTCGCCGTGGCCCGCCGTCACCACCGTGCTGTGGTGGATCATCGGGCTGGCCGGGCTTTGGCTGGGCGTGCTGGGTATCGCGATGGCCGTCGGGCTGGCCCGAATATTACGGTCCGGAGCGGAGATCCCCGAATCGTACTGGCGCACATTGGTGAACCACTGACCGTCTAGAGTCGGATCAAAGTCCCGCAACGATAGGAGACTCCCGTGGCGGTTAACCCCAAAGACGCCGTGGACGCGGTCAAGGACATCGCGACCAACGCCGTCGAAAAGGCTTCGGACATCGTCGAAAACGCCGGCGACATCATCCGGGGCGATCTCAAGGGCGGAGTCAGCGGCATCGTCGAGAATTCGATCGACATCGCGACGCACGCCGTCGAAAGGACAAAGGAAGTCTTTACCGACGGTAAGTACGAAGTCGACGACGAGTAGTCGCCGTCAGACGGAGGCCGCCTCGTTGAGCTCGTCCAGCCTGTTGGTCGCCTCCAGGTACTCCTGCACCCAGCGCTCGATGACCGTCGCCGTCTTCTCCACCTTGGTGAACTGGCCGACGACCTGACCGACCGGGTTGAACGCGACGTCGACGCTTTCGTTGGGGTACCTGTTGGTGGCCCGCACGGCCATGCCGGAAACCATGTACTGCAAGGGCATACCGAGCGGCTTCGGGTTGTCCGGCTGCTCCCAGGCTTCGGTCCAGTCGTTGCGCAGCATCCGGGCCGGCTTGCCCGTGAACGAACGGCTGCGGACCGTATCGCGGCTACCCGCCTTGATGTACGCCTGCTGCTGCACCGGCGTGTTCGAGGATTCCTCGACCATCAGCCACTGCGAGCCGGTCCACGCGCCCTGCGCACCCAGTGCCAGCGCCGCCGCGATCTGCTGGCCGCTGCCGATACCACCGGCCGCCAGCACGGGCACCGGGGCGACTTCCTTGACCACCTGGGGCCACAACACGATCGAGCCCACCTCGCCGCAGTGCCCACCGGCCTCGCCGCCCTGGGCGATGATGATGTCGACGCCCGCGTCCGCGTGCTTGCGCGCCTGCGAGGGTGAGCCGCACAGCGCGGCCACCTTGAGCCCGGCTTCGTGGATGTGCTTGATCATCTCGGCCGGGGGAGTGCCGAGCGCGTTGGCGATCATCTTCACCTTCGGGTGCTTGAGCGCCACCTCGACCTGCGGCGTGGCTGTCGCCTCGGTCCACCCGAGCAGTTGCAGGCTGTCGGCGTCGCTGTCCTCGATCGGCACGCCGTGATCGGCAAGGATCTTCTTGCCGAAGTCGAGGTGCTCTTGGGGCACCATCTTGCGCAGCGTCTCGGCCAGTTCCTCCGCCGAAAGGTGCGAGTCCATGCCCTCGTACTTGTTCGGAATCACGATGTCGACGCCGTACGGGTGGTCGCCGATGTTCTCGTCAATCCAGTTGAGCTCGATCTCCAACTGCTCGGGCGTGAAGCCGACCGCGCCGAGCACACCGAACCCGCCGGCCTTGCTAACCGCGACGACGACATCGCGGCAATGGGTGAACGCAAAGATCGGGAACTCGATGCCGAGTTCATCGCAAATAGGGGTGTGCATTACAACTCCTGGGGCGCGGCCGAATTGAAACGTGTTCTAGTTTAGTACGGACGGCATTGACGTGGCCAGCGGGTCCTGACCTGCGTTTTGCCACTACGACCCGTCGCGTCACCCGCTCACCGGCCGCTCAGGCCGCCGCGCCGTGCGCGACCCACAGCAGCAGGAACGCGAACATACAGCCAGCGCACACGAGGTGATCCCGACAGACGGACCGCGCCAGGCGCGTCTGCTCGGGCGGCCCGTCCCCGCGACGCCCGAGGCGCACCGCGTCGGGAACCGTCTGCGTCAAGGCCAGCATCGTCGGGATTCCCGCGAGGACGGCCGACAGCACCAGAAGCCACCACGGTTCCAGTCCGCGCGTGCACTGATACGTCAACGCCCCCAACAGGATCACCATGACGACGACGATCAGCCGGCTCATCGGGCGCGAAGTGGTCGTCGCGCGATGGTAGTAAGCCGCGATGGAGGCAAGCACGGTCTCGGGCAGATCGGTTGAAGCGGAACGATATCGGAGCACTTGCACGTCGAATATCAGATCCATCCATAGGACGGCGAACAGGAATCCAGCGCAGGCCGTGAGTATCGAGGCCATGACGCTCCTCCATCTCCGGCTCACAGAGAGCACTCGTCGACGTGGACCCATTGTTTCCCAGCGCCGCGTCGAAATGGAATCACTTCTGCCACTTCAGTTTCAGGGGCTTATAGGGCCGCCTGGACTTGATGCTCCTATTCGTGTCAAGGGTGTTTTAGGCCGCTGCTAGCCATTGGCGGTAGTTGTCGGCGAGGGTGTCGTCACGTTGGAGTCCTCGTTCTATCCGGGAGATGACCGTTGGCCAGACACCGAGGTGTTGGGCTGCGGCGGTGACCGTGATGTTCTTGGTTTGACGGGCTGGGCGCAGGTCGCTGTAGTCGTCGATGTCGCATTGCCGGGTGAGCAGCCTGAAGGTTTCGCGGGCGATGGCGCGTTTGAGCAGCCGCAGGATGTCGCGCTTGGAACGGCCGTTGGCGAGTTGGCGTGTGACGTAGTCGCGGGTGCTGGGATGGTTTGACATCCGGACCAGTGCGATGCGGTGCAGCGCTTGGTTGGCGGCTCGATCTCCGCCCCGGGAGAGTCGATGACGAGACGTCTTCCCTGAAGACGCCGGGATGGGAGCTGCGCCGCATAACATTGCGAAGGCCGCCTCGCTGCGCAGGCGGTGCGGGTTGGTGCCGGCGGTGATGATCAGCTGAGCGGCGGTATCGGGCCCAACGCCGTAGGCCGCACGCAGGCCGGGATTGATCGTGGTGATTAGTGCGTCGAGTTCGGTGGTCAGGTCTTTTTCCTGATGCTTGAGGAACTCGGTTCGTTGAGCCAGTGCTTTGCACCCGGCGAGGATGGCGGCACTGGTCGGGTCGGACTGGGTGCTGGGCCGGCAGCGGGCCAGCGCACGGGTCAGTTGAGTCGGGGTGTGACGCCGGTAGTGTTCTCGCAACTCGGCGGGGGCGGTGACGAGCAACGCTTTGATCTGGTTGATTGCGGGGGTGCGCGCTTTGACGGCCCCGCGACGCGCGATCAGCAGGGCCCGCAATGCGTGGGTGTGTTCATCTTTGGGCACGGCCAATCCGTGACCGGCCAGCGCGGCCCGGGCCGCAGCGTAGGCATCCAATGGGTCGGATTTGCCTTGTCGTCGACGGGCTGCGCGGTCAGGCCGGTTGACTTCGGCGACCTCGATCCCGGCGTCCTGGAAAGCCCGAGTCAGCCCGGCGCCATAGGAGCTGGTGCCCTCGATACCTGCGATTTGCACCTGTCCGAAGCTTTGCGCCCATTTGACCGCCACGAAATAGTCGACGGGGCGCGTCCGAAACTTGGTATCGGCCAACGGTTTTCCCGTCGTATCCAAAACGGCTAGGTGGACGGTATCCAAATGGGTGTCGGCGCCGATGACGACGACGCGTGAAGCTGTCACGATGGTGGTGTCTCCTTCTGCGGGTAGCGGAATGGCGGACACCCCGGCCGGGCGGGCAGACAAGACATTGAAGAGGGAACTGCCAGGCTCCTGATTAAGTCATGTCCGCCCCGCCGGGGGCATCCTTCGGCAACCACTGACCGGTGGGACAGATCAATTCCAAGACAACCCAACAGGGCGTCAGTCAGAACGGCGAGTCACCACCGGTAGTGGCCACCGCGACCATCCTTAATCGGGTCGCCTGAACAGAATCAATGTCGGTGGGCGGTCGTAGTATTCGAACATGCGTTCGAGTGATCGTGAGCAGATCGCCGCGGATTACGCCGCGCTGAGCGAGGCCGTCTCCCGCATCCTCGGCCACTCCTACGATGCGCTGACCACTCCGGAACGCTTCGCCCACCTCGAACTGCTCGAACGCGAAATGCGGCGGCTGCCCGCGGCCGGCCACGAGCTGATCAACCAGATCGACAGCCAAGCCACCGCGGCCGAACTGGGCGGCAAGTTCGCTCACGTGCTGTCCGACCGGCTACGCATCACCCGCGGCGAAGCCACCCGCCGGGTCACGGACGCCCGCACACTCGGCATGCGGCGCACGCTGACCGGCGAACCGCTGGCGCCGCGGTATGCAGCCACCGCGGCGGCCCAACGCGCCGGCCATATTGGCGCATCCCACCTCACGGTCATCCACCGCTTCTTCGACGAGCTGCCTTGCTGGGTCGACGACCCCACCCGCGAGGCCGCCGAAGCCGACCTTGCCCGCTGGGCTGGCGAACAGCGCCCGGAAGGCCTGCGCAAAGTCGCCGACCGCATCACCTGCTATCTCAATCCCGACGGCAGCTACACCGACGCCGACCGTGCGCGCGCCCGCGGGCTGACGCTGGGCAACCAGCAGGCCGACGGCATGTCCAAGCTCAGCGGCTGGCTGACTCCCGAAGCCCGCGCCACCTGGGAGGCGGTGTTGGCCAAACTCGCCGCACCCGGTATGTGCAACCCCGACGACGACACCCCGGTCGTCGGCGGGCCCCCCAGCGAGGAAGCCGTGCAGCGTGACACCCGCACGGCGGCGCAGCGCAACCACGACGGCCTCAACGCCGCGCTAAGAGCAACGCTGGCAAGCGGTGAACTGGGCCAGCACAACGGCCTGCCGGCGGCCATCGTGGTGACCACCACCCTCACCGACCTCGAAGCCGCCGCCGGCAAAGCTTTGACCGCCGGCGGCACCCTGCTGCCGATGTCCGACGTCATCCGCCTGGCCCGCCACGCCCACCACTACCTGGCGATCTTCGACAAGGGCAAAGCGCTGGGCCTCTATCACACCAAACGGCTGGCCTCGCCGGGACAGCGAATTGTCCTGTACGCCAAGGACCGTGGTTGCTCGGCACCCGGCTGCGACGTCGCCGGCTACTACTGCGAAGTCCACCACGTCGAAGATTGGGCCGACACGCGCCGCACGGATATCGACCAACTCACCCTGGCCTGCGGACCCCACCACCGGCTCCTCGAGAAGGGCTGGACCACCCGAAGACGCGCCAACGGCGACGTCGAATGGATCCCACCGCCGCATCTCGACCGTGGGCAGCCCCGCACCAACACCTTTCACCACCCCGAGAAGTTGATGTCAGACGGGGACGAGGACGACGACCCGCCGTAGCGATCACACTATTGATCCGCTCCGTGGCCAGCGGGTAGCGTAGTGCTGCCAATTACGACACGGTAAGTAGCGTAATTGCGGACCCCCGTTCACCGAGAGGATCGGCTCGATGCGCAGCGCCTATGCCGGCCATCCCTTCACCACGTCAACGGCGGAGATCGAGGCCGCCCTCGCGGATGTCAGCATCCCGACGCTTCTGCTTTCGCTCGTGCACATCACTGGCGATCCGCGCTTCATCCGCGACTTCAAGCAGATGGGTGTCTTCCTCAACGAGATTCAGGGATTCATGTCCGAGGAGGACAAGGCCCGGGCCCGCGCGGCGGCCCTGCCGGTGATCACCGATTACCGGGACCGCGGTTGCCCCGAGCCAAAGCCGCTGAGCCTCGACCTCATTCGGGAGATGATGGACTGGGCGGCCTGCGAGCACGTGACCGACGACTACCTGCCGTTGATCCTGGAAGAGATGGACCTCGACGGCGCCGATCCGCGCCGCCCGCCGGCCCTGCCGGCGGAAAGCGCGGCCGACGTTCCCGTCCTCGTCGTCGGCTGCGGCGAATCGGGCATCCTGGCCGGAATCCGGCTCAAGCAGGCCAACATCCCGTTCACCATCGTCGAGAAGAATGCCGGCCCGGGCGGAACTTGGTGGGAGAACAGCTATCCCGGCGCCCGCGTCGACGTGGCGAATCACTTCTATTGCTATAGCTTCGAACCCAACAACGACTGGACGCACTTCTTCGCCGAGCAGCACGAGCTGCAGGACTATTTCACCCAGGTCATGGCGAAGCACGATCTGGCCGAGCATGTGCTGTGGAACACGGAAATGCAGGCCGCCGAGTGGATCGACGACGACGCCACCTGGAGCATCCGGCTGCGCGGCGCCGACGGCCAGACGAGCACCGTGCGCGCGCGGGCCCTGATCACCGCGGTCGGTCAGCTGAACCGGCCCAACATTCCCGACTTCGACGGTGCCGATAGCTTCGCGGGACCCTCGTTCCACTCGGCCGCCTGGGACCACTCCGTCGACCTGGGCGGCAAGCGGGTCGCTCTCATCGGCGCCGGCGCCAGCGGATTCCAGATCGCCCCCGCCATCGCCCCGGATGTCGAGCACCTCACCGTGTTTCAGCGGACCGCGCAGTGGATGTTCCCCAACCCTATGTATCACGACGAGGTCGGCGAAGGTATGCGCTGGGCCATGCGCCACCTGCCGTTCTACGGTCGGTGGTACCGCTTTCTCGTCCTTTGGCCCGGGTCCGACAAGGGTCTGGACGCCGCGGAAAGCGACCCGGACTACGCCGATCAAGAACACGCCGTCAGCGACATCAACGCCGCCGCCCAGATGATGTTCTCCCAATGGATCACCAGCCAGGTCGGTGAAGGGCACGACCTGTTGAGCAAGGTGATGCCCGACTATCCCGCCTGCGGCAAACGGACCCTGCAGGACAATGGCAGCTGGCTGCAGACGCTGCAACGCGACAACGTCGACTTGGTGCGCACACCCATCCGGCAGATCACGCCACGCGGAATCGTCACCGAAGACGGTGTGACGCACACCGTCGACATCATCGTGTACGCCACGGGATTCCGGCACACCGACGTGTTGTGGCCGCTGAAAGTCACCGGCCGCGACGGGGTCGACCTGCGCGAGATGTGGGGGAGCCGGCCGTACGCCTACCTCGGCATCACCGTCCCGAAGTTCCCCAACTTCTTCATCATCTACGGGCCCGGGACCCACCTCGCCCACGGGGGCAGCCTCATCTTCCAGTCCGAACTGCAGATGCGCTACATCGACCAGTGCCTGGCGCGGCTGGCCGAGGCCGACGTGCATTCGCTGGAGCCCAAGCCCGACGCCGCCGCCGACTGGCATCAACGGACGCAGACCCAAATCAAGAAGATGGTGTGGGCGCATCCCGCTGTCAAACATTCCTACTTCAAGAACGCCGACGGAGAGATCCACACCGTCAGTCCGTGGCGCCTCAACGAGTACTGGGCCGCGGTGCGCGAGCCCGACTGGTCACAGTTTGTTGTGCGGCAAAGGAAGTGAGCATGCCAATATGCGTACGGTAGTCGTCGACGGCCCCCAGAGCATCCGGGTCGACACGCGACCCGATCCCGCGCTTCCGGGCCCCGACGGGGCGATCGTCGAGGTCACCGCAGCCGGCATCTGTGGATCCGACCTGCATTTCTACGAGGCCGATTTCCCGATGCCCGACCCGATTGCGCTGGGGCACGAAGCGATTGGCACCGTCGTCGAGGCGGGGCCGCAGGTGCGCAACGTCAAGGTGGGCGACGTCGTGATGGTGTCATCGGTCACCGGATGCGGCGCCTGCGCGGGTTGCGCCACCCGCGATCCGGTCATGTGCCACAATGGCTTTCAGATCTTCGGTGGAGGCGTTCTCGGCGGTGCTCAGGCCGACCTGCTGGCGGTGCCGGCGGCCGACTTCCAGCTGCTCAAGATGCCGGAAGCGATCAGCACTGAACAGGCCCTGTTGCTGACCGACAACCTCGCCACCGGTTGGGCGGCGGCGCAACGCGCCGACATCCCGCTCGGTGGCACCGTGGCGGTCATCGGCTTGGGCGCTGTCGGGCTGTGCTCGTTGCGCAGTGCGCTGTTCCAGGGCGCCGCCACGGTTTTCGCGGTCGATCAGGTGGAGGGGCGGCTGGACCGCGCCGCCAAGTGGGGAGCAACGCCCCTTAAGGCGCCGGCGGTCGGGGTCATCCTCGACGCCACCGGAGGACGCGGCGCCGACGCGGTGATCGATGCCGTCGCCACGGACGCTTCCCTGACGGACGCGCTCAATGCCGTGCGGCCGGGAGGTACCGTCTCGGTTGTCGGCGTGCACGACATGAATCCGTTCCCGCTCAACGCCCTGGGCTGCCTGATCCGCAGCATCACGCTCCGGATGACGACGGCGCCGGTGCAGCGCACCTGGCCGGAATTGATCCCGCTGCTGCAGTCCGGGCGGTTAGACGTCGATGGCATCTTCACCACGACGCTGCCGTTGGAGCAGGCGGCGGAGGGCTACGCGACCGCCGCGTCGCGGTCGGGCGACGACGTCAAAATCCTGCTGACGCCCTAGCGCGGTTTACCGTGTCGCCGTGATGTATTGGGATCGCATGAAACTGTCGATCTTGACGTCGACATCCGGCGGGGTCATCCCGTAACCGGCCTGCAACTCGAGGGTGTTGCGGACCGGTTCGACCGCCCAACCGTGGGCGGCCAACCGTTCCGCGGGGTCCGTCTGCGGCTCGTATGTCAGGGCGGAGAAATCGACGGTGCCGGACACGTTGACGCCGGGATGCGCTGTTTCCAGGGCCTCGAGCCGGTCGCGGTCCAGACGGGACCCCAGCGCTCCGATGGCGATCCGACTGCCGGGCGCACTGAGTCCGCTGATCCGGGTGAAGAGCGTGTTCTGGGCCTCGTCGGTCAGGTAGGGCAGCACCCCCTCCACCGACCAGGCGCTCGGGCGTTCGACGTCGAAACCGGCCGCTTCCAACGCCCTGGACCAGTCGGTGCGCAGATCGGCGGCGACCCCGACCCTGCGGGCCTTGGGCTGGGCGCCCTGCTCGCTGAGCACGCGCGCCTTGAATTCCAGCACCTTTGGCAGGTCGACCTCGAAAACGGTTGTGCCCGGCGGCCATTCGAGTCGATACGCGCGGGAGTCCAGCCCGGCGGCGATGATCACGGCCTGACGTATGCCCGCGGCACCGGCGGCGTCGAAGAAGTCGTCGAAGAACCGCGTCTGCACGCCGTAGAGGCGGGGGAAGGCCGTCTGGTCTTCGGAGGTTCCCGGGTTGGCAAGCGTGCCTACCAAATAGGGGTCGTGCGAGGCGGCGATGAAGACCTTGGCGTACTCGTCCCGGACCAGCGGCCGTGGGCTCAACCCGTGCAGCGCACGCCATGCCGCCACCAGCAAGGCGGTGTAGCCCACGCTGCTGACGATGTCCCAGTTATCATCGTCGGAACGGAGCGAGCCGAACTCGGGCGTGGTGTTCATGGTCGCCCCTCCCATCAACGACCGGCTACGAAAAGCCTGGACATTGAACCTACCTGCAGTCGGGTCTCAGAGCTCCAGCAGCACCGTGACGGGACCGTCGTTGACCAGTTCGACCTGCATGTTCGCGCCGAACATCCCCGTTTGGACCTGCGCGCCCAGCCCCTGCAGCGCCTCGGCGAACGCCGCGACCAGCGGCTCGGCGACCGCGCCCGGAGCGGCCGCGTTCCACGAGGGTCGCCGGCCCTTGGCGGTGTCGGCGTACAGGGTGAACTGACTGACGACCAAGATCGGCGCGTTGGTGTCGGCGGCCGACCGCTCGTCGTCGAGAATGCGTAGATACCAGAGCTTTTCAGCGAGCCGCCGCGCCGTGTCGAGGTCATCGCTGTGCGTCACACCGACGAAGGCAAGCAGGCCTTGACCGTCCGGCCGGATCGCGCCCACCACGTCGCCGCCTACCGTCACCGTCGCCGACGTCACCCGTTGCACCAAGACTCGCATGGCCTCGATGCTGCCAGTAGGGGTCGGTATCCTCGTCGTGTGTCCGTGCTCGTCGCTTTCTCCGTCACGCCGATGGGTGTGGGCGAAGGTGTCGGCGAAATCGTCGCCGAAGCGGTTCGGGTGGTCCGCGATTCCGGACTGCCCAACAAGACGGATTCGATGTTCACCGTGATCGAGGGCGAAACCTGGGAAGAAGTGATGGCGGTGGTGCAGCGCGCGGTGGAGGCGGTGGCCGCCCGCGCTCCCCGGGTGAGCACGGTGATCAAGGCGGACTGGCGGGCCGGCGTCAGCGACGCGATGACGCGCAAGGTCGCCTCCGTCGAGCGCTACCTCGAAGACGGTTAGCCCGCAACGGCGTCACGGAACGCGCGCTCGGCAGCGTCGCCGTGGACCGCGAACACCACCTTCTCCAGCGAGCCCGCCGGGTGCCGCCGGACGGCGTCGACCATCAGCCGCGCCGCCTCGTCCAGCGGGAAGCCGCCGACGCCGGTACCGAAGGCCACCAGACCCAGCGTGCGGCAGCCGAGCTCGTCGGCCTTGCGCAGCGTGGAGGCGACGGCCCGCGCGATGATCTCCGCCGAGGTCGGGCCGCCGAGCTCCATGGTCGCGGCGTGGATGACGTAGCGCGCCGGCATGTCGCCGGCCGTGGTCTCGACGGCGTCCCCGAGATCGATGGGCGCCTTCTGCTTCGATTCACGCTGCACCGCCTGGCCGCCTGCGCGGGCGATGGCCGCGGCAACACCGCCGCCGTGCCGCAGTTGCGTGTTGGCCGCGTTGGCGATCGCGTCGAGTTCGAGTGTGGTGACGTCCGCCTGCAAAACCTCCAGCTCGATCATCGGCTCATTGTCTCTCAGCCCTTGGTCTCTCAGCCCTGGTCTCTCAGCCCTGGTCTCTCAGCCCTGGTCTCTCAGCCCTGCCAGTAGGCTCATGGCGGTGAGCGCACGCGCAGGCATCGTCGTCACCGGAACCGAAGTCCTCACCGGGCGCGTCCGAGATGCGAACGGCCCGTGGATCGCCGATCGCCTGCTGGAGCTGGGCGTCGAGTTGGCGCACATCACGATCTGCGGCGACCGTCCAGCCGACATCGAGGCGCAGCTGCGCTTCCTCGCGGAGGAGGGCGTGGACCTGATCGTCACCAGCGGCGGCCTGGGGCCCACGGCCGACGATATGACGGTTGAGGTCGTGGCCCAATTCTGCGGCCGCGATCTGGTGTTGGACGACGAGACCGAGAACAAGATCGCGAACATCCTCAAAAAGCTGATGGTGCGCTTCGAGGGTGTCGACTTCGAGGCGGTGCGCGCCGCCAATCGCAAGCAGGCGATGATTCCCGCCGGGGCCCAAGTGCTCGACCCGGTGGGCACCGCGCCCGGCGTCGTCGTGCCGGGCAAGCCGACGGTCATCGTGCTTCCGGGGCCCCCGCGCGAGCTGCAGCCGATGTGGCGCCGGGCCATCGCGACGCCCGCGGCGCAGCAGGCGATCGCCGGCCGAACGCTCTACCGACAGGAGACCGTGCGGATGTTCGGGCTGCCCGAGTCGGGTCTGGCCGACACGCTGCGGGCCGCCGAGGCGTCGGTGCCCGGGTTCGAGGCGCTCGAGATCACCACCTGCCTGCGGCGCGGCGAGATCGAGATGGTCACGCGCTACGAGCCGGATGCCGCCGCCAGTTACGCGAAGCTGATGCAGTTGGTACGCGACCGGCACGGGGAGCAGCTCTTCTCCGAAGACGGTTCTACGGTGGACGATCTGGTCGCCCGGGCGCTGGCCGGCCGCTGGATCGCGACCGCCGAATCCTGCACCGCGGGGCTGCTGGCGGCGCGGCTGACCGACCGGCCCGGATCGTCGGACTACGTGGCCGGCGGGGTGGTGGCCTACTCGAACGATGCGAAGGCGGAACTGCTCGGCGTCGACCCGGCGCTGATCGAGGCACACGGTGCGGTGTCGGAGCCGGTGGCCGAGGCGATGGCGGCCGGCGCCCTGCGCCGTTTCGGCGCCGACACCGCCGTCGCGATCACCGGAATCGCCGGGCCGGGCGGCGGCACCCCGGAAAAGCCGGTGGGCACAGTCTGTTTCACCGTGACGCTGGGCGGCTCCGCCGCTCCGTACCACGCAGTCACCCGCACACTGCGGCTGCCCGGCAACCGCTCGGACATCCGGGAGCGCTCCACGACGGTGGCGATGCACCTGCTGCGGCGCGCCCTTGGCGGCCCCGAGTGAGACTGGGCGGTATTGACGACACTGCCGCCGTGGTCGTGATCGCTGACCGTATCACAGCCACAGCGGCGATCTCGACGTAAGGATGTCACCCCGGTTCGGTTGCCAGGAAGACGGTTTCCTTGGTGCCGAAGCGAATCCCCGTGGCGTCCTTGCCGATCAGCGTCAAGAATGCCACGGCGATCAAAACCGGGACGATCGTCGCCGCCAGCGCGAACGGATAGCCCTCCGACTCCGCCAAGCGCTCCTGGATGGGTAAGTTGAACGCGGCCAACAGGTTTCCCAGCTGATAGGTCACGCCGGGGTAGAGGCCACGGATCGCGTCGGGCGACATCTCGGTCAGGTGGGCGGGGATCACGCCCCACGCCCCCTGCACGAACAACTGCATCAGGAACGAACCGAGGCACAGCATCGCCGCCGTGCGCGAGTACGCGAACAGCGGCACGATCGGCAGCGCCAAGACGGCGCAGAACACAACGGTGTAGCGGCGGCTAAACCGTTGTGAAAGGGTGCCGAATACGAGCCCACCGATGATGGCGCCGACGTTGTAGACGACCACGATCCACTTGACCGTCACGCTCGACAGGCCGGCGCCGTGGTTGGCGGTCGACGTCAGGAACGTCGGGTAGACGTCCTGGGTGCCGTGGCTCATCCAGTTGAACGCGGTCATCAGCAGCACCAGGTAGACGAATCGGCGGATGATCGCCGCGTTGCGCAACACGTCGCGGATCCTGGTGCTGGTGAGCTTCATCTGGTCCTGCGTGGCTTCCCAGACCTCAGACTCCTCCACCCGGTAGCGGATGATCAGGCTGATCAGGGCCGGAATGATGCTCAGGCCGAACAACCAGCGCCAGGACAGCCCCAGCCAGTTCATCACCACCAGCGAGGCGACGCTGGCCAACAGGTAGCCGAACGCGTAGCCCTCCTGCAGCAGCCCGGAGAAGAAGCCGCGCCGCTCGACGGGGACCTTTTCCATGGCGAGCGCGGCGCCCAGGCCCCACTCGCCGCCCATGCCGATGCCGTACAGCAGCCGCAGGATCACCAGCACGGTGAAGTTCGGAGCGAACGCGCACAGGAAGCCGACCACGGAGTAGAACATCACGTCCACCATCAGCGGCAGCCGCCGGCCGACGCGGTCGGCCCACAGCCCGAACAGCAGCGCGCCGACGGGACGCATGATCAGGGTGGCGGTGGTGACGAACGCGACCTCGGCTTTGCTGTGGTGGAAAGTCTTGGCAATGTCGGCGTAGACGAGCACGACGATGAAATAGTCGAAGGCGTCCATCGTCCAGCCCAACAACGCCGCGATGAACGAGTTTCGCTGGTCCGGGGTCAACTTTTTTCGGGTGCTCGGTGTTGTCACGTTCAGCATCGTGGCCTACCCGGCGCGGGATGGCGAGTCTTTCCCCCGCATGCCACGACGGCGGTCGCTCATCCCACCAGCTTTTGCATCCCCAGCCGATAGGCGTAAAGGCTGTGGCGCCATATTGCGCCGAGACCGCCGCTGTTGATGTAGATCGCGCTGCCGACGTGCTCGTAGGGGCAAGGCGGTAGTAGCGGAATCAGATCGGAATAGTTCACCACTCGATTGCAGGAGGCGATGGTCTCATTGAATGGGTTGACGTAATCGGTGAACCCGGCCTTTGGCCCGGCAAAGGTGATGAGGCGAGGTGCAAGATTCGGCGGCATGTTCACGAAGATGTCGGGCGCGGAGATAACGGAAAGCGCCCCGCCCAGGCTGTGTCCGACGATCAGGAGGTTATTGCACCCCGCGCACGCTGCGGCCAGGTTGGCCATGATGCTGGCACGGAGCAAGCGGTATACGGTGTGAAAGCCACTTTGTACGCATCCGAACTTGGGGACGAATCCGTAGGTCGTGGGAATGATGTCCAAGTCCGTGAGCACGTCGTCGAGGTCTGCCGTGCCACGAAACGCTACGAATGCGGTACCGGTCGAGAGGTTATTGCCAATGAGGCCGAAGATGTTGTTTCGTAGCACCATTCTTGCCGCCACGGGATGTTGGGCAGCCAACGCGGTCGCGAGAGCACGATCGCCCTGGATCAGCGCGGTCGCCTGGTATCCCGCCGGGAGGTTCAACGGGCTGCCGGACATTGCGCTGTACGCGGAAAAGGCCAAGGGAATGGCCACATTGAGGGCGAAAATTGGGTCGAAACCCGTCGAGGACAGCGCGGCCGGGCCGATCGGAGCGGCGTCCGCGTTCACCGGGGAGATCCATGGCGCAATAATTGCGGTGCCACCCAGTAAAGCTGCTGTTGTCAGGAAGTCGCGCCGCGCCATTCCCCTCGAAAGAGAATCGCTCATCGATTTCCTTTCTAGGATTGCCATGAATACGGTACGGTACAAATCGTCGTTTTCTTGAACCGTTGTTCTTCTGTCACGATTTCGAAATCAACGCGCGCGTAGGCGAGCCGAAAACACAATGCTCGCAGCCCTTTCGGGTCAGCATTCCGCGGGAAGACGCCGATCGGCGCTATCCAGCAATTGTCTGGAATTGGATTGGCGCCGGTCGAACTCGTCAGCGCGCCGATGCGATCGCGTGAGGCGTTTCAACATCCAATCCGCGAGAGTAAGTTTCGGATGCATGCGCATCATCGACGCCGACGGACATGTCGCCGAGAATCCGTCGCTGGCAATCGAAGCGATCAAACGCTGGCCGCAGCACGTCAAGCCCAGCGCCGACGGGCGGATGCGGTTGACGTTCGAGGGCCGCAACTACCCGGAGGATCAGGGGCCCGGTGCCGGGTGTCCGCCCGAGCACGGCATCAGCAAGGCGCCGGACATCAACTGCCGATCGACCGAGGGCGTGCTGGGCGACGCCGACCGCGACCACATCGACACGATGGTGCTGTATCCGAGCCTCGGCCTGTGCGCGCCCAGCCTCGAGGATCCCGAGTTCGCAGCCGGGTTCGCGCGGCTGTACAACCAGTGGATTGCGGATTATTGCGCCCCGTCGGGTGGACGGCTACGGGGGGTCGCCGTGACCCCTATCGAGCACGGTCAGGCGGCGATCGATGTCATGACCGAGGCGAAAGACCTTGGCCTGGTGGCGACTCTGGTGCCGCCGGCGCTCAAGACCCGTAACCTCGACCATCCCGACCTCGACCCCTTCTACGCCGCAGCGGTCGACCTGGAAATGCCGCTGGGCATTCACGGCGCCCCCGGCATTCACCTGCCGAAGATCGGTGTGGACCGCTTCACCAATTACATTCAGGTGCACTGCATCAGTTTCCCGTTCGACCAGATGACGGCCATGACGGCGCTGGTCTCCGGCGGCGTCTTCGAGCGCCACCCCCAGTTGCGGGTCGCCTTCCTCGAGGCGGGCGCGGGCTGGGTTCCGTTCTTCATCGACCGCCTGCACGAGCACTACGAGAAGCGGGGCGACTGGGTCGACCGCGGCTGGCGCCGCGACCCGCACGAATACCTATCCGCGGGCAACATCTGGGTGACGTGCGAGCCGGAGGAACCGATCCTGCCCGGGGTGATCGACGTGTTGGGCGCCGACTTCATCATGTTCGCCAGCGACTACCCGCACTGGGATGGCGAATGGCCGGAAAGCACCAAGCACCTGCGAACCCGTCCGGATATCAGCGAAGAGGCCCGGGAAAAGATCGGTGGGTTGAACGCGCAGCGGTTCTACAACTTGAATTAGGTTCTCGGGATTAGCGACTCGTAGCTGTGCCGGTTGAACGAGAAGCCGCTGGTCAGGGCGGCGACCGCTGTCACCGCCCAGGACGTCCAGCCCGCACAATCCCGGTGGCAAGCGACCCGATAGCCTCTTGATATACGGGGCTTTCTCTGGAGGCGACGATCTGCATGACTGACAAATGGTTCTCCGACATCAGCGCGCCGGGACGATGGACCCTCGCTGACGTGTGCGACCAAATCGAGGAGAAAATCCACCTCAACGCCAACAACCAGAAACCCCCGCAGGAGTTCCCCGACTGGCAGTCGTGCTTAGCAGATCGGGACGCCACCATTGCCAAGTTGAACGCCGCCGTAGTCAACCTTTGCCAGATGGTCAAGCATTTGGCATCGGAGAGGCAGCGCGGCGAGGCCTAGCTTCGGCCCAACCGTGATCTCAACGGGCTGCCCTTCGCGCACCGGTGGTGGAAGGATCATGGGCCATGGGCCCTTTCCTGCTTCGTGCCGCACTGACCGGCTTCGCGCTCTGGCTGGTCACCAAGTTCGTCCACGGGATCACGTTCGTCGGCGGTGACACCAACCTGGAGCGGGTCGGCATCATCTTCGTCGTCGCCGTCATCTTCGGTCTGGTCAACGCGTTCATCAAGCCGATCGTTCAGATCTTGTCGATCCCGCTGTACATCCTGACCCTCGGCTTGTTCCATGTCGTCGTCAACGCGCTGATGTTGTGGATCACCGCCCGGATCACCGAGCACACCACACATTGGGGCCTGCAAATCGATCATTTTTGGTGGACGGCGATCTGGGCGGCCATCGTGTTGTCCATCGTCAGCTGGCTGCTGTCGCTGGTGATCAGCGACGTCGGGCGCCGCACCCGCGCCTGAGGGCTCAGCGGCCCTGCCACCGCGGCGGTCGCTTCTCGGCGAAGGCGCGCGGTCCTTCCTTGGCGTCCTGCGTCTCGAAAATGCGGTCGCTGTGCCGGGTTTCGTTGTCGTACGCCGACTCGAGGTCGAGGGCCAAACCCTCGACGGCGGACTGCTTCGTCGCGAAGACCGCGAGCGGTGCGTTCGCCGCGATGCGCTCGGCGTAGTCGTACGCGGTGTCCATCAGACGCTCCGGTGGGACGACGCGGTTGACCAGTCCCATCGCCAGAGCCCGGTCGGCGTCCACCATGTCGGCGGTCAGCAGCAGCTCCATCGCCAGCGGGTAGGGCATCTGACGTGGCAGCCGCACCGTGCTCCCGCCGCCGGCGAAAAGGCCCCGCTTGGGCTCCATCACCGCGAATCGCGCGGCGGGCACGGCGATTCGGATGTCGGTGGAGCTCAACATCTCGAAGCCGCCCGCGACGCAGGTGCCGTTGACCGCGGCGATGATCGGCTTGTAGACGGGAAAGCGGTGCAGGACCGCGTGGATGGCGTCGTCCTTGTTCCACCCGGCGGGTTGCGGCAGGTCGCCGGTGAGTTCGGGGATGAACTTCTTCAGGTCGGCGCCGGTGCAAAAGTCTTGCCCGACACCGGTGATCACCGCCACCCAGGCGTTGATGTCGTCCCGGAACGTCGCCCACGCGTGGGCCAGGTCGCGGAAATGCTGCATGTCGAGCGAGTTGCGTGTCTCGGGACGGTTTATCGTGATGGTGGCCACGTGAGCGTCCAGCACGTAGTCGATGCTCACGCCGCCTCCCGCTGGCCGGCCAGGCGGACCACGTCGCGCGCGCAACCCCACGACAAGGTCACGCCGTTGCCGCCGTGGCCGTAGTTGTGAATGCAGCGGGCCCGACCCAGCGGCTCGGCCTCCACCCGCACCGAGGGGCGGTCGGGACGCAGCCCGGTGATGGTCTCTATCACCTCGGCTTCGGCGAGCCGCGGCTCGATCTCGCGGCAGCGGCTTAGGATCCGCTCGGTCAGGCCGGGATCCGCTGCGGTGTCCCAGCGGCCGGGGATGCTGATGCCGCCGCACACCACGCGCTGCGGGTGGGGGAAGTAGCAGGTCCATTCCGGGCCGCCGTTGATCTCCAAAAATAGTTGCCGCAGACCGGGATTGGCGAGCACGACGTGCTGGCCGAACAGCGGGCCCACGGTGTCGTCACCGGTCAGCGGCCCCGCGGCGAGGCCGGCGCAGTTGACCACGACCGGCGCCGCGTCGGCGGCCTCGGCCAGCGACCGCACCGGGCGCTCCTCGATTTCGCAGCCGGCCGCGCTCAGCCGCCGGGTCAGGTAGTCGAGATAGTGCGGCATGTCGATCATCGGCAGCGTGGCGCGAAAGCCCTTGCCGAAGCCGTCAGGCAGGTCCGTCGGGGCGGCGGGCCGCAGGTCGGGGATCAACGCCGCGGCGGACGACATCGCCTCGGTCGCAGTCATTTCGCCGACGGCCAGTGCCGGTGCCAGCTGAACGCCGGAGCCGGGATCGCTGGCGAGATCGCTAAACACCCGCAGCGAGTACTCGGTCCAATCCAGTGTGTCGCCGGCACGTTCCGCCGGCCGCGGCGGCAGCCATACCGCGCCTGCCACCTTCGAGGTCGTCCGCTGTGGCATGTCGGCCGTCCACACCCGCACCGGCCAGCCGGCCTCGGCCAGGCACACGGCCGACGTCAGCCCGCTGACTCCGGCGCCGATGACGACTACCTCTTGCGCGCTGGCCACGGCCCGTCAGGAACCGTCAGGAGTGGGGCGGAGGCGAAGGAGGTTGCTGTCCGCCGCCCTGGCCGCCGCCGAGCAACCCGTTGAGGAGTCCGAGCGCGCCCTGCACGCCGGCAGGCGGCGCGGTGGGCGGTGGGGTCGCATCGGGGGTCAGCTGCCAGGGCTGGCAGCCCGAGGTCTTGAACGCCTTGTCCGTCGGGTCGATCTGTACCACCTGCGGCTTCTTGCTCATCGAGTTGTCGATGATGTTGCCGTCGGGGTTGCTCATCCGCTTCCAGTAGCAGGTGCCGTTGTTGACGGGTCCACCCGAGCTGTAAATGCCCGGCACGATGTCGCTCCCGACGTTGTAGATCCCGTCCTTGTCGATCGTCGTCTTCGGCCCCGGCGCCGGAGAGGCTCCCGGTGAGGCCGCGGGGGAGGGCGCCGGTGAGGCGGACGACGGCGGGGGGCCCGGTGGGGGCCCCTGCGACGCCGCCGGCGATGGTGACGGTGGCGGCGTCTGGTCCGGGTCAGCCCCCGCGAAGCCCGCCGATGCGGTCCAGCCCGCGATCATCAGTCCCGCGACGGCCAACCGTGCCGCGGTCGGTACACCAGCCTCAAACCCCATAGCACGCCAGCGTACCGGGACGAGGACGTTAAATCACATAACGCAAGCCCTCCTCGGGCCCATAATGCCTGGTCGCGGCGCTTGCCGGACCCTAGGGGAGCCGCCGCACGCGGCCGGCATAGCCGAGCGCATGCTCATACGTCTTGAGGTTGTCGCGCGAAATTCTCGCGTGCACCGGCCGTTCGAGCAGGAACCGCAGCACCGGGTTGTAGGCGTGGTAGGTCTCGTGGAAGGTCAGCACGGTGGTTCCGTCCGGCTGCTCCTCGAGTTCGTGGTAGCCCTCGGCCCGGGACCAAAGCGGCGCGCCGACCGCCACGTAACGCGACAGTTTGTTGGTTTGGGCCTCCGTGACGGTTTCCCACGACCGCGCCCTGCCGCCCGAGAGCAGGTACTTGGGCACTTCGTAGACGCACGTGCGGACCAAACCCTCGCCGGCTTCGTTGCCCTCGTTGAGGATCTCCATGCTGCCGCCGGGCCATTCGAGGACTCGCGGCCGCGGCGCGCCCCGCGGCGCGGGGGGATGCAGCACCCGCCACACCTTCGCCGGCGGCGCATCGACGTGAAATCGCACGGTGTAGGACTGCATCAGCCGTCTCCCCAGCTATCCCAGAACGTCACGGTCTCCGCGGGCGGCCGCGCCGTCGGCCGGAAGTCGGTGCCAATCGTGTAGGCCACCGGGAACAGCGCGGCCTGCGTGGCCGTGTCCGGGACGCCGAGCAGCTCGGCCACTTCTCGTTCCTTGGCCAGATGCATCGTCGTCCACACCGATCCCAGCCCGCGGGAACGCAGGGCCAGCATGAAGCTCCAGCCCGCCGGGATGATCGACGCCCAAGCCGACGCGGCGGTCAAGAGGCTGGAATTGTCGATGCGGCTCGCCAGGCATGGGATCACATGCACGGGAACCTTGCCCAGCGTGTCGGTCAGGCTCAGCGCGCTGGCGTACACCCGCCGGGTCTGCGGGTCCGACGCTTTCTTGACGGCGCGCGCCAGATAGTCGGCCCCGACGCTGCGGTAGATCTCGGCGATGGCGGCCCGCTTGCCGGGATCGGTGATCACCAGCCACCGCCAGTCCTGCGCGTTGCTCGCGGTGGGCGCCTGCATGGCCAGCCGGATGCACTCGAGGATCACGTCGCGGCCGACCGGCCGGTTCAGGTCGAGCCGCCTACGCACCGACCGCGTCGTCGACAGCAATTCGTCGACCGTGGCTAGGTCCATGCAGCGTTCCTCGCTAGAGATCGATGGCGCAGGACTGATCGACACCCAACACCGTCAATGAGCGGCCCAGCCCGAGAAACACCGCCACGCAGAGGGTGAGATCCAGGATTTCGGGGTCGGAGAACGACTCCCGCAGCCGACCAAAGAAGGCGTCGTCCAGCGACGCGTGGTCGGTGGCGAAGCGCTCGGCGTACTCGATGGCAAGCCGTTGGCGCGCCGTATAGCCCGGGTAGCTGGCGTACGCGGCAACGTTGTCGTACAGCTCCGGCGGGACGCCGGCGTCCAGCACGGATTGGGCGCGAAAGCCGGAGCAGGCGGCGCAGTCGTTGATCTGCGCGATGCGCATCCTGGCCAACTCGCGCTCGTCGGTCGGCAGGACGCTCTGCTGGTATGCGCCGCGGATCATCCGCTCCACCATGTCGCCGAGTTGCGGCCGCAGCGTCCAGATCATGGCGGCTTCGCCGCCCGGGCCATCCGGCACGTTGAGACGGGCCATCGGCGACTCCTGCCGGGTGAGGTAATTACTGAGTCGAGCAAACCAGTTCGCGAGTCGGCTGTCCAGATTCGCCGCGTCAATGCCGATGGACACCGCAACCCGTCGGGGTTAGCGTCCGTGGGACGAGGGCGCTCAAGGGTGGGCGCCGTCGGTGGGAGGTCTCGGCATGCTGTTCATGCACGAGGTGCACAAGGTGCGCGGCCGCCGCGAAGACGACTTCGAGGCCGCGTTCCGGCATGGCTGGCTGCCCATGCTGGCAGCCGGCGATGACGCCCGGTTGCTCTGGTACGCCGACCACGCCCAGGGCAGCGGCCCGTCCTACACCGTCGTGACCGTCACCGCCGTCCGGGACGGGGCGGCGTGGGAGCGCCTGGCGCTGCGGGTGCAACAGGGTGATCTGCAGGCCTGGATGCGCGAACTGGACGAACTGCGTTACGACGTCGAGGCCAAGCTGCTGGCGCCGCTGCCCTGGTCGCCGCTCCAGGAGATGCCGTGGGGGGAGGTGCCGGTCGACGGGAGGGAGCACGAACTCAGCCTCTACATGGAGGACACCATGTGGCCCTACCCGGACAAATTCGAGGAGTACATCGACCGCAGCGGCGACGTGTACGCCCAGAGTCTCGAGCGCCCGTCGTCAATGCTGGTGATCCAGGCGGCTTTTCAGCCCGTGCTGGGCAGCCACCTTCGCCGTGAGGTGATCTTGATGCAGCGCATCCAGCGGCCCGAACAGCTCCTGGCGCTGCTGCGGACGCGGATTCCCGCCGAATACCGCGCCCCCGGGACCTGGATGCACGACGCCCTCGACCTGCGCGACCAGTGGACCAGCCGGCTGCTGCGCACCTCCGCCTGGTCACCCCTGTACTGAGCCGCACGCATGAATATCGGAACGATGCTCGAGGCCGCGGCGACGGGTGATCCCCGTCGCGTTGCCCTCATCGTCAACGGGCGCGCGATCGGTTACGGCGAGCTCGCCGCGACCGTGCGTCGGTGCGCCGCAGCCCTGGCGGACCGTGGGGTGGTGGCCGGCCAACGCGTCGCGGTCGTCGACGGCGGAAGCGTGCTCTCGATCTCGGCCGTGTTGGGGGCGGCTCGCATCGGAGCCGCGGCCGCGCTGATGAATCCGGCGCTGACCCCGCCCGAGCTGCACGGGCTATTGACGGGCGCGGGCTGTGCCGAGGTGGCCGTCGCGGGGGAGCCGTACGCCGAGCGGCTCCACGAGGCCGGCGCGTCAACGGTATTGACGGTCGGCGACCTGCCCGAGGGCGCCCGTTCGTCGGCGCCGCCCGGCGACGGCGCCGACCGCGACGCCTTGGTGCTATTCACCAGCGGGACAACGGGATTGCCGAAGGCGGTCGGAATCAGCGGCCGGCAGCTGGCAAGGCGGATCATCGGGATGGCGGCCCCGTTCCGGGCCGACGCCACACCCTCGGTGGGGATGATGTGCGTTCCGTTCTTCCACGTCGGGGGCGCACTCGGCACGCTCGGCAGCCTGTATTCGGGCAATACGTCGGTGGTACAGAGCCGATTTGATGCCGGTGAGTGGCTGCGCCTGGTTTCCGAGCATCGGGTCACCACCACGTTTCTGGTTCCCACGATGCTGCAGCGCATTCTCGACCATCCGGACTTCGCCGCCGCCGACTTGTCGTCCTTGGTCGCCATCGCCTACGGGGCCGCCGCCGCGCCCGTCAGTTTGGTGCGCCGGGCGATGGCCGCCCTGCCGCATGTCGCCTTCGCCAACGTGTTCGGCCAGACGGAGACCCTCGGCGCCTATACGACACTGTTGCCCGCCGATCACCGTGATCCGGCACGCGCGGGATCCGTCGGCCGGCCGCTGCCCGGGGTCGAGGTGCGCGTGGTGGACCCCGAGACGGGAGACGACGTCGAGCCCGGAACGGTCGGCGAGTTGTGGGTGAACACCACCCAGAACGTCACCGAGGGCTGGCTGCGCACGGGCGACCTCGCCCGCCGGGACGCCGACGGCTACATCTTCCCGAGCGGACGGCTTAGCGACACCATCAACCGCGGGGGAGAGAAGTTCGGGCCGATCGAAGTGGAGGACGCGCTGCGTTCGCACCCGGCGGTGCGGGACGTCGCGGTCGCCGGGATCGCCGACGACGAGCTCGGCCAGCGGGTGGGGGTCGCGGTGGTGGCCCGCGCCCCGGTGACTCTCGAGCAGCTGCGGTCGCACTGCCGCGAGTTGATCGCCTACTTCAAGCTGCCCGAGCGGATGGTGATCGTCGACAGCATCCCCTACAGCTCTACCGGCAAGGTAAGCCGCCGGCAGCTGGCCGCGCTGATCGCCAAAGAATCTTGAGGGCAAGGAGTTCCGATGCTGTTTCTGCATGAGACCCACAGGGTGGTCGGCGCGCGGCAGGACGAATTCGAGGCCGCATACCGCGAGGGCTGGATGCCAACCCTGGCCAAGGAAGACGACGCCCGGCTGCTCTGGTACACCAACCACGCCCACGGGTCGGGACTGTCCTACAACGTCGTCACCATCACCGGCATCGTCGACGGCACGGCCTGGGAAAGGCTCGCGCGCAGAGCCCAGAGCGGTGACCTTCGGCCGTGGATGCGCGAACTGGACAACCTGCGCCACGAAGTGACGGGCAAGCTGCTGCTGCCGGTCACCTGGTCACCGCTGCAGACCGTCGACCTGGCAGGCGTGCCCACCACGGGTGAGACACACCCGCTGACGATGTTCATGGAAGACACCGGCTGGCCGTACGCGCCGCTCGACGACTACATCCGCTCGTGGGACGAGATCTACTACCGGCCGCTGTCCCAGGCGCCGGCCAGAATGCGCATCCTCGATATCCAGGCCTGCTTCCAGGTGGCGCATGGCAGCCATCGGCGACGAGAGGCCATGCTGTGGCAGAAGATTGACGATTCCAACAACTATGCGGCGCTGGTGCACTTGCTGACCAAGGAGATTCCCCCCGAACACCGGGTCCCGGGCAGCTACATGTTCGACGCGCTGCAGTACCGCGACCAGTGGCAGAGTCGCCTGCTGCGGACATCGGACTGGTCACCCCTGTACTGAGCCCGGCATTCGAGTGTGCGCCCGCGGCTTCGCGTGTGCGCCCATGGCGGCGTTCGTCGGCGTGTCGTCGCCCTCAGCGCACCCTCAACGGGGCGGGAAGGCCAAACCCGAGCGCAGCAGCTCGAGGCTGGCCGCAACCAGTTCGCCGAGGTCGCCGGTGCAGCCGTTGCGGCCCCAATGCTCCACTGTTACAACGAGGGCGGCGGCGAGGGCTGAGCCGGTGACCTCGGCGAGCAGATCGATGTTCGCCGCGCCCGGATTGCGGCCCTTGACGAAGTCGGTCAGCACTTGCGCGAACGACGCTTGCACGACGCGCAGATGACCGGCAATGCGCTCGGCGCTGATCAGTTCCGCGCGTGCCGTCGCGGCCTGGCGGACGACCTCCAGGTCGTGCGGGAAGGCCGCGACGCTCGCCAGCACCGCATCGAAGAGCGATTCGGCGGCGGGGCGGCCGGCGAGCGCCTCGGCCAGCCACTCCAGCTGCGTTTCGTAGTCCTGGAAGAGCACCGCCTCCTTGGTGGGGAAGTGGCGGAAGAAGGTCCGCTCGGTGACGCCGGCCTCCCGGGCCAGCTCGGTCACGGTGACGTTGGCGAATCCCTTGCGCGCAGAGCACTTCAATGCCGCCCGACGCAGCGCCTCGTGCGTCGATCGTCGGCGTAGTTCGTGGCGGTTCGTCGGCGCACTCATCCCACCGAGATGGTATCCCAGCCGGTCGGAATCCGTCAGGACTGACATCTTCCAATTATGTCAGTACTGACATATTCTTGTCACGCGCCGACCCAAGGAGAAAGCCATGCCGGACTGTGACGCGATAGTCGTGGGAGCCGGGCACAACGGATTGACCGCCGCCGCGGTCCTGCAGCGCGCGGGCCTCCGAACGCTGTGCCTGGAAGCCAACACGTACGCGGGCGGCATGGCCGCGACCGTCGAACTGATCGACGGCTTCCGGTACGAGATCGCCGGCTCGGTGCAGTTCCCGACGGCCAGCCAGATCACCAAGGATCTGGGGCTGGACACCCTGCCCACGGTCGAGCCGGAGGTGATGTCCACCAACATCGGCGACCACGGCGAGGAGCCGATGGTCTTCTACCGCGACCCGCTGCGGCTGATGACGCACCTGGCCGAGAGGCACGGCATGGAAGCCGTTACCGGCATGGCCGAATTGATCAGCTGGAGCCAGGGCCCCGCAAAGGCCCTGGGCCGCTTCGATGTCCGCACACCGCCCAAGACCCTCGACGAGATGTATGCCTGCGCCGCCAGCGACGCCGAACGGCGGGCGATACACGAGATGTTGTTCGGGTCGGCGATGGACGTCATCGACCGCTACCTGCCCGACAAGGACAAGCACGCGGTCATGCGGGGGATGCTCGCGTTCCTGGCGATCAACTCCACCTACCGCGGCCCCTACACGCCGGGCAGCGCCACCTGCCTGGCCTTCGCGTTAGCCGTCCCCCAAAACGACTCGGCCAGCACGGCGATGATGACCAAGCTCAAGGGCGGCATCGGCGCGCTCACCGACCACTTGTGTGAGCTTTTCGTCTCCCACGGCGGTGAGATCCGCTTCCGCAACAAGGTGGAACAGATCCTGGTCGAGCACAGCGCGGTGACCGGGGTGCGGTTGCGCGACGGGTCGACCATCACGGCCCCGATCGTGGTCTCCAACCTCGCGCCCGACGTCACGCTCACCGAGCTGGTCGCGCCGGAACATGTTCCGGCGGAGCTGATCTCGCGGCTTTCCAGCCGCGATCACCGGGCCTCCTTCGTGCAGATTCACTTCGCCCTCGATGGATTGCCCGAATTCGCGCCGCCGTATGAGTTTTTGAACGAAGAAGGCATGCAGCAGTCGGTCGGGATTTTCGGCGCCCCGGAGGAACAACAGCTGCACTGGGAGAACTGCCGTCGGGGCGTCGTCCCGGACAACCCGTCGATGGGAATGCAGATCCCGTCCGTGCACGATCCGAGCATGGCGCCGCCCGGTAAGCACGCCGCGAGCGCCTTCGCCTACGCCTTCCCGGTGGAAGTCGATCGCCAGGACCACGGGCGGCTCAAAAACGTGATGGCACAACGTGTTATCGACAAGATCACTCGGCTGGCCCCGAACTTCAAGGACATCGTGATCCGGCACATCACGTTCGCGCCCTACCACATGAACACGATGTTCGGCGCGCCCGCCGGCGACTTCTGCCACGGCCTGCTGCATCCGGACTTGATGGGACCGAACAGGCCCGGCCCCAAGGGATTTCTCGACTTCCCGATTCCCATCGGCGGTCTCTACCTGGGCGGCGCGGGATGTCACGGGGGCCCGGGTATCACGTTCACACCCGGCTACAACGCCGGCTATCAGGCCCTCGACGATATGGCCTGACGCCCTCAGCCTCCGAACGTTCCGGTGAGCTGCGCCTGCGCGGTCGCGGCGTTGGCGATGGTCTGCGCCGCGCGGACGCCACCGAGGCCACCTGGCAGCTGATAGTCGTTGGGAAGCTGGTAGAGGGTGAAGCGGTAATGGTGCGTGCCGGTCCCCGCCGGCGGGCAGGGACCCATGTATGCGCGCTGTCCGCCCGTGTTCGGCAAGGTGGTCGCGCCGGCCGGCGTCTGGCCGTCGGACGTGCTGCCGGGACCTGGCGCGATTCCGACCACGATCCAGTGCACGTACAGCCCGTTGACGGCATCCGGGTCGTCGACCACGAGCGCCGCACCCGACGGCGCCGACCACGCCAGTGGCGGCGGGATATTGGCCCCCTTGCAGGTGTATTGCACGGGGATCGGCGCACCGTCGGTGAACGCCGGACTGGTGATGGTCAACGGCCCGTCGGGGGGCGCGGCCGCGACGGTCCGCCCCAGGGTCGTCACCTTCGGCGTCGACGGCCCCGTCATGGGGGTGCCGTCGTGGCCACCGCAACCGGCCAGCGCGACGATGATCGCCAGGCCGACCATGACGGCGGCGATGCGGTGAAAGCTGCGCACGAGTGTCGATTCCATAGAGACAGTGTGGCCCGCGCACCGGCCGTCCGGAAGGACCCGATTTCGGCAGCCGGGCAGCTGCTACCCGCCGCCCTTCTTCAACTCCAATACCCGTTTGCGCAGCCCCTTGGTGGCCGTGTCCATCAGGCTCTTGGCCCCCCGCTTGATCAAGAACCCCGGGACCGGCATCAATAGGTCGACGGTGAGCTCGAAGCGCACCCGGGTGGAGGCTCCGTCAGGCATCAGCGTGTAGCGACCATCCTGCGCGCGTTGCTGATTGGCCCTGACCAAAGTCCAGCCCACGCCGTCGTCGTGGACGGTGTACGCCAACTCCTGCTCGTCGCTGACACCGACGAGTTTGACCACTTGCCTCGATCTAATGGGGTGGCCCTGGTCGTCGCGCTCGAGAACCTCCACCTCTTGATGAACCGACGACCAGTCGGTCAGCGATTCGAGGTCGAACAACACATCCAGGATCTCATCGGGTGTCGCTTCGATGACGACCTCGCGGGATTCGGTGACAGCCATGGAGGATAGATAGCCGCTGCGACGCCGCCGGAAACTCACGGCACCAAGATCACCTTGCCCACGTTCTCCCGAGCCGCCAGGATGCGGTGCGCCTCCGGCGCCTCGTCGAACGGCACCGCGGCGTGGACGACGGGAGCGATCGTCCCGTCTTCGAGCGCCTTGGTCAGCGGAGCGATCCAGGGCTCCAGCGTGCCGCGATCGTCCCACAGCCGCAGCATGTTGAGACCGATCACGGCCTTGGACTCCGAAAGTTGGTCGATCAGATTGAACCCGCGCAGCATCGCCAGCGCGTGCGGCACCGCCGCCCGCAGCGAGCGTTTCTCGCCGTGCTGCAAGTTCGAAATCCCGTATCCCACAAGCCTTCCGCCGGGCCGCAAGAGCGCGTAGGACCGCCGCAGCGACGTGCCGCCCAGCGCGTCGAGCACCACGTCGTACGGCTCCAGGCCCCGCCACCAGCCGTCGCGGCGATAGTCGATCGCCCGGTCCACGCCGAGTTCGGTGAGCTTTTGATGCTTCGCGGGCGAGGCGGTGCCATGCACCTCGGCTCCGGCGGCCTTCGCGAACTGGACGGCCGCGATGCCGACCCCGCCGGCCGCTGCGTGCACCAGCACCCGCTCGCCGGCGCGCAGCGACCCGTAACCGTGCAGCGCGGCCCACGCGGTCGCATAGTTCACCGGCACTGCGGCGCCCTGTTCGAAGCTCATCGCGCTCGGCAGCGGCACGCAGTCGCTCGCCGCCACGTTGACGAGCTCGGCGTAGCCGCCGAACCGGGTACCCGCCAGCACCCGCTCGCCGACGCGGCCGGGATCGACACCGTCACCGACCGCCTCGACGATCCCGGCGACCTCGTAGCCGACGACCGCCGGGAGTTTCGGCGCATCGGGGTACATGCCCACGCGGGCGAGGTGGTCGGCGAAATTCACTCCCGCCGCGTGCACCGCAACCCGCAACTGCCGCGGCCCCGGCGGCGGCGGGTCGGGCCGCTGCTGGACCCGCAGCACCGACGGATCGCCGCGCTTGGTGATGACGACTGCCCGCATACCGGATTCCTCCTTGCCGCTCAGGCCTGCGTGATGGTGTCGGCAAGGCGGGGGAGGACGACACCCCGGCCGGGCCTCGTGCGGTGGAAGGCCTCGACCATCCCTGTGTTTCTATGTCGGCCGATTCCGACGTGTCAACTATTTCTGACACACGAGAACGCCGCCGTCCCCCGCGCCGGGCGGCTACCGTGCTATGTGTGCATTTCGCCTGGGAACGGTTGAGCAGCAATGCGCATCGCTGCCGGCTGCCGTTCTGCGATGTCACCATCGGACTGGTGTGGGGCCGCACCGGGGCATTGCTGGTCGACACCGGCACCACCCTCGCCGAGGCCGCCGCGATCGACGCCGACGTGCGGCTGATCGCCGGCCGCCCAGTCAGCCATATCGTCCTGACGCACAAGCATTTTGACCACGTGCTGGGCTCCGCGCTGTTTACGGACGCGGAAGTCTATTGCGCGCCCGAGGTGGTCGAATACCTGTCGTCGGGTACCGACCGGATGCGCGAGCACGCGTTGCAATACGGCGCCGACGCCGCAGAGCTGGACCGCGCGATCGCGGCGTTGCGGCCCCCGCGGCACGGGCTCTACGACGCCGCCATCGACCTCGGCGACCGCACCGTGACGATCACCCACCTTGGCCGCGGCCACACCACTTCGGACTTGGTGGTGATCGCTCCCGGGGAAGGCGACGACCCGGTCGTCGTGTTCACCGGTGACCTTGTCGAGGAGTCCGCCGATCCCTTCATCGACGCCGACTCGGATCTCGTGGCCTGGCCGGCCACCCTCGATCGGCTGCTCGCGGTCGGCGGGAACGACACCATCTACGTGCCCGGCCACGGCAGAGTCGTCGACGCGGAATTCGTCCGCCGCCAGCGGGACTGGTTGGCCCGCCGCGCGGGCGTCGGCCTCGGCTAAACGTGCGGGCCGGTGCAGGCGGCAATGAGGGCGTCCGGGTCGATGACGCTGACGGATAACGAGCGCAGCGATATCGGTCGGGTGACCGCTTTCGCGTCCACCGGTGGTTCAATGGTCAACGCCACCAGGCCCTTACCCGACCCATTGACGAGCCAGCGCCCGCTCGAGTAGTGCACGCCCAGGGGGAAGACTCGGTCGTCTGCCCTTTCGGCACGGGTGATCGACGCCAAGGGAATGTGAGCTTCGAATGCCCAGCCCATCTTCACGTGTAAGGTCTCGGCGTCCACCCTGAGCTCGCTGCGTTTCGGTCCGAGTCCGACACCAATCGCAAGGGGGAGGTACCACTGGTCATAGCGCAATTCCGTCTGCACGGCACTGACGGTACCTCGGGTTTGCTGGGTTCGCTGGTTTTCCGCATTTCGGCCTCGGCCGGCGGGCGTGGCGTGCGGCGGTTGATCTTGAAAGATGTTGCGCGGCGAAAATTTTGCGCCGCAATCAAATCTTCCGCGCCCGCGGTGGCCCTGCCCGCGATGCAAGAGGTCTAGTGTGCCAGGGATAGATGCGGGCCGGGGTAGGGCATGTGACAACAGTTTTGGCACGGGCCTTTCGACCCCTGATTGAACGGTCATCCCCAGGGATAGACTCACGTTCAAGGGAATCGACGCCGACGAGGGAGCGTAAGGCCATGGCGATCATTGACTCGGACACTGAAGTCCGGACCTCATACGAAGACGACATCGCCGCCACGCAGCGATACATGGACGGCCCGCGCTTCGCCGGCATCACCCGCCTGTACACGGCCCGCCAGGTGGTGGAGCAACGCGGCACCATCCCCGCCGACTACATCGTGGCGCGCGAAGCGGCGGCCGCCTTCTACGACCGGCTACGGGAGCTGTTCGCCGCCAAGAAGAGCATCACCACATTCGGGCCGTACTCGCCCGGCCAGGCGGTAGCCATGAAGCGGATGGGCATCGAGGGCATCTACCTCGGCGGCTGGGCAACCTCGGCCAAGGGCTCGACCACCGAAGACCCCGGACCCGACCTCGCCAGCTACCCCCTGAGCCAGGTGCCCGACGACGCCGCGGTACTGGTCCGCGCCCTGCTCACCGCCGACCGCAACCAGCACTACCAGCGCCTGAACATGAGCGAGGCGCAGCGAGCCAGCACACCCGTCTATGACTACCGCCCGTTCATCATCGCCGATGCGGACACCGGCCACGGCGGTGACCCGCACGTGCGCAACCTCGTCCGCCGCTTCGTCGAGGTCGGCGTCGCCGGCTACCACATCGAGGACCAGCGCCCGGGCACCAAGAAGTGCGGCCACCAGGGCGGCAAGGTCTTGGTGCCCTCCGACGAACAGATCAAGCGACTCAACGCCGCTCGCTTCCAGCTCGACATCATGCGGGTTCCCGGCATCATCGTCGCCCGCACCGATGCCGAGGCCGCCAACCTGATCGACAGCCGCGCCGACGAGCGTGACCAGCCGTTCCTCCTCGGCGCCACCAACCTCAACATCCCTTCCTATAAGTCCTGTTTCCTGGCGATGGTCCGACGCTTCTACGAGCTGGGGGTCAAGGAACTCAACGGCCACCTGCTCTACGCTCTCCCCGACTCCGAGTACGCCGCCGCCGCCGCCTGGCTCGAGCGTCAGGGCATCCAGGGCCTGATCTCCGACGCCGTGAACGCCCGGCGCGAGGACGGGCAAGGCTCGATCGACGACCTGTTCGACCAGGTGGAGTCGCGGTTCGTCGCCGCCTGGGAGGACGACGCCGGGTTGATGACCTACGGCGAGGCCGTCGCGGAGGTGCTCGAGTTCGGCGAAAGGGAGGACGAGCCCGTCGACATGAGCCCCGAGGAGTGGCGCCGGTTCTCCGAGTCCGCATCGCTCTACGCCGCGCGGGAGAAGGCCAAAGAACTCGGCGCCGACCCGCCGTGGGACTGCGAGCTGGCGAAGACGCCGGAGGGCTATTACCAGATCCGCGGCGGGATTCCGTATGCGATCGCCAAGTCGCTGGCGGCGGCTCCTTTCGCCGACATCCTGTGGATGGAGACCAAGACCGCCGACTTGGCCGACGCCCGGCAGTTCGCCGACGCGATCCACGCCAAGTTCCCCGACCAGATGCTGGCCTACAACCTGTCGCCGTCGTTCAACTGGGACACCACCGGGATGACCGACGAGGAGATGAAGCGCTTCCCCGAGGAGCTCGGCAAGATGGGCTTCGTCTTCAACTTCATCACCTACGGCGGTCACCAGATCGACGGTGTCGCGGCCGAGGAGTTCGCCACCTCGCTCAGACAGGACGGCATGCTGGCGCTGGCTCGCCTGCAGCGCAAGATGCGCCTGGTCGAATCGCCGTACCGCACGCCGCAGACGCTGGTGGGCGGCCCCCGCAGCGACGCGGCGCTGCAGGCGTCCTCCGGACGCACGGCGACCACCAAGGCGATGGGCAAGGGTTCGACGCAGCATCAGCATCTGGTCCAGACCGAGGTGCCGAAGAAGCTGCTCGAGGAGTGGCTGACGCTGTGGAGCGAGCACTACCAGCTCGGCGAGACGTTGCGGGTGCAGCTGCGGCCGAGGCGCGCCGGGTCGGATGTGCTGGTGCTGGGCATCTACGGCAACGGGGACGAGCAACTCGCCAACGTCGTCTTCGATCCCATCAAGGATCGGCACGGCCGCAGCATCCTCACGGTGCGCGATCAGAACACCTTCGCCGAGAAGTTGCGGCAGAAGCGGCTAATGACGCTGATCCACCTGTGGCTCGTGCACCGCTTCAAGGCGGACGCGGTGTACTACGTCACGCCGACGGAGGACAACCTGTACCAAACCTCGAAGATGAAGTCGCATGGCATCTTCAGCGAGGTCAACCAGGAGGTCGGCGAGATCATCGTCGCCGAGGTCAACCGCCCGCGCATCGAGGAGTTGCTGAAGCCCGACCGCGTGGCGCTGCGGAAGCTGATCACCAAGGAAGACTAGGGACTCGGCCCGCTAGCGCCCGTTCGCTGCGGGGACAACGGATCCGACGGTTAGCACTTCGGGTTCGAGGCCGTCACGCGCGCTCGGACTATCCAATTTACGAATAAGAAAATTTACTATTGGCGGATAAGTAAATTCCCGGATAGCAACAGTTGTCCGGGGATACGATTTGAAACGCCGATGGCCCATTAGCCCGAGATGGGCCATCGGCTCTAACGCCCTCGGCTCTTGGCCTACAGCCGACACCGGTCGCCGCGCGTGTGCGGTCTCGACTGCCAGTCGAACCGTTTTCCCGATGGCTCATCCCAGTGATGGGCCATCCGCGTCTCGTCGGGCGAACTCCCCGAAACCCGTTTGCGCGCCTGCGTGCCGGGGTAAGGAGAAATGGACCAGTTGCCGTGGTGCAAGTGGGGATTGGGGGCTTCGATGAGATCTACAGCCAGGACCTCCGTCGCGCTCTTCGGCGGTGCGGCCATGCTCGTGCTCGCGGTCGGGTGCGGCGGCGGGGGCAACAAGGGACCGAGCAGCACCACGACACCGACGACCGCGCCCTCGTCTTCGTCCAGCGTGGCTCCGTCCACACCCGAGGGCGGCGGTGGCGCCCCCGGCGGCCCCACGGGCAGCGGCGGGCCCGGCGGCGGTGGCGGCGGGGTCCCCGGTGGCCCGACCGGCGGCGGCGGGCCCGGCGGCGGTGGCGGCGGGGTCCCCGGTGGCCCGACCGGCGGCGGCGGACCTGGCGGCGGTGGCGGCAGCATCCCCGGCGTCGGGGGCGGCGGCGGCGGCCCGGGTGGCGGCGGCGGTTGCATCGGCAATGTCTGCGGCGGCTCCTGAAATCCGTCCGCTGAGCCAGCGGTAACACGCCACGGCAAAAGACTTGCTCCCCTAGTCGGCGGGGCCGGGATTACCTGGCCCCGCCGGCTGATAACAGACAGCACTGAGCGTTCTAACGTGACTGCCTAGGCCGAAGACCGCATTCGCGTTATGGTTCTGGCCAACTCGGATGCAAGGGGACTTCGATGGCGAAGCTCAGGTTTGGTTATTTCATCGCGCCGTTCCATCGGGCCGGCACGAATCCGACCCTCGCGTTGCAGCGTGACCTCGCATTCATCGAGCACCTTGACGCGCTCGGCTTCGACGAAGTGTGGTTGGGCGAACACCACTCGGCCGGCAGCGAGATCATCAGCTCGCCGGAGATCTTCATCGCCGCCGCGGCCGAGCGCGCCAAGCGGATTCGCTTTGGCACCGGGGTCATTTCGCTCTCGTACCACAACCCGCTGTGGGTCGCCGACCGGCTGATGCTGCTGGATCACCTCACCCATGGCCGGATCATCGGCGGTGTCGGACCGGGATCCCTGCCCAGCGACTCGTCCATGATCGGACTTACCCCCACTGACACGCGCGAGCTGCTCGAGACGAATCTCGACATCGTGGTCCGGCTGCTGGCAGGGGAGACGGTGAGCGCCAAGACGGCCACACACCAGCTGTTCGACGCCGAGTTGCAACTCGCCCCCTATTCCGACGGCGGGATCCCGCTGGCGGTTGCCGCGGTCGCGTCGCCGACGGGTGCCCGGCTGGCCGGCAAGCATGGCATCGGCCTGCTGTCGATCGGGGCGACGTTGACCGTCGAGGGTTTCAACGCGCTCTCCTATCACTGGGGCATCGTCGAGGAGCGCGCGGCGGCCTTCGGCACGCAGGTCGACCGCAAGAACTGGAGCTTGGTCGGCCTGTTCCACCTCGCCGAGACGGAGAAGCAGGCCCGGGAAGAGGTCAAGTTCGGCATCGAGCCGTGGTTCCGGTACTTCCAGAAGGTGGCCGCCTTCCCGCAGATGACGATGCCGGGTGAGCAGCTAGACGAGATGATCGACGTCATCAACGACAACGGGGCGGGCGTAATCGGCACGCCCGAGCGGGCGCGGGAACAGGTGCAGCGGCTGTGGGATCAGTCCGGCGGGTTTGGCTGCATGCTGCAGATGGGTCACGAGTGGGCCAACCCGGCCGCCACCAGACGGTCTGCGGAGTTGTTTGCCGCCGAAGTCATGCCGCATTTCCAGGGCCAGGCGCAGCCGACGCTGGATGCCGCCGCGCGTGCCGGACAGGCCCGGGAAAGCCTCGCGCAATCGCAGTTGGACGCCGTTGAGCACATGACGAAGAAGTATGAAAGCGAGAAGCGTCCTACCAACCCTGTTTGATTCGACGCGGTCGCGGCGGGCTGGCCGCCGAACTACTCAGCGCCGCAGGCGTTCTCGACGGCCAACAGAGATCCGACACAGACCACAGGGGCCCACACAGCCACCAGCGCGGACGGTCGGCATTACGGCGGAATTTAAGGGCGAAAGACCCTATTGGTCGGTTCCCTCACGAGCGGAACGTTAATGCCCTCGGGCAATTAGTTCAGCACGAGGATAACGGGGTGGAGCCATGTCGCGAGTCACCAAAATCATCGTTGCCCTGATGATCGCCTGCAGTGCCTTCGGCATTTCGGGGTGCACCTGCGAACAGTCTCCAGGGGGTCTGGTTTGCAGCGTATTCTGAGCGGTCGCACTCCGGTGCTGCGACCTCACGTTTGAGCGAGAAGACCGGGAAAGAGCGGTTCCGGGGGACCCGCCCTGTTAACCGTTGCGCTCATGGTGACCAACAAGCACCGGGGCGACCTTAGCTTCAAATAGCGGCGCCCAAAGGCCGACCACTGTGTGAGAACGCTACGCACACAGCGCAATTGGCAATGCCTCTATTGTGCGCCGCCGGATTCGCGTTCGGCCGCCTTCACCAGGCGGCCCGCGAAGAACCGGACAGTTCCCGCCATCGCCGACCGCATCATCGGACCCGTCCCGGTGACTTTCTCGGTGAACAAGCCGGTCCAGCGGATGTCGGTGCCGCCTGACGGGTTCGGTGTAAGGACCACCTCGCCGACGTAGTCCTTGATCGGATTCGACGGCGCGATGAGTTTGTAGACGTGCCGGCGGTCTTGCTCGTACTCGACGGTTTCCTCCTGCACGAGCACCGGCCACATCCCGAGCTTGCGGACCGCCCCGATCCCGCCCGGCGCAGGATCACCCTGTCGCGTCCAGCTCGAGTGAACGACGATGGGCTTGGCCCACTTCGACCAGTTCGCGCCGTCGGTCACGAGGCGGAACAGCGTCGCGGCGGGCGCGCTGCTGGTACGGGCGACCTCGAACGAAAACGTCCTGCCTGACATGACCAACTCCCTTGGGCAATCCTCACGACCCTGCCGGTCGCTCGCGCGTACGCTACCGCTCACGACGCGCCGCGTCGGAGTGGGGCCTTGGGCGCCGCGACGCACGGGGGGCTGACTGCGGATTGGATTCCCAGTCAACGTCCTTCGCGCGCCGCGTGCCGATGATCACGTTCCCGGCACCGCGGGTTGCCGCATCGCCGTGCCTACAGTGGGTCCATGAACTCCGGTTCCCGGCCACACGCCAAAGGTGTCCCCGGCTTGCTCGAGATCGAGGACTGCCTGGATGCCCAGGGCGGCATCGCATTGCCGCCGGGCGTCACGCTGATCTCGCTCATCGACCGCAACATTGCGAACGTCGGCGACGCGGTGGCGTACCGCTTCCTGGACTACAACCGTTCGTCCGACGGGCATGTCGAAGAGGTGACGTGGGACCAATTCGGTATGCGGCTGGAAGCCATCGGCGCGCACGTCCAACAGGCCGCCGGTCACGGCGAGCGGGTCGCGGTCCTGGCGCCGCAGGGCCTCGACTATGTGATGGGTTTCTACGCGGCGATCAAGGCCGGAACCATCGCGGTGCCGCTGTTCGCGCCCGAGCTGCCCGGACACGCCGAGCGCCTGGACACGGCCCTGCGCGATTCGCAGCCGACGGCCGTATTGACGACAACGGCGGCGCGGGGCGCGGTCGAGGATTTTCTGAGCACCCTCCCGCAGCTGCGCCGGCCGCGGGTCATCGTCATTGACGAGATCCCCGACTCGGCGCGGGAATCGTTCGCCCCCACCGAGTTGCGCCACGACGACATCTCCCACCTGCAATACACGTCGGGCGCGACGCGGCCCCCGGTCGGCGTCGAGATCACGCACCGGGCGGTGGGCACCAACCTCGTGCAGATGATCCTGTCGATCGACCTGCTCGACCGCGACACCCACGGTGTCAGCTGGTTACCGCTCTACCACGACATGGGCCTGTCGATGATCGGCTTCCCGGCGGTCTACGGGGGACACTCCACGCTGATGTCGCCCGCCGCGTTCGTCCGCAGGCCGCAGCGCTGGATCAAAGCCTTGTCGGCGCAAGCGGGCCGCGCCGTCACCGCGGCGCCGAACTTCGCCTACGAATGGGCCGCCCAGCGGGGGCTGCCCGCGCCGGGTGACGATGTCGACTTGAGCAACGTGGTGCTGATCATCGGGTCCGAACCGGTCAGCATCGAGGCGATCAACACCTTCAACAAGGCGTTCGCCCCGTATGGATTACCGCCGACCGCGTTCAAGCCCTCGTACGGCATCGCGGAGGCCACCCTGTTCGTCGCCACCATCGCGCCCGCCGCCGCGGCGACGGCCGCGTACTTCGACCGCGACGAGCTGGGCGCCGGGCGCGCGTTGCGGGTCGCGGCGGATGCCCCCGAAGCCGTGGCGCAAGTGTCCTGCGGCCAGGTGGGCCGTAGCGAATGGGCCGTCATCGTCGACCCGGCGGCCGGGGCGGAACTGCCCGACGGTCATGTCGGCGAGATCTGGCTGCAGGGCAACAACGTCGGTCGGGGCTACTGGGGCCTGCCCGAGGACACCCGGCGGGCGTTCGACGCCCGGCTGCGGTCGCGGCTCAGCGAGGGCAGCCACGCCGAGGGCGCCAGCGTCGAAGGCACGTGGTTGCGGACCGGGGACCTTGGCACCTACCTCGACGGCGAGCTGTATGTCACGGGCCGGATCGCCGACATGGTCACCGTCGACGGCCGCAACCACTACCCGCAGCACATCGAGGCAACCGTCGCCGAAGCGTCCCCGATGGTCCGGCGCGGATACGTGACCGCCTTCGCCGTGCCGGCCCGCGACACCGGTCAACAACTGGTGATCGTCGCCGAGCGGGCGACGGGCACCAGTCGCGCCGACCCGCAGCCGGCCATCGAGGCCATCCGGGCCGCGGTCGTGCACCGCCACGGACTGCCGGTCGCCGACGTGCGGTTCCTGCCGGCCGGCGCCATCCCGCGCACCACCAGCGGCAAGCTGGCGCGCCGGGCCTGCCGCGCCCAGTACCTGAGCGGCAGCCTCGGCGCGCGCTGAGCCAGTGGAACGGCCCGAAAAGCCCTGCTGGTCGCCGCCGCTGGCTTAGTCTCCACTCGGAGGCACGCCAATGGTTCTCAAGGTTGCGGTGTCGGCGGATCAGATCCACGGCGACGTGGATGCCGGGTACGGAAAGGTCGCCGACACCTTTCGCGCCAGTTTCCGCGACGGTGCCGAGGTGGGCGCCGCAGTCGCCGTTTATCGCGACGGCGTCAAGGTCGTCGACCTGTGGGGCGGCTACCGAAACGGGCTGGCGAAACAACCATGGCGCCCCGACACGATGGTCAACATGTTCTCCACGACAAAAGGGGTCGCCGCCCTGGTCGTGGCCGTCGCGGTGTCCCGCAGACTCGTCTCCTATGACGCCAGGGTCGCCGACTACTGGCCGGAATTCGCGCAGGCCGGCAAGGGCGACGTGACGGTCCGCCAACTCCTGGGGCATCAGGCCGGACTGTGCGCGCTCAAACCGAAGCCGACGCTGGCCGACGTCGCCGATCCCGCCAGGCTGGCGCCGATCCTGGCGGCCCAGGCGCCGGCGTGGCGGCCGGGCTTGCGGCACGGTTACCACGCGATCACGCTCGGCTGGTACGAATCCGAATTGATCCGCCGGACCGACCCGGCCGGCCGCACGCTGGGCCGCTTCATGGCCGACGAGATCGTCCGCCCACTGGGGCTCGACCTCCACATCGGCCTGCCGGACTCGGTCGATCGGGAGCGGATCGCGCACGTCCACAACTGGGTCCGCGCGGAAACGCTGTTGCATCTGAACGTGATGCCGGCCGGGTTCGTGGGCGCCTCGCTCAATCCGGTCGGCCTGACCGCGCGCGCCATCGCGGTTCCGCGCGGCGTCAACCCGTTCAACGGCGACTACAACCGCGACGATGTTCGGGCGGTCGAGATCCCGTCGGCGAACGGCATCGGCACCGCCCGCTCGGTGGCGCGCCTGTACGGCAGCGCCGCCACCGGGGGAGCCGAACTGGGTCTCCGCGGCGACACCCTCGATGCGCTGGCGGCGCCGGCGCCCCCGCCACGCGACGGGGTGCGCGACAAGGTGATGAACGTTGACGTGGCCTACTCGCTCGGCTTCTGTAAACCCGTGCCGCACTTCGAATTCGGCTCGTCGGACAAGGCCTTCGGAACCCCCGGCTTCGGTGGGTCGTTCGGTTGTGCCGACCCGGATACCGGCGTCGGCTTCGCCTACGTCATGAACAGGCTGGGTTTTCACCTGTGGAGCGACCCGCGGGAACTCGCGTTGCGGCAGGCGCTGTTTCGCGACGTGCTGGGAGTGCGACCCCAGACCTGATGCTGGCGAAAACCCGCTGTCCACTACGGTGAATACGCCGAAGTTGCACGGGGGGCGGTCGGGAGTCCGTACACCAGCACCAGGAGGCGCGATGGTTGACCTGCCCCGCGGGAACGAAGGGTTCGACAAGGTCATCAATCCCTCGGCCGAGGCATCCACACCAGTCAAACCCTCGATCGTCTATCCACCCGCCGGCGCTCCCAATGTCGTCGTGGTATTGCTCGACGACGTCGGATTCGGTGCCGCGGCAACGTTCGGCGGGCCCGTCCCGACCCCGGCGCTGGACCGCGTCGCCGGTGCGGGGTTGCGCTACAACCAATTCCACACGACCGCGCTGTGCTCTCCGACGCGCGCCGCACTGCTGACGGGTCGCAACCACCACAGCGCACACATGGGCACCATCTGCGAGATCGCCTACGGATTCCCGGGTTACGACAGCGTGATACCGCAGAGCACCGCCACGGTTGCGCAGGTGCTGCGGCTGAACGGCTACAGCACCGCGCTGTTCGGCAAGGCGCACTTCACCCCGACATGGGAGACCGGACCCGCGGGCCCATTCGACCGCTGGCCGACCGGACTCGGATTCGAACGCTTCTATGGCTTCCTGGGCGGGGACACTTCCCAGTACGAACCCGCGCTCTACGACCAGATCACGCCCGTCGAGCCGTACCTTGGCCGCGACGACTACCACCTGACCGAAGACCTCGCCGACAAGGCGACCGACTGGATCCGGCTGCAGAAGACGTCGGCACCGGACAAGCCGTTCTTTCTTTACTTCGCGCCCGGCGCTACCCATAGTCCCCACCAGGTGTGGCCGGAATGGTCGGATCGGTTCGCCGGCCAATTCGACGACGGCTGGGATGCCTTGCGACAACGGACCTATGCCCGACAAGTCGAAATGGGCGTCATCCCCTCCGACGCCAGGCTGACACCGCGACCCGAGCAGATACCCGCGTGGACCGACTACGACGACCGCTACAAGCCGGTGGCCCGGCGATTGATGGAGGTCTACGCCGGCTTCTTGGCCCATACCGACGCCCAAATCGGGCGGGTCATCGACGCCATTGAAGGGCTAGGACAGTGGGACAATACGTTGTTCATCTACCTGTGCGGCGACAACGGCGCGTCGGCGGAGGGAACGATACACGGCGCCTGGAGCTCACCGGCGTTCCAGAACGGGATGCCCGAAGACCCCGAATGGCTGCTGGCCCACGTGACCGACTTCGGCACGCGGCGATGCGAAAACCACTATAACGTCGGCTGGGCATGGGCGCTCGACGCACCCTTCCAATGGATGAAACAAGTGGCGTCGCATTTCGGGGGAACCCGCAACGGACTGGCGATCTCGTGGCCGCACGGCATCACTGCGGCGGGCGAGCAGCGCAGCCAGTTCCACCATGTCATCGACATCGTCCCCACCATCCTTGAAGCGACCGGCATCCAGATGCCCGCCCGCGTCAATGGTGTCGACCAGAAGCCGGTCGAGGGTGTCAGCATGCGGTACTCGTTCGACGACGCCGCCGTGGCCAGTCGCCGAACCACGCAGTATTTCGAGATCTTCGGTAATCGCGCCGTGTACCACGATGGTTGGATCGCCTCGTGTTTTCACGGCCGACTGCCCTGGATCCGCGCCCAGCGTGCGACCCCATTCGGCGACACCGAATGCTGGGAGCTCTACCACCTCGCCGATGACTTCAGCCAGGGCGTCGACCTTGCCGCGCAACGTCCCGACAAGCTCGCCGAGCTCAAGGGCGTATTCGACACCGAGGCGCGCAAATACGACGTCTACCCGCTCAGTGATGCGACGCTGGCCCGCGCGCTGCCCGTCAACCGGCCAAGCCTGCTGGCCGACCGTACCTCGGTTACCTACTACGCCGGGCAGGTGCGCATTCCCGAGCCGGTGACGCTGAGCTACACCAGCGCCTCCTTCCAGCTACGGGCGCAACTGGCCATACCGACGGGTGGCGCAGAGGGAGTGGTGATCAGCATCGGCGGGGCGATGGCCGGTTGGAGTTTGTACCTACGCGATGGCATTCCGCACTTTGCCTACAACTATTTCGGCCACGAGCTCACCACCGTGAAGGCTGACGAATCTCTACCGGAAGGCTCAGTCGCACTGGGGGTTTCTTTCGACTACGACGGCGGTGGGCTGGGGAGAGGCGCCTCGGTGTCACTGCACGTCAACGATGCCGAGGTCGCCAGCGGGCGCCTCGAGCGGACTGTGCCGTTTCGCTTCTCGATGAGCGGCGAGACGCTGGACATCGGCACCGACACCGGTTCCCCCGTCGCGCCGTACGGGCACGATTTCCGGTTCACGGGCCGTATCGACCGAATCGACGCAACCGTGCGTCCGCAACCCGCCGACCTGGCCGCGGCGATCGCCGAGGCGGAGACGCGCGCGGCGCTGGGAGCGCAATAAGTGCTCACCATGTGGAGCAGCCTTATTCCGTTGATCCTTGGCTGCGCGCTCGAACCGATCGAGATCGTCATCACGATCATGCTGCTCGGCACCCCGTCGCGCGTGCGGTCGGCCGGCGCCTGGGTCGCGGGGCATGTCAGCACGCGCCTGCTGCAAGGCCTCCTCTTCGGCACGATGCTGCATTGGGGCAAGCGCGAAGCCGACTCCAGTCACCCGCACCACTGGATCGTGTCCACCGTGCTGTTGGTGGTGGCCGTGCTGTTTTTGGTTACCGCGGCGCGGGAGTTGTTCAGTGGCGACAACCCCAACGCCCCACCACCGAAGTGGATGACCATGCTGACGTCGGCCACACCCAGCAAGGCCTTCCTCATCGGCGCCGGCGTCATCACCGTGTCGGTAAAAGCCTGGGTCTTCACGCTGGCGGCGATCAGCGTGATCGGCAACGCGAACTTGAGCCGACCCGCCAATATCGGTTCGTACGTTCTTTTCGTGGCGCTTGCCGCGAGCGCGAACCTGCTCATAGTCGGTGCAGCAGCATTTTTTCCACAACGATCACGCGCCTTGTTGGACCGCGTCTTGCGCTGGCTGCAGGCACACGACCGGCCCATCGTGATCGTGGCAGGCCTGATTTTCGGTACCTGGTTCGCGGTAAAAGCCTTGCGCGGCTTCGGGATTGTGTAGCCGGCCCGGTCAGGCCGGTGCTGCGGCCGCGTGCCGTCGCATCCAGAAGGTGTAGATCGCGCCTATCCCGGCGGTGACCAGACCGTAGAGCGCAACGGCTCCGTGTTCGTCCGCGTTGGGAAAGTTCGCCGATGCGATGGTCAACGCCGTTGCGGGATGACGGCAGCTGCTGGCGAAAGCCAACACCGCCGATGACTGGTGTTCGGGCCCGCCGAGCACATGCCCGACGACGACCGTGCTGCCCACGAACAGCACCATCGCCACCAATGTCGATTCGCCCAAGAGCTTCCACATGCTCGGCGCCGCGGCGACCAGGAGGATGACCATGGCCACCGGCAGGGCCAACCGCTGCACACGGTCGATCGGACCTTCGACACGGGAGGCGATCCGCGGCCAGCGCCTTCGGATCACCATGCCCGCGACGAGCGGCACCAACACCGACATCAACATGAGCTCCGCGATTGCCAAAGGGTGTGCGACATACTGGCGCCCGAACACGCGCCCGATCAAGGACGCCGCCAGAAAGATCACCGGAACGGCCAGGACGGCCAGCACGATGACAAGGCCGAGCCCGTACTGCGTGCGCCCGCCGGCCTTTTCCCCCCGCCGGGGCAGCAGCGGCGGTAAAGGTGAAATCGCCAGAGTGACAAGCGCAATGGCCACTTGGGGCCGCAGGTCCAAAGCGGACACCAATACTGCGGCGATCACCGGCGCCACGACCAGCACGGACAACAGCGAACGGGCCAACAGATCCGGCAGGCGCAGCAGGTAGGTGACGTCAGCGAACTGAACGGTCAACCCGTAACCGAGGATCACCACGAAAAGGCTGAGCTGAAAGGCAATCCGTGCCGCATCGGCCATGGTCACAGAGGCCAGCCTGCCATGCCCGACCGGGTCGGGTGCGGAGATAACTGAATACGCACCCACCAGGAAGCGCTGGCCGTATAACCCGCATACGAGCCGTCGCCCGTGCATCCGGTGTGGGCCCTACGTACGGGAATGGCCCTGGATTCGTCCCTGGGCCCCACGCTCGGCGTATCGGCCGCTCGTTAGTGGCATCCTGGCCATGTGGGTTTACTCATCCGGCTGGCGGAGCTGTTGATCGTGATCCTGCCCCTGGCGGGTGCGACCGTCGCCGCGGTGCGCGCTTTCGGCGCCAACCGACGGCGCCCCGCGGAACCCCAACAGCATGCACCGATCCCCGACGCTGCCGTCACCGCGGGCACCGGCGACAATCACGTCGCCCAGTGGCGGTCGCTACGCCGCGTCCTCGAGGAGCACAGCCGCACCGACGCGCGCTGGCTCGAGTATGAACTCGACGTCGCCAAGCTCCTCGACTTCCCGCTCATGACCGACATGCGCGACCCGCTCACGGTCGCCTTCCACAAAGCCAAGCTCCGAGCCGACTTTCTGCGGCCGGTCAAAGCCGAAGATCTTCTCGACGACCGGGAGACCGCCGCGCAATACCGGGCCGCCGTCGAGGATTACGTGACCGCGTTGAACGCCGCGGAGGCGGAGGCGATACGCAGGCGGCGCAGCGACTTCTCCCGGGCCGACCAGCAGCGGATCGCGCGCGCCCAGAACCTGCTACGCGTCGCGTCGGACCCGGCGGCGACACCACAGGAACGCCGGCACGCCCACGAGTTGGCGCGTCAGGAACTCGATGGCCTACTCGTCTTGCCGGCCACGACACAAGCCTCCATCGAGCGGAGGGTCTCCGGGGAGCTGGAGGGATGACCGCGACGCCCGGCGACCCCGACGGGAGCGAAAGCCTCACGGGCTACCCGGTCATCGCACCGCCGCTTCGCGGACCCGTCACCTTCGACCAGCGCTGGCGTGATCTCACCTTCATCCATTGGCCGGTGCGGCCCGACACGGTCGAAGCGATGTACCCGCCCGGCACCCGACCCGACGTCTTCGTCGACGGAATGACCTACGTTGGGTTGGTTCCGTTTGTCATGGAGAGCACCAAAGTTGGTTCCGCACTTCCGCTTCCGTACTTCGGCAGCTTCCCCGAGACGAACGTCCGGCTGTATTCCGTCGACGACTCCGGCCGGCACGGTGTGCTGTTCCGGTCGCTGGAAACGTCGCGGCTGGCCGTCGTGCCGGTCATCCGGGCCGGCCTCGGGGTTCCCTATACCTGGGCGAGGATGCGGATGAACCGGCACGGCGACCGCGTCACGTACCACAGCGTGCGCCGGTGGCCCCGCCGCGGGTTGCGCAGTCGCATCGAGGTGGCCATCGGCGGCCCCGTGGAACCGACACCGCTGGAAATCTGGCTCACCGCCCGCTGGGGCGCGCACACCCGCAAGGCCGGCCGCACCTGGTGGGTACCGAACGAACACCAAACCTGGCCCTTGCACGCGGCCGACATCGTCGAGCTGGACGACGAATTGGTGGCGGCCAGCATGGTGCGCCCCGCCGGCGACCGGTTGCGCGCGCTGTTTTCGCCAGGTGTGCGAACCCGTTTCGGGCGCCGCAGTGTTGTCGCATAGCTACGGGCAGGTGTATCCACCGTCGATCACGATGTCGGATCCGGTCATGTAGCTGGAAGCCTCGCTGGCCAGGTAGAGGTACAGGCCGGTGAGCTCCTCGGGGCGGCCCATCCGCCCGAGCGGTATCTTCGGCTCCCAGAGGCGGTGGTAATCGGCCAGCGGCTCCACGAGTTCGGTGCGGATGTATCCGGGGCTGACGCTGTTGACCCGGATGTTGTGCGGTGCGAACTCCACGGCCATGGCCTTGGTGAGATGAATGACGGCCGCCTTGGATGTGCAGTAGTGGCCCACCTGCTGCGGGATGTTGATGATGTGGCCCGACATCGAGGCCGTGGTGATGATGGCGCCGCCCTGACCCTGGCGGACCATCGCCCTCGCGGCCGCTTGCGCGGTCAGGAAAACACCTGTGACATTGGTGTTTTGGATGCGTTCGAACTCTTCCAGAGACATGTCCAGCATCGGGGTCACCGCGACGATGCCAGCGTTGCAGACGGCGACGTCGATGCCGCCCAACTCCGCGGTCACCCGGTCCAGCATCTCGGTCACCTGATCGGGCTGGGTCACGTCGCAGCGGATGGGCACGACCCTGCCTTCACCGTCCGCCGCGATCTCCCGGGCCACCTGTTCCAGGCCCTCGGCACGCCGCGCGGCAATGGCCACGTCGGCGCCCGCCTGCAGATACGCCTGCGCCACTTTCTTCCCGATGCCGCTGGATGCCCCGGTCACCAGCGCCCGCTTGCCACGCAGATCAAACAACTTCAAGACGTTCATCCGATATCCCTATCCCAGACATGCGACCCCTAACGGAAACACGTTCTAGTGTGTCCGCCATGGGCAAATTCACCAGGGCAGAAATCGAGCAAGCCATCGAGAACTACACGCGGGTCGTGGAGGGGTGCAGCTCCTCGGGCGATTGGCGCCCGTTCGCCGACCTTTTCACCGAGGATGTCGTCTACACCGAACATCACTACGGAGTGTTTCACGGCCGCGAGGCCGTGCGGGACTGGATCGTCGCCGTCATGGCGCCCTTCCCGCACATGCGATTTCCGTCCGGCTGGACCGCCTATGACGAGGACAACGACGCCGTCGTCGTGATGATCAAGAATCTGCTCGATCACCCGACGGATCCAAAGGGTGAGCCCTTCTGGTTCCCGAACTGGACCCGGCTCGTCTACGCGGGCAACGGCTTGTTCTCCAGCGAGGAGGACATCTACAACCCCAACCGCGACGCCCCCGGTGTGGTGGCCGCCTGGCTGGAGGCCGGCGGCAAGCTCGCGTCCGAGGAGATCCTGCAGCCCAACGCGTGACCGTGGCGATCGCAAGCGCGGCGTGGCCGGGCGCAGCGGGTCGCCACCATCGGACCGTGGCGATCGCAAGCGCGGCGTGGCCGGGCGCAGCGGGTCGCCACCATGGAACTAGGCGGGGGTCGGCTGTCGCCTCCGTCGCCGCGACCGCACGGCCGCCAGCACCTGCTCCCACGCCAGCATCGTGGCCGCCTTCATGTTGGCCGGCTTCATGCTGTCCCTGGACAAGAGCGCGGTGGCGGCCGCCTTCGTGGTCGCCGACGCCTTCGACAGATGGCCGGAGTCATACGGCGGCTGTGGGTCGTATTCGATTAGCAGTTGGATCGCCTTGGCGCGGGCTTCGCCGCCGATCTCGCCGGCCAGCCAGAGCGCCATGTCGAGTCCCGCCGACACCCCCGCACAGGTGACGACGTCGTCCTCGTGGACGATCCGCTCGTCGCCCACCGGGACGGCGCCGAACGCCTTCAACGCCGGGACTGTCAGCCAGTGCGACGTGGCGCGGCGTCCTTCGAGTAGGCCCGCGGCCGCCAGGATCACCGACCCCGAGCACACCGACGTCGTCCATCGGGCGGTTTGGTGGACCCGGCGCAGCCAATCCAGCAGTACGTCGTCGCGGGCATGGACCGGTGTCGACGGGCCACCGGGCACGAGAACGACGTCGGGCGAAGGCGTTTCGGTCAACGAGTGGGTGGCCCCGATGACCAGCACGCCCGAGTCGGCCGTGATCGGGCCCGCCTCGTGCCAGACGAACCGCACCTCGGCATCCGGCAGGTTGCGCAGCACCTCATACGGGCCGATCATGTCCAGCGCGGTGAAGCCCGGATAGGTCACGATCGCGATTTGAGTCATGGGTGTCCTTTCGTTTCAGGCGAATGCCTTGCGGTACTGGTCCGGCGGAATGCCGACCCGGCGAAGGAAGTTGCGCCGCATGGTCTCCGCGGTGCCGAAGCCGCAGCGGGTGGCGATCGCGACGACGGTGTCGTCGGTCTCCTCCAACTGCCGGCGCGCGGCTTCCGTACGGATCCGCTCGACGTACTGGCCGGGCGCCTCGCCGACCTCCGCGGTGAACACGCGGGTGAAGTGCCGCGGGCTCATCGCCGCCCGACGCGCCAGCTCGTCGATGCTGTGCTCGCCGCCCGGCTCCGCCTCGATGGCCTCCTGCACCGCGCGGATCGAGTTCCGTTTGGCGCGCGGCATCCACACCGGGGCCGCGAACTGTGTCTGCCCACCGGGCCGGCGCAGGTACAGGACCAGCCAGCGGGCAACCGTCTGGGCAATTTCGGTGCCGTGGTCCTCCTCGACGAGCGAGAGCGCCAGGTCGATCCCCGCGGTGACACCCGCGGCCGTCCACACGGTGTCCGAGCTGCGGACGAAGATCGGATCGGCGTCGACGTCGATCGCGGGAAACTCGCGGGCCAGCCGCCCGGCGAAGGCCCAGTGCGTGGTCACCCGCTGCCCGTCCAGCAGTCCCGCCTCGGCCGCCAGGAACGCGCCGGTGCAGACCGTGACCACGCGGCGGGCGGTTGCGGCGACGCTTTTGATCCAGCCGATCAGCTCGGCGTCCGACCGCGCGGCGTCGACACCGCCGCCGCCGGGCAGCACGACGGTGTCTACGGGGGAACCCGGGTCCGGCAACGGCGCCGCGACAAAGGCCAGTCCCGTCGGAGTGGCGATCGCCTGGCCGCCGACGGAGGCCAGGATGACCTCGTACCCGCCCCCGGTGAGCAGGGATGCGCCGGTGAAGACGTCGTGTGGTCCCACCACATCGAGGGCCTGCACGCCGGGAAACCCGGCGATCACCACCTTGCGAGCCATGGATCTCAGTGTCGGGCACGCCCCGATATGTCGTCTACGCCTTGTACCCCACCAATTAGGACACGGGGACCTGGCCCGTGGCGGCCGCGGCGGGCTTGGCAGACTGTCCGACATGGCACAGATAACGTTGCGAGGAAACCCAATCAACACCGTCGGCGAACTGCCTGGCGTCGGATCCCCGGCGCCGGCCTTCAGCCTGACGGGCAGCGACCTGGGGGAGGTCAGTAGCGACCAGCTCGGCGGTAAGCCCGTGGTGCTCAACATCTTCCCGTCGGTGGACACACCGGTATGCGCGGCCAGCGTGCGGACCTTCAACGAGCGCGCTGCCGCCAGCGGTGCCACGGTGGTATGCGTGTCGAAGGATCTGCCGTTCGCGTTCGCCCGGTTCTGCGGGGCGGAGGGCATCGAGAACGTGAAGACGGCGTCGGCGTTCCGCAGCAGCTTCGGCGAGGACTACGGCATCACCATCAACGACGGCCCGATGGCCGGTCTGCTCGCCCGAGCCATCGTGGTGGTCGGCCCCGACGGCAAGGTCACCTACACGGAGTTGGTGCCGGAGATCGGCCAGGAGCCCAACTACGACGCGGCGCTGGCCGCGGCGGGCTAGTTTTCGGGTTCTAACCCGAGCAGTCGCACCGTTTCGGCCCGCATGTCGACCTTGCGCACCTTCCCGGTGACCGTCATCGGGAACTCGTCGACGATGTGGACATACCGCGGAACCTTGTAGTGCGCGAGTTTCCCGAGGCAAAACGCCCGCACGGCATCCGCGTCTAACGGTGGACGGTCGGGCCGCATCTTGATCCAGGCGCAGATTTCCTCGCCGTACTTGGCGTCGGGAACGCCGACAACCTGCACGGCGTCGATGTCCGGGTGAGTGTGCAGGAAGTCCTCGATCTCTCGTGGGTACAGATTCTCACCGCCGCGGATGACCACGTCCTTGATGCGCCCGACCACTTCGCAATAACCGTCGTCGTGCATGACCGCCAGGTCTCCGGTGTGCATCCATCCGTCGCGATCGATGACCTCTCGAGTTCGGTCGTCGTCGTGCCAGTAACCCAACATCACCGAGTAGCCGCGGGTGCATAGCTCACCCGGCTTCCCCCGCTCCACGAGCTTGCCGCTGCCGACGTCGATGACTTTGATCTCGACGTGCGGATGAACCCGGCCCACCGTGGTCGTTCGATGCTCTAGGTCGTCGTCGATGCGGGTCTGGCAGGACACCGGGGAGGTCTCCGTCATGCCATACGCGATCGAGAGCTCCGACAGTTTCAATTCGTCGATGCAGCGCTTCATCACCTCCACCGGACAGGTGGCGCCCGCCATGATGCCGGTGCGCAGCGACGACAGGTCACGACGAGCGAGGTCGGGCTGGCCGAGCATCGCGATGAACATCGTGGGCACGCCGTAGAGGCCTGCGCAGCGCTCCTTTTCGACCGCCTCCAGCGTCGCGGCGGGATCGAAGCCGGCCGCCGGAATCACCATGGTGGCCCCGTGGGTGGTGCAGCCCAGATTGCCCATCACCATGCCGAAGCAGTGGTAGAACGGCACCGGGATGCAGAGTCGATCGCCGGGCCCGAGCCGGATGAGTTCGGTGACGAAGAACCCGTTGTTGAGGATGTTGAGGTGCGACAAGGTGGCCCCCTTGGGGGCTCCCGTTGTGCCCGAGGTGTATTGAATGTTGATCGCATCCCGCGGGCTGAGGGTGGCCGTCCGGCACCGCAATTCGTCAGCGGTCACCTCGCCGGCGCGCTGCCGCAGCCGCTCCCAGTCGGCGGTGCCCAGGAACACGACATCGGTTAATCCGCGGGCCTCGGAACGGACCTCGTCAACCATTCGGCGGTAGTCGGAGCTCTTGAAGGTTGTCGCGGACATCAACAGCCGAGCGCCCGAATCGCGCAACACATGAGACAATTCGTGAGTTCGATATGCGGGATTGACCGAGACGAGGATGGCCCCGATCTTGGCCGTGGCGTACTGAAGGATCGTCCATTCGGGGCAATTGGGGGACCAGATCCCGACCCGGTCGCCGCGCTGGATGCCGACGGCCATCAAAGCGCGGGCGAGACAGTCGATCTCACTGTCGAGTTGGGCGTAGGTCCACCGCCGGTTACCGGCCACGTCGACAAGCGCGTCGACGTCGGGGTACGCCAGCGCGGTGCGCTCGAAGTTCGCCCCGATGGTCTCGTCCAGCAGTGGGGTGGCGACGGGCCCCGCGTCGTAGGACTTCACCGCGCGTACTCGCGGCGGAGGTCGGCCTTGAGCACCTTGCCGCTAGCGTTGCGCGGCAACGCATCCACGACCACGACACGGCGAGGCCGCTTGTACGAAGCGAGGTGCTCGCGGCAGTGCGTCTCGATCTCGTCGTCGGTCGGCGGGTCTGCCGGGTCGCTCGCCACGATCACCGCCATCGGGGTCTCGCCCCATTTCGGGTCGGGCACTCCGATAACCGAAACCTCGGCGACCTTGGCGTGGGCTGCCACGACGTTTTCCACCTCGGCGCTGTAGATGTTCTCACCGCCCGAAATGATCATGTCCTTCTTTCGGTCGACCACATAGATATAGCCATCAGCGTCCCGCCGGACCAGGTCGCCCGAATGAAACCAGCCGCCGCGAAAGGCTTCCGCGGTCTCGGCGGGCTTCTTCCAATACTCCTTCATCACCAGCGGTCCGCGATAGACGATCTCGCCGACTTCGCCCTGCGCAACGTCGTCCATCTCGTCGTTGACGATGCGCACCTCGACGCCCAGCATCGGGGTGCCCACGGATCCGATCTTGCGCAGAGCGTCCTGTCCGCGCAGCAGGCAGGTGATCGGGCTGCATTCGGTCTGCCCGAAGGCCGCGATGATCTCCGCACGCGGAAAGGCATCGAACATCGTGCGCAGCAGGGTGGTCGACGCGGGTGCCGCGCCCCACCAAACACGACGCAGCCGGCTGAGATCCCACGACCGAAGATCTGGCAATGCGCAGACCGTCTGCCACTGTGCCGGCGTCATCCAGCAGGACGTGACCCGCTCACCGACGATCGTTCGGATGGCGGCCACGGGATCGAAGCCGCCGGACGGTGGGACGACGACCGTGCCGCCGGTCAAGAACGTCGGGAACATCCCCGATACACCGGCGACGTGGAACAGCGGCGCATGTGCCATCCAGCAATTGTCGTCACTGCCCAGCCCCAGTGTGGCGATCACGCTCAAAGCGTGCAGGTAGAGGTTGCGGTGTGTGAGCACCGCGCCCTTCGGAAGGCCCGTGGTGCCCGACGTGTACATGATGAAGGCGGCGGCGTCGTCCGAAACTCTGACGTTGACGGGGACGCCGTCCGCTGCCGCAACAAGGTCATCCAGACCACCGATCTTGAGAACCGTGTTGACGGAGGGTGCTTTGCTGAGCGCGTGCGCGATGGCCGGTGCGCACGCCGAGTCTGTCACCACCGCGACGGAACCACTGTCTGCGAGCACATACGCGATCTCGTCTGCGACGAGGCGGAAGTTGACCGGGACCGCGACGGCGCCCAGCCGCAGGGTAGCGAACCAGACTTCGATCAGCTCCAGGCAATTCAGGCCGATCACCGCGACACGGTCGTTCGGACCAACTCCCTTCGCGGACAGCACGTTCGTCAGGCGGATCACCCGCTCGTAGAGCTGCGCGAAAGTACACCGGCGCCGCACATCGACGAACGCCAGGCTGTCCGGACGGACTCGGGCGTGGCGGGCCAGGACGTCGCAGAGTTTGATGCCGGTGCCGTCCACGAGAGTCCTACAGGCCCACACGGTCGGCGAGCAGCGCCCGGTGGCGGGTGCTACTGCCGAAGAGTGCTTCGGTGGTTTTGGCCCGGCGGAAGTACAGGTGCAAGTCGTGTTCCCAGGTAAAGGCGATGCCGCCCTGAACCTGAATACCCGAGCCGGCGCACAGGACGTAGGTGTCGGCGGCCTGCGCCTTGGCCAACGGTGCGGCGATTTTTAGCTCACGCTCGTCTACGGCGCTCATCGCGGCAAACATCACCGCTGCGCGCGTCGCGTCGATCTCGATCAGCATCTCGGCGCAGGCGTGCTTGACTGCCTGAAACGATCCGATGGGGCGGCCGAATTGCTGACGGCGGCAGGCATATTCGACCGAAAGCTCAAGACACGCCTCGGCGCCGCCCAGCATCTCGGCGGCCAGTAGCACTCGGGCGACGTCGAGCACCCGCTCGACCTCGTCGGGTGAACCCGCGATCAACGCTTCAGCCGGAGCCTCTGCCAGCTGCAACTTGGCGACCGGACGGGTGATGTCGAACGACGGCAGGCGTGTGACCGTGACCCCGGGTGCGTCGGCCGCCACGACGTGGAAGACCACTGCGCTTTCGGGGCCGTCGGCCACCGCCGGGACCACGAACAGGTCCGCGACGTGGCCATGCAGCACCGGAGCGCACTCGCCGTCCAGGACGGTTCCATCGCCAAGGTTGCTGGCCCGCACGGTCGCCGTCGACGGGTCGCCCACGTTGGGGCCGGCGGCGGCGAACGCGCCGATCTGTTCTCCGGTCAGCAGGCCTGCGAGCAGCCTCTTTCGCTGCTCAGCGTCGCCCATGCGCAGGACAGCCTCGATCGCGAAGGTGGTGGTGGCCAACGGTACGGGGGTCAGTGCCCTGCCGAGTTCGGAGAACACAATCGCGGTCTCGACGAGAGTGCCACCCGCGCCGCCGACTTCCGGTGGGACATGCAGTCCCAGGGGCTCCAGCTCGCCACACAGTCGCTGCCAGACCAGCCGGTCGTGGCCGTCGGCAGCGGCCGCCTCGCGCACCCGCGTCCGCGGGGACACCTCCCGCAGAAAGCTGGCCAGCGATGCGCGGAAGTCGTCCTGTTCGGTGCTGTAGCGGAAATCCATGTCAGCGCAGCCCGATTCGCTCCGGAACCATCCGTGGTTCCTTGGGCAGGCCCAGTAATCGCTCACCGATCACATTGCGCTGGATCTGTGAACTGCCGGCGTAAATGGTGGCGGCACGCGCATAGAGCAGCTCGTCCAGCCAGCAGGAGGCGGAGTTGGGGGTACCGGCCTCCGGGACGATCAGCGCTTCGCCGTTGCCCGGCCCCTCCCCGCTGAGCGCGTCGATGCCGAGGATCTCGACGGCGAGCTCGGTGTAGCGCTGAAAGTACTCACTCCAAAAGACCTTGCTGATCGCGGCGTCGGCGCCGGGCCGCTCACCGCGGACCAACAGGGTCAGGCCGCGGTAGCCCTGGTACCGCATGATCTGGACACGCGAGTAGCACCACGCCAAGGCGTCGCGGATGCGCGGGTCGGTATGCATCCCGCGCCCGCGGGCCAGTTCGCACAGCCTGTCGAGTTCTCGCCCGAAGTTGATGGAGGCCGTGGTGACCTGTGAGGCGCGCTCGAATCCGAGAAGCGTCATCGCCACCGTCCAGCCATCGCCGACCCGGCCGATCACATTGGCAGCCGGTGTGCGGGCATCGGAGAAAAACACCTCGCTGAAGGACGCGTGCCCGGCGGCGTTGACGATGGGGCGAACCACCACGCCGGGCTGGTCCATCGGTACCAGCAGCATCGACAGGCCCGCGTGTGCGGGTCCGTCTGGATCGGTGCGCGTCAACACGAAGATCCAGTTCGCGGTGGGCCCCGCCGAGGTCCAGATCTTCTGTCCGTTGAGCACCCACTCGTCGCCATCGTGCAGGGCCCTGGTCCGAACGGATGCCAGGTCCGAGCCCGCCTCGGGCTCCGAGAACCCTTGGCACCAGCGATCTTCGCCGGTGAGAATGCGCGGCAGGAAATGCTTCTTCTGTTCCTCGGAGCCCAGCGCGATCAGCGTGTTGCCGAGCAGCTGGATGCCAAGCAGGTCGTTCTCCAACCGCTCCGGTGCGCCCGCCCGCGCGAACTCCTCGTCGAGCACCGCCTGCTCGATCGCGGAGAGACCGGCCCCGCCGTACTCTTTCGGCCAGGACACCGCGACAAGGCCGCGGTCCGCAAGGACCTGGCGCCACCGATGCGCGATCGTCCGTCGTTGCTCCGGCGGCAGCGCCCCACCGCCGGCCCAATCGGGCGGGAGCTGCTCGTCGAGGAAGGCGCGGATCTGGTCGCGGAACGCCTCCGCTTCGGGCGGGTAGTCGACATCCACGTGCACTGCCTCCGCAGCTCAGGGGCGCTGTTTGGCCGCGGGCAAGATCTCGGGCGCCAGGCGCCAGTCCTCCAGCCCGTTCTCGACCGTGCCGTAGGACAGCTTTCCCCCGGTCACCTCCGACCAGTGCGCGTGATTGAGCTGGTGGATGGAAAAGCAGGAGTCGAGCGCCGTGCAGAATCCCATGGCGTCGACGGACTGGTTCACCGACTCCTTGATAAAGAGCGCCGTGACGGTTGGCAATTTGGCGATGCGGCGGGCGAAATCGATTGTGCAATAAGATAACTCGTCATTCGCAAACACCTTGCTGACCATCCCGATGGCGTGCGCGTCGTGGGCGTCAAGTGAGTCACCGGTGAGCAGGAGCTCTTTTGCCTTGCGCGGCCCGAACTCCCATGGATGGCCGAAGTACTCCACACCGCACATCCCAAGGCGGGTCCCGACGACATCGGCGAACACGGTGTCCTCGGCCGCGACGATGAGGTCGCAACACCACGCCAGCATCAGGCCGGCCGACAGGACCATGCCGTGGACCTCGGCAACGGTGATCTTGCGGAGATTGCGCCACCGTTTGGTGTTCTCGAAGAAGTAATGCCACTCCTGACGGTGCCGTGACTCCACGCCGCCGCGCGTTCCGCCATTGCATCGATATGTCGGGTGCTGGTCCGGGCCGGGTGAGCGCTCCCGGACGTCGTCGGCGGACCCGAGGTCGTGGCCCGCGGAGAACGACGAACCCTCGCCCCGCAGGATCACCACGCGGATCGCGTCATCTGCTTCGGCCAGTTCGAAAGCTGCGTCCAGCTCGACCAGCATCCCGCGGTTCTGCGCGTTTCGTTGCTTCGGGCGGTCGAGCGTGATGACGGCGATCCGGCCTTGGTCGACGACCTCGTATCGGATGTAGTCGAAATCCTGCACGGAGTGCTCCTCTCGAGGAGTTGGACGAGGCCGCGCGGAGGTATCGACGGCAGTGTCCTCGCACGGTTCGGCCGGTTGTGCCCGGCCCTGACCGCACATGGCCGGGTTTACGTCGGTGAGGCTACGCGGCTAAGAGCAAAATGTCCATAAGCGATACGCTACTGAAAAATTATCTGAGTTGATAAATACGACGATAACTGCATCTTGCGCCCGGCGATGTATCTTGCTATTACTGTGTTGTACGTCGTAGGTACGGAATGCCGAGATGCCGAGCAGTCGTCTCGATTGGGTTCGGCCACTACCGAGGAAGGTTGAAGATGGAGATCGGGATTTTTCTCATGCCGGCGCACCCGCCCGAGCGGAACCTCTACGACGCGACGCAGTGGGACCTCGACATCATTGAGCTTGCCGACCAGCTGGGCTATGTGGAGGCCTGGGTCGGGGAGCACTTCACGGTGCCGTGGGAGCCGATTTGTGCGCCCGACCTGCTGTTAGCGCAAGCGCTGCTGCGCACGAAGGCGATCAAACTGGCTCCCGGCGCGCATCTGCTGCCGTACCACCACCCGGTAGAACTCGCTCATCGGGTGGCGTACTTCGACCACCTGGCCCGAGGCCGCTACATGCTGGGCGTCGGTGCCAGTGGTATCCCGGGCGACTGGGCGTTGTTCGATGTCGACGGACAAAACGGCGAGCATCGCGAGATGACGCGCGAAGCCCTCGAGATCATGTTGCGTGTCTGGACCGAGGACGGCCCGTGGGAACATCGGGGAAAGTACTGGAACGCCAACGGTATAGCGCCGATGTTCGAGGGCTTGATGACCCGTCATATCAAGCCTTTCCAGAAACCCCACCCGCCCATCGGCGTCACGGGCTTCAGCGCCGGGTCGGAGACACTCAAGCTCGCCGGCGAGCGAGGCTACCTGCCCATGAGTCTGGATCTCAACACCGAGTACGTGGCAACACACTGGGACGCGGTACTGGAAGGCGCGGCACGCAGCGGGCGCACACCGGATCGCCGTGATTGGCGACTGGTTCGTGAGGTCCTCGTCGCCGAAACCGACGAGAAGGCATTCCGGTATGCGGTCGACGGCGTCATCGGGCGCAACATGCGCGAGTACGTCCTACCGACCTTCCGCATGTTCGGCATGACCAAGTTCTACAAACACAACCCCGCGGTGCCTGACGCGGACGTAACACCGGAATACCTCGCCGAGAACACTTTCGTGGTCGGGTCTGTCGAGACGGTGGTCGACAAGCTGGAGGCCACCTACGACCAGGTCGGGGGCTTCGGGCATCTGCTGATCCTCGGCTTCGACTACAGCGACAACCCCGGACCCTGGAAGGATTCCATGCGGCTGCTCGCCGAGGAGGTCATGCCCAGGCTTAACGCCCGCATCGCCAAGAAGCCTGCCGCCGCAATCGTTTAGCGCTCCGCGCTGGTGGGAAGGAGCAACGCAATGGCGGTTCGTCAGGTCACTGTCGGCTATTCGGACGGCACGCACAAGACGATGCCGGTGCGTCCGGACCAGTCGATTTTGGAGGCCGCCGAAGAACACGGCGTGGCGATCGTCAACGAATGCCAAAGCGGGATATGCGGCACTTGTGTGGCGACCTGCACCGCGGGCCGCTATGAGATGGGACGCACCGAGGGCCTGTCCGATGTCGAGCGAGCGGCACGAAAGATCCTCACCTGCCAGACGTTCGCCGAATCCGATTGCCGGATCGAACTGGAATATCCGGTCGACGACAATGCAGCCCTGCTGATCACGGTTGACGGTGTGGTGACTTCAGTCGACTTGGTGTCGCCCACCACCGCGATCCTTCGAGTGGATGTCTCGTCCATGGCCGGAGCTCTGAACTACCGAGCCGGCCAGTTCGCCCAGTTGCGGGTGCCGGGTACCGACGTATGGCGGAACTACTCCTTTGCGCATCCGGCCGACGGGCGTGCCGAACTGGAATTCATTATCCGGCTGCTGCCGGACGGCGTGATGACCAATTACCTGCGCGACCATGCGAAGCCGGGTGACCATATCGCGTTGCGGTGCAGTAAGGGTAGCTTCTATCTGCGCCCCATGGTGCGGCCGGTGATCCTGGTCGCCGGCGGCACGGGTCTGTCGGCGATCCTGGCGATGGCTCAAAGCCTGGATAGCGGTGTCGGTCAACCGATCTACCTCCTTTATGGGGTCACCTCTGCCCAAGACCTGTGCAAGCTCGACGAACTCAAAGCACTGAGACGCCGTGTTCCCGGCTTAGAGCTGCATGTCATCGTCGCGCGCCCGGACACCGAGTGGGATGGGCGCACTGGACTCGTCACCGATCTGCTGGAGGAACGAATGCTGGCCGGCGGGGACGCCGACGTCTACCTTTGCGGGCCGGACGCGATGGTCGAAGCCACCCGAAACTGGCTGGACACCAAGGGTTTCCATCGCGTGGGGTTGTATTACGAGAAGTTCGTGGCCAGCGGAGCAGCACGCCGCCGCAACTCGGTTCGCCTCGACTACGCCGATGTCAACGTCGCCGAGGTGCGCCGGGCAGGTCGGGGTACCGCGGTGGTCATCGGGGGAAGCATCGCGGGCATTGCCGCGGCCAAGGTGTGCAGTGAAACGTTCGAGCGCGTAATCGTCCTCGAGAAGGACGATCCGCACCGCCGCCGTGAGGGCAGGCCCGGGGCCGCGCAGGGCTGGCATCTCCATCACCTGCTTACCGCGGGACAGATCGAGTTGGAGCGCTTTTTCCCGGGCATTGTCGACGACATGGTGCGGGAGGGGGCATTCAAGGTCGACATGGCCGCCCAGTACCGGATTCGGCTGGGAGGCACCTGGAAGAAACCGGGGACGAGCGACATCGAGATCGTCTGCGCCGGACGTCCGCTGCTCGAATGGTGCGTCAGGCGCCGACTGGACGACGAACCGCGGATCGACTTCCGCTACGAGTCAGAGGTCACCGACCTCGTGTTCGACCGCAACAGCCACACCGTCATCGGCGTTGCGGTCCAGCGTGCCGACAGCGACCCCGAGGTGGTACCGGCGGAATTCGTCGTGGACGCTTCAGGCAAGAATACCCGCGTGCCGGAGTTCCTGGAACGCATCGGCGTTGGAGCTCCCGAGGTCGAGCAGGACATCATCAATTGCTTCTATTCGACCATGCAGCACCACGTTCCGCCGGAGCGGCGGTGGCAGGACAAGGTGATGGTGATCTGCTATGCGTACCGTCCGTTCGAGGACACCTACGCCGCGCAGTACTACACCGACAGCTCGCGCACCATCCTGTCCACCTCACTGGTCGCCTACAACTGCTATTCGCCGCCACGAACGGCGGCAGAGTTCCGTGAATTCGCAGATCTGATGCCGTCGCCGGTCATTGGGGAGAACATCGACGGGCTGGAACCGGCCTCGCCGATTTACAACTTCCGCTATCCGAACATGTTGCGGCTGCACTATGAAAAGAAGCGGAACCTGCCGCGCGCGCTGTTGGCCGTGGGTGACGCATACACCAGCGCCGATCCGGTTTCCGGCCTGGGGATGAGCTTGGCGCTCAAGGAAGTTCGGGAGATGCAGGTGTTACTGGCCAAGTATGGACCGGGGCACCGGGATCTGCCGCGCCGGTACTACCGGTCCATCGCCAAGATGGCCGACACGGCCTGGTTCGTGATTCGTGAACAGAACCTGCGCTTCGATTGGATGAAGGACGTGGACAAGAAGCGCCCGTTTTATTTCGGGGCGCTGACCTGGTACATGGACCGCCTGCTGGAATTGGTCCACGACGATCTCGACGCCTATCGCGAGTTCTTGGCCGTTGTCCATCTCGTCAAGCCGCCGTTGGCCCTGATGAAGCCGGGGATTGCGGGCCGCGTCCTCGCCAAGTGGGCGCGGACCAGGCTGGCGGGCCAAAAGACGTTGATCGCCCGCAACTATGAAAATTGTGCGGTACCAACCGAGTCGGCGGACCGACTTGTGGGCGCAGGAGCTTCAGGCGCTGGTGACCGGCACTAGGAAAGAGGCAAACATGTCCCAGGTCCATCGAATCTTGAATTGCGCGGGCACCCGCATCCATGCCGTGGAGGCCGGTAACGGACCGCTGGTGGTGCTGATCCATGGGTTTCCGGAGTCGTGGTACTCGTGGCGTCATCAGATTCCCGCACTCGCCACCGCCGGTTATCACGTGGTCGCCATCGATCAGCGTGGGTACGGACGTTCCTCGAAGTACTACGTGAATTCGGCTTACCGCATCACGGAATTGGTCGGCGACATCCTCGGCGTCGTCGACGCCTACGGCGCGGACAAGGCCGTCGTGGTCGGCCATGACTGGGGTGCTCCGGTGGCCTGGACTTTCGCCTGGCTGTACCCGCACAGGTGCGCCGGTGTCGTCGGCGTCAGCGTTCCGTTCGCCGGCCGCGGCGTGATCGGCCTGCCGGGCAGTCCCTTTGGCGAACGCCGCCCCAACGAGTACCACCTGGAGCTTGCCGGTGAAGGGCGGGTCTGGTACCAGGACTATTTCTCCGCGCAGGACGGGATCATCGCCGAGATCGAGGAAGACCTGCGCGGCTGGCTGCTGGGGCTGACCTACACGGTCTCCGGGGACGGGATGATCGCGGCCACCAAGGCGGCGGTCGAGGCGGGCGTCGACCTGGAATCCATGGACCCGATCGATGTGATCCGCGCCGGACCGCTCTGCATGGCCGCCGGCGCAAAGCTCAAGGACGCGTTCAGCTATCCGCAGACGATGCCGGCTTGGTTCACCGATGCCGATCTCGACTTCTACACCGGGGAATTCGAACGCTCCGGCTTCGGCGGGCCGCTGAGTTTCTATCACAACATCGACAACGACTGGCACGACCTGGCGGATCAGGAAGGCAGACCGCTCACGCCCCCCGCGCTGTTCATCGGCGGACAGTACGACGTCGGCACCATGTGGGGCGCCGAGGCAATCGATCGTGCACACGAGGTCATGCCGAACTACCGGGGTACCCATCTGGTGCCCGACGTCGGGCATTGGATACAGCAGGAAGCGCCCGAGGAGACCAACCGGTTGTTGCTCGGTTTCCTTGGCGGGCTGTGGCGATGAGTTCGGAGTTTCAGCGCTTCGACGTCCCGCCCGGTTCGCGGGAGCGCGGATGAGAACAACCGACGTGCGGGTGCGTCGCGCGATCGCCCAGGTGGCAGCGGGGCGTCCGGTCGTTGTCACCCAGGACGCCGACGACGGCGACGGCTTTCTTGCCTTCGCGGCCGACGCGGCGACCCCGCGGCTGCTGTCCTTCACCATCCGACACACCTCCGGGTACGTCCGAGTCGCACTGCCCGAGGCCGAGTGCGAACGGCTTGATCTTCCGCCGATGTGCGGTAGCACTGCCGCACACCGGGTTTCGGTCGATGTCCGCGGGACCGGCACCGGCATCTCGGCGAGAGATCGCGCTCATACCATCGCGGCACTCGCGTCGGCCGAATCGCGGGCTTCCGATTTCCTCCGTCCGGGCCACGTCGTGCCGCTGCAGACCGGAAGTAACGGGGTGCTGGGACGGACAGGAACGGCCGAGGCGGCCGTCGACCTCGCCAGTCTCGCCGGACGGCGACGAGCCGCAGCACTCTGCGAAATCGTGTCCCACCGGAATCCCACCCTGATGGCCCGCGGCGCGGAGTTGGTGGAATTCGCCGTCGCACACGGGCTGGCCGTGGTCTCGATTGCCGAACTTGTGGCGTATCGGCGGCGCACCGAACCACAGGTGGTCCGGCTCGCGGAAACGATCCTGCCCACCTGGGCGGGCAACTCCAGAGTCATCGGCTTTGGTGATGTGCGCGATGGCGGCGAACATCTGGCCGTGATCATCGGCGCGGTGGATTCCGGCGTATCTATTCCGCTACACGTCCACATCGAGTGCCTGACCGGGGATGTGTTCGGCTCGAAAGCATGTCGATGCGGCCGGGAACTCCAAGGCGCACTGGCAAAAATGTCGGCCCAAGGTGGCGGCGTCGTCGTGTACCTGCGCCCACCCGGGCCCGCCCGAGCTTGCGGCCTGTTTGCGGGGGCCGATGTCGCGGTCGGTGACCTCGTGTCGGAAAATGCGGAAACCCTCGCATGGATCCTGCGCGATCTGGGGGTATACGCCCTGCGACTTTCCGAAGACATGCCAGGATTTGGACTTGTCATGTTCGGAACCATCCGCGAGCACGGGATAGGAGCCAGCCCAGAAGCGAGCCCGTTGGCCGCGGCAGGCTGAGTAGCAAAGTGGCGCAAATAAATTCGACTGGCCGGTATCCCGATCTTGCTGGTAAAGCCGCAATCGTAACCGGGGCTGCCGCCGGGATCGGCCTGGCCGTCGCGGAACGACTCGCCGCCGAGGGCTGCCATGTACTCTGCGCGGACATCGACGGCGATGCCGCCCAGGCAGCCGCCGCGAAGATCGGTGGTGGCGCGGTCGGCCACCGGGTCGACGTGAGCGACGAGCAGCTGGTCATCGGTATGGTCCAGGCGTGCGTCGACGCATTCGGTGGGGTGGACAAGCTTGTTGCCAACGCCGGTATCGTCCATTTCGCTCCGCTCACCGACACGACGGCGACAGACTTCGACCGCGTCATCGCGGTTAACCTGCGCGGGGCGTGGTTATGCACCAAACACGTGGCGCCCAAGATGATCGAGCGGGGTGGGGGAGCCATCGTCAACATGTCATCGTTGGCCGGCCTCGTCGGGGTGGGGGGCACCGCGGCGTACGGGATGTCCAAGGCTGGGATCATCCACCTCAGCCGGGTCACCGCCGCCGAGTTGCGCTCAGCGGGCGTGCGGTCCAACGCATTGCTGCCCGCCTTCGTCGACACACCGATGCAGCAGACCGCGATGACCGCGTTCGACCAGGCGCTCGGAGAGGGGGGTGCGCAAATGCTGATCGGTCGCCTGCAGGGCCGCATGGCCGGACCCGAGGAGATGGCCAGCGTTGTGGCGTTCCTGCTGTCAGACGACGCCTCGATGGTCAACGGAACCGCGCAGGTTGCCGACGGCGGAACGGTGGCCGCTCTGTGGTGAGCTGCCGCGGGCTCGTCATGGCAACTGGTCGAGGAAGCTCAAGAGCAGCCGGTTGGTTTCGGAGGGCTTCTCCTGTTGGATCCAGTGGCCCGCACCGGGAATGAGATAGCTGCCCCGGTAATCGGACATCCTCTCGTCGGCGCGCGCAATCGCCTCGGCACCCCAGATCGTCGCCACGTCGTACTCGCCGCCGATGAACATCGCCGGCGGCGTCAACTTTCGACGCTCGACGTCCGCGAGCACTTCCCAGCCAGCGTCGACGTTGTGGTAGAACGCCAAACCGCCTGAGAAGCCCGCCCGTTCGAACTCGTTGACGTAGAACTCCAGATCGTCCTCGGTGAACCACTCGGGCATCGCGTCCGGCCAGACGAATGCATCGTCGAGCCTGGCTCCATTCGCCATGCACAGTGGCCCGAAGCGCAGTGCCTCGATCGGATCCGCCGGCACTGATCCGGTGGCGATCGCGGCGGCGACGGCCTCGCCCGACACCGTATACGTCAGTCCGAGGAACCACTTCCGAAGGTCTTCTTCGATCTCGTTGATGATTCCGTTCTGCTCGGAGAAGTAGTCCTGGTAGAACGTCCTACCCGGGCCGGCGAGTTCGATGTGGTAGTCACGTGGACGGGTTTCCCCGAACGGGCAGCCGGGCAATCCGATCAGGCCGCGGCCCGCGAACGGAACGCTCACACCGACGACACCTCGGCATCGCTGCGGGTGAAGCCAGGCGAACGTCCATGCGACCGGGGCGCCCCAGTCGTGGCCGACCACCACGGCCTGGTCCTCGCCATAGACATCGACCAACGCTTCGACGTCGGCGACGACCTCGTCGATGCGGTAGGCGCTGTTGACCCGGAACTTCGACGATCTTCCGAATCCCCGCTGGTCGATCGCCACCACGCGGTAGCCCGCATTCGCCAGCACCGGAATCTGATGGCGCCAGGAATACCAGGACTCCGGAAACCCGTGAAGCAGAATGACCAATGGGCCGGATCCCTGCTCCACCGCATGGATGCGCGTTCCGCCGCAACCGATGTTCTTGTGAATCATTCTTACGCTCACTCTCTGCCGTTGCGGCGATATTCGCTATCGCTAATTTGCAAATCCGTTGTCACAGAACTCATTTGATGACCACTTTGCCCGGCGTGCGGGCAACCTCGTCGATGGACACCGATCGGCTCGGGAGATATCCATTCCGCCCACCCCCGTCCCGGACTACGGACTCTGAGGTCGCTGGTGCCGCCGAAAGACATTCGCGGCTAAGGAGTCTTGGGGGGCTGCGACGCAGTCTGACATGACTATTGAGCCACCAGCCCACCGTCGACGAGCAGCGGATGACCGGTCACGTAGCTCGAGTCATCCGATCCCAGCCAGAGTGCGGAACGGGCCACCTCTTCCGATGTCGCCACCCGCCCGAGCGGGGTCTGCTGGTCCAGCGATTCACGTAGGCCCGGAGTCTCGTTGGTCACCTTGTCGAGCATCGGGGTGTCGACCATGTGCGGACAGAAAGCGTTGACTCGGATGCCGTAGGGCGCCACGTTCATGGCGGTGGACTTCACAAGGCCGACCACGGCATGCTTACTCGCGACATACGCGGGAAGCCCCGCGGGCCCGATGACACCGGCCGCCGATGCCGTGGCGACGATGATCCCGCGCCGTCGCCCGATCATTCCCGGCAGGACTGCCCGGATGGTTCTCCAGGTGCCGGCGACGTTGATATCGAGGATGTTGGTGAATTCGTCCTCCGGGTAGGTCCACACGTCCCCGGGGGTCCCGAGGACGCCGGCGTTGGCGAATGCTACGTCGATCGGCCCGATCTCGTCCGATCCGCGGTTAACGAGTTCGTCGACTTCAGCGGTGTTCGATACGTCGCACCCTGCGTGATAGACCGCCACACCGTCCGCCCTCAACTGCGCGGCGGTTTGAGTCAACCGATCATGCTGGACATCACCGAGGATCAGCCGGGCGCCTTCGCGGCCAGCGGCAAACGCGATGGCGCGGCCGATGCCGGAGGCGGCCCCGGTCACCAACACCGTCTTGCCAAAATATCGCTCGTTCACGATCGCCGTCCTGGTCGAGATCCTGTGGAAAAGGCATCCCTGACGTTAACCTCGAGTCGGAGCCTTGCATACGGGTTAGCAAGGCCGTACAACATGACGCGCAAGCGCATCCCACCTTTGGCCGGAGCTCAGCCAGAGAGCGCGAATATGCCACGATTCGGTCAAGACGGGGTTCGGCGGATCTACACTCTGTGTATCGCGCCTCAGCGCCAGCGCAGCTGGGGCTGGAGCAGTTCGGAGGTACGATGACCCCCAAGGGTTTCGAGGACGTGGATGCTACGGGGGTGGATCGACTAGTTCCGGCAAAGTGCCTGGTAGCCACTCACGACGGCGAGTTACCAGGGGCGAATCTACGTGTCTACCATTTTCATTCGCGCCACACCCAGGTTCCGCCGTTGCGCGATATCGCCGTCATCGCCTGGCACACCCCGGCGCAGATCGCGCTGCGATGCGGCGCTATTCGCAGCCGGACACACATGAGCCCTGGGGACTTCTCCATCCTGAGGCCCGGCTATGAGTCGACATGGCAATGGAGCAGATCGTTCCAGGCGACGGTGCTGTATCTCAACGAGCGCCGCCTGACCGACTTCGCGTCGGAGGTCTTCGACCGCCACGTCGACAGAGTTGCGATTCGCGAGGCGTTCCAGGTCAAGGACCCCGTCATCCAGCACGGAATCGCGGCTTTGGCAGCCGAGTTGCGGCGAGTCGCCTACGGAGGTGCGCTCTACAAGGAGGCGCTGCTGACGCAGTTGTGCGTGCACATGCTGCGATACCACGCTGAGACGCGCCTGCGCGCGCCTGCTAGTTGTCCGGGCGCGCTGAGCGCCGTGCAAGCGCGCCAGGTCGCCGAGTACATAGAAGGCAATCTCGCGGCAGACCTGTCCCTGCGCTCGCTTGCCCGAATCGCGGGGATGAGCCAGTACCACTTCGCCCGGCTATTCAAGAAACGCTTCGGCGGTCCGCCACACGCCTATGTTCAGCAACGGCGCCTCGAGCGGGCGCGTCAGCTCATCCTGCACAGTGACATGGCGCTGAAGGAAGTCGTTGGTGCGACCGGCTTCTGCGACCAGAGCCATATGACCAAGTCGGTCAAGCGCGCATTCGACATGACACCCGCGGAGTTACGCAAGCTGGCCTCGGCTCACTAGCAGCCATCCGCTGAGCGCAAACCCATACCAAGAACAGCGCAAGGTCATCCAAGACGGCGCGCCGCCACGGTTTGCACACTTCGATCATGACTGGGAAAGACACGCTTCGCTACGGCGGCTTTGGCGGGCGGCATGCCATCGTGATCGGCGCCAGCACGACAGGCATGGTCGCATCCGCCGTTGCTGCAAGGCATTTCGACTCGGTGACCAGCATCGACCGGGATCGCCTACCGGATGAACCGCGATGGCGAAAAGGCGTGCCTCAGTCGCATCACGGCCACATCCTGCTGCGCGGCGGGCAGAACGTTTTCAACCACTATTTCCCGGGACTGACCACCGACTTACTCGCCAAGGGCTCGGTGGAAGTCGACATGGCCAACGACATCTGTTGGTACCACTCCGGAGGATGGAAGAAGCGTTTCGACAGTGGGCTGACCATGCTGTGCCAAACTAGGGGTTTCCTCGAGTACTACATCCGCCAGCGGCTGATGCAGGTGCCTAACGTGACGATGCTGGAGAACACCAAGGTGCAGGCTTACGGGGCACGCGGCGGTCGCATCACGGGCGTAGAACTCGCCGACGGGACGTTCCTGGAGGCGGACCTGGTCATCGACGCGAGCGGGCGCAACTCCGACACCCCTCGGCACCTAAATTCGCACGGATTCGGATCTCCCGAAGTCAGCGAGCTCAAGGTCGATATCGGGTATTCCACTACGCTTTTCACACCACCCGACAGCGCCCGTGACTGGAAGGCGCTGTTGATCCACTCCAGACCTCCTGCCACCCGCACCGCGGCGCTGTTGCCTACCGAAGGTGGCCGCTGGATTGTGACCCTCCTCGGCTGGCAGGGTGACTATGTCGCTTGCCAGGGTGATGGGACCACCGTTTTGCCATGAGCATGGGACCGGTTGTTTCCGGTTGCTGGCCGTGGGGTGATGGTGACTGATGACCTGGCTGCTGGTCAATTCGGCTGGTCCGAATTGACCGGCTTTCGAGGACGGGGTTTCTGGCGTTGCCGGTAGGACTCGCCCTCGACGACGAGTTCGTAGGCCGCGGATTGGAGCCGGTCCATCGCCGACTGGGCCAGGAGTGGGTCGGCCATCATGGTGAGGATCTCCGGTGGTTCGCGGTTGCTGGTGATGACCGTTGATGCGGTGCGGTGGCGTTCCACGATGAGCTCGTAGAAGTCATTGGTCTCGGTGGCCTCAAGCCGGTGCAACGCGAGGTCATCGATGATGAGCAGCTCGACGCGGTGTAGTTTGCGCATCTCGTCTTCATAGCTGCCGTCTAGCCGTGCTCCGCGGAGGCGTTTGAACAGTTTGTCGGCGCGTTCGGTATGCACGCTGTGGTGACGTCGCACGGCGATGTGGCCTAATGCGTTGGCCAGGAACGTTTTTCCGACTCCGACCGGTCCCATGATGAGCACGTTGTAGGCGTCGGCCAGAAACCGCAGCGAGGTCAACTCTGCCCATAGTTGGCGGTCGTAGCTGACCGCGGCGGTGTCATCCCAGGCCTGCAGCTGCATCTGCGGATCCAATTGTGCTGTCTTGGCGCGGCGGGCGGCGGACTCGCGGTCGCGGCGGGTGACCTCATCGGCTAGCAGCATTTCCAGGAAGTCGTGGTGTGGCAGCCGATTCGATCGTGCCAGCGCGAGCCGTTCGGGCAGGGTGTCGAGCAGGCGGCCGAGCTTGAGGCGGCGCATCAGCGCTTTGAGGTCTGCAGACACCTCGATCGGCTTGACCGCGGGGGTGGCATCGGGGCGGCGGGTTGTGCTCATGAGGGCCTGCGCACCGCGAAGTCGGTGGCCGCGCGGACGAACCGCGACGCCTGCGGCGGGTTCGGGATCAGCGGCAGCTGTGCGCCGGCACCGCGGGTAAGCATGCGCTCGATCAGCCCGACGTCGATGACCTCGGCGTCCAGCGCGCGCTGGCAGGCGTCATCGACCGCGTCGGCGCCGTGGCGGCGCACCAGTCCCAGGAGTCGGTAGACCTGGCGCATCTTGGTCCACGGCAGCGGATGCTCCAGCACCGCCGCCGCGTAGGCGCCGACATGCTGCCCGTGTGCGGATGCCTTGCGCTGCAAGGTGTTGATATCTCGCATCGCATAGACCGACACCTCGGCCGGTAGATCAGCGGGGTCGGTATGGCGGCGTCCTGGCGCCATGACCGGATGGACCTTGATCAGCTCACCGCGCCAATACAGCTTCACCGTGCGCGCATCCACCCGGGCATCCAGCCGGCGCCCAATCAGCTCACCGGGAACGCTGTAGAGCGCCTTGGCGACCTGCACGTGCCGATCGGGAGCCACCTTGGGCCGGCTCCAGGTCGGGATGTCGAACACCTCGTCGGGTGCCGGTTTGAGGTGGGGTAGCTCGTCGGTGGCGAATACCTCGGCCGGGCGCAGCCGAGTGGTGCCGTGTATCCGCATCCCCGCCACCTGCCCACACCACTGCTCGGCTCGTGCCCGGCAGTCACTCAGATTCCGAAAGTCTTCTCCAGCAAAGAAATTCGACCGAACATATTGGACACAGCGCTCAACCCTAGGCTTGTCGCGCGGGCTGCGGATGCGGGTGGGGTCCACGACGAAGCCCCGCGCCTGAGCGTATTCGCGGAAGGCGTCATTAAGTTTCGGATCGGTCGCATCAGCCTTGTCGACGATGGCCTTCATGTTGTCGGGGATCGCCACCGCGAACACCCCGCCGAAGAATGCCCACGCGGCCTCAAACCCGGCGATCACCTCGTGAAGCGTCTGCCGGTAGGTCGGCCAGACGAACATGTGCCGCGAATACACCGCAGTGAAGATCAACCCCTGCACTACCCGCCGGCGGCCATCCGCGGCATCAGTGAGCATTCCGAGCCGACCGAAATCGACCTGCAGTTCAGCACCGGGCTCGCAATCGGCCACCGGCACCGTGGCCTGCCGAATCCCGAACCCCAATTCCGTTGTGGCATAGCGATGCAACGTTCGATACGACACCACCACGCCCCGACGCCCAAGCAGCGTGTGCACCTTCGTCAGAGTCAAGTCTTGCTTCAGCCACGCCTTGATCTGCTCGTGCTGGGCGGCGATGGTCTCCCAGGCCTGGCTCTTGCCGTTGGGCCGACTCGGCCGCACGCCGGCGATCACCGCCGCCAACAGCTCGTCGGTCAACTGACACCCGTCGCCGTCACGGTCCAGCCCGCACGCGCGGGCGCGGTCCACATACCGGCGCACCGTTTTGCGGTCCGTGCCCGATAACCGGGCCACCTCGCGCAACCCATGACCCTGCAGCCACAACCGCAGCATCTCCCTGACTTCGATCACCGACACCTCCCGGTAGCTCATTCGGCCAATACAGCGGCCGAGCAACCGGAAGCCCCCAACGCCACGCCGGGGTGGTCCCATAACTGGCAAAACAGCTAGCCAGATGGTCCCATCACTGGCAATCGGGTGGTCCCATGCTCATGGCAAAACCGGCGCCGAGCTGGTCCCTTATTCCTGGCAGCCGACAGTGACTACGCCGGGGCAGATATCGAGAGCTTCCTCGATTGGACGAAGGGGCTGCCGGTCCCCGATCTGTACGAAGCCCTGCGCGGGGCAACCTGCGTGGAAGAGGTCCATCGCTGGCGATTCCCGGCGAATCTGCGCCGCCACTACGACAAGTTGGCCTCGGCGCCCGAGGGCTTGGTCGTCGTCGGCGACGCGAACACCTCGCTGAATCCGCTCTATGCGCAAGGCATGTCGCACGGTGCCGTCGGGACGAGCATTCTGGACCAATGTCTCAGTGACCAACGATCAGCCGCCGGGGCCGGCCGAATCGATGGACTGGCCAAGCGATTCCATCTTGCGTACAGCCGATTCCTCGACGAGTGCTGGTTCACATCGACCGTAGAGGACTACGGCGCGGTTTCCTCCAATGGAGGTGGCCGGCTGGTATCGAAACTCGCGAGCTGGTATCTCGGGAGGGTCACCGAAATGACTTGGCGGGACGCGGGTGTCGCCCGGGAGTTCATCGACGTCATGCACCTGCAGCGCGCACCGATAACCCTGATGCGACCGTCCGTCGTCGTGAAAGCGCTGCTGCCGAGCTCCTCATCCGCCCACCAATCTCGGCCGGTTCGCGCGTGATCCGAGCCGTGGCCCGATTGTCATCGCGGGCGGTCGGGCCGGCCGAGGCGGGAAAGGCAACCTCAGTGCGTTTTGGGGGATTCGGAGCGGCTTGTCAGGATCGATAGCGCGATGGCGGTGATTTCGTCCGCGACCCCGCTATATCGCGTGAGATGCCAGGTACGAGCTACGTCTTCGATGAAGCTGATCGCTGCCGCGACAAGGAGTCGCGCCTGGGCAACGCTGGTCTCGGGGACCAGCTTCCCGATGAGGTCGATCCACAGGGCCTCACGATCGCCTTGGTTTCTCACATAGCCGTCGCGCACCTCGCTGGAGGCGTGGGACAGTTCTGTGACGCAAACGGCAACAAGGTCCGGAGCGTCCAGGCTGATTCGGACATGGCCTTCGACGAGTCCGCGCAGCCGCTGCGGAGTTTGCTGATTCGCGCGTAACGCGCGGATGCACTCCAGGCTCCGCCACTCGTCGAGACGACGGACGAGTGCATCCAGGATCGCCTGCTTGGAGGAAAACGAGCGGTACAGTCCGGGGCCCGCGATCCCGGCGCCTTTCCCGATTTCACTGGTGCTGACGGCCGGATAACCCTGCGCACGAAACAGGTGTGCGCCTGCCGCGAGCAGCGTTTCGTAGCGAGAGAACAACACATCTGGGTCGTCTCGCGCGGCGTCGAGAGGCTCTAACGCGCATACGGGAGGAGTAAGCGCGGCAGCCATGCACGCTTGGTACAGGCACTCTTGCAGTTCGTCTCCGGGCAGGCTCAGGTTGTGCCTCCCCAGGCTGGTCAGGGTGCTGGAAACCGCCCAGGCCCGCAGCTCCGAGTGCTGCGGGCTCAGATCAGGTACCTCGAGGAGGACGCTGTCGCGCATGCCGACCACGATCGCATTGATGCGGCGCCGGACCTCCGCCCGGTCATCCTCGTTGAGGTAACGGGCCTCACGCTGCCATAGCACCGTCAACGCCCGGGATGCGACTGCCGCGGAAATCAGGTCCGGCAGATCGACATTCAGCGGCCGGGGGGTCGGTTCCGCCGCGTTGTCGGTGAGACGGCGCGCGCTCTGGTACTGATCCTGGCCGGTTCGGATCGCCTCGGCGAGCAATGCCTGTTTGTTGTCGTAGTGGCGATACAACGCGCGGGCGGTGACTCCTGCCGCTTCGGCAATGTCCTCCAACTTGACCGAATGGAAGCCACGGTCGATGAAGAGCCCAGCGGCCTGCTCCAAGATCTGCTGCTTGCGGTCCTTTGGACGGCGCCTGACGGGTTGGGCCGGGGTCTTAATCGTCCCCATCGACTCGAACTCCCTTCGCACGCGCCGGAATTACCGATCCTGCCAGAAACATCACCTACAGTTTCATCCCGCTCTGCCTCTCGAAGTCCGCGAGGTCAAAGTAGTCGCTGAAGCGCGTGATCTCGCCGTTTTTGACCTCGAACACGCCGGTCACCGGCAACACGACTGTCCGGCCGTCGTTCATTGTGAAGTAGTCGACACGTTCGACGAGCACCAGCCCTGGCTCGGCGGCCAGTGACACGATCTCGAGCTTGGCATCCGAGAACGCCTCCAGGAACCCTTGGAACACCGCGCGTATTCCGGCGATGCCCTCGACCGGCTCGACCGGCACGTTGTGATAGACCGCGTCGTCGGCGAAGCCACGGCAGATGCTGTCGAGGCTGCGCCCCTGCCACGACCCGAGAAAGTCTCGAACGAGAGCTTCACTGGCTTCCTTGGTATCGGCCATCCGGATGACTCCTCCTCAGATGTCACGCAGCGATATCGGATTATCAAGATACATTATCGCCGATAAATGCGCTATAACATCGCTGTTTACTGCGGATTTCACAAGATCTAGGCATATCGCTGATAGACATAAAGCTCCACCCCGCGCACGTCTGTCCCCGCTCGGTAACGCGCGCTTCCCCTTCGGGCCACCAAGACCATCTACACCGACGCCCCGCCGGTGACCCACAAACCGCACTCCGCCATCTCGAACCCGAAGGTGCGTATCACCTGCTACGGCACCGAAATGCCCCTGCGGCGCAGTCGATTACCGCGACATTTGGCGAGGCGGTGTTGTCGCTCCAGAAGCGGGGCGGGGCGGGGCGACCAGATCGTCGAGACGCAAGCCATGCGACTTGGAGCGCAGCGTCCGCCACGCGGTCAGACCGCGCCCGCCCGGTGGCTTTAGTTGGTTACGAGTGCGTCGTCCGGCCGACGTGGCCCAGGGACCCAGCGCGCAGCTCGACGGTACTGGCAAGGTACATCATTAGACACTTGTAGGGTTTTGCTTGGTTATTTACGCGTCAGTCAGCGAGCGCTAAGCGTATTGGCTATGGACATGATGGCGGCGCGCCGCGTACTCTCACGAATGTCACTCGTCCACTTCACCTGCCCGGGGGGCAACGTGAGCAACTCCACCCGACGACACAGCATCGAATCCAGGCGGTGCACGGCGCGATGGTGACGGTGTTCGATCAACCGACCTATCCGGCGTTGAGGCCCGTCCGCGCGATGGGCGACTTCTTCGTGATGACGCTGGACACTTTCGTGTCCATGTTCAGGCCACCGTTCGCGTGGCGTGAATACCTGTTCCAGTGCTGGTTCGTGGCCAGGGTGTCGACGCTGCCGGGCGTGTTGATGACGATCCCGTGGGCGGTGATTTCGGGCTTCCTCTTCAACGTCTTGTTGACCGATATCGGTGCCGCGGATTTTTCCGGCACCGGCTGTGCGATCTTCACCGTGGACCAAAGCGCCCCGATCGTCACGGTGTTGGTGGTCGCGGGCGCCGGCGCCACCGCCATGTGTGCCGATCTGGGCGCACGCACCATCCGCGAAGAACTCGATGCGCTGCGGGTGATGGGCATCAACCCCATTCAAGCCCTGGCCGTACCCCGCGTGCTGGCGGCCACGACGGTGTCGCTGGCCCTGAGTTCGGTGGTGACTGCGACGGGTCTCATCGGCGCGTTCTTTTGCTCCGTATTTCTCATGCACGTCTCGGCGGGTGCGTGGGTGACGGGTCTGACCACCCTTACCCACACCGTCGATGTCATCATCTCGATGATCAAGGCGACGCTATTCGGGCTGATGGCGGGCCTGATCGCGTGCTACAAGGGCATGTCGGTCGACGGCGGCCCGGCCGGCGTCGGCAGAGCGGTGAACGAGACCGTGGTGTTCGCCTTCATAGTCTTGTTCGTCATCAACATCATCGTCACCGCCGTCGGCATGCCGTTCATGGTGTCGTGAGGTGAACCGATGACGGTCAGTGTTCCCAGCAGCCCCATACGGTTGCAGCGTATGGCGAAAACCGCTGTGGGCGAATGGGTCCGGATGGGATCACAGGTACGCTTCTATGCCAGCGCCATCGCCGGAATTCCGGATGCCGTCATGCGCTACCGCGGCGAGCTGCTGCGGGTGATTGCGCAAATGGGTTTGGGCGTAGGGACTCTCGCGGTGATCGGCGGAACGGTGGTCATCGTCGGGTTCCTGGCCATGACCACCGGTGCGATCGTGGCGGTGCAAGGCTACAACCAGTTCGCTTCCGTGGGCGTGGAGGCGCTAACCGGCTTCGCGTCCGCCTTTTTCAACACCCGCGAGATTCAACCCGGAACCGTCATGGTCGCGCTGGCCGCCACCGTCGGTGCCGGCGCCACGGCGCAGCTGGGGGCGATGCGGATCAACGAGGAAATCGATGCGCTCGAGGTGATTGGGATCCGCAGCGTCAGCTATCTGGCGAGCACCCGGGTAGTGGCCGGGGTGGTCGTGGCGGTCCCGCTCTTTTGCGTGGGCCTGATGACCGCATACCTGGCCGCACGCCTCGGCACCACGGCGGTTTATGGGCAGGGGTCCGGCGTGTACGACCACTACTTCAACACCTTCCTCCGCCCGACCGATGTGCTCTGGTCGTCGTTCGAAGTCGTTGTGGTCGCCCTCTTGATCATGCTGGTGTGCACCTATTACGGGTACACCGCGCACGGCGGGCCCGCCGGGGTGGGCGAAGCCGTCGGCCGGGCCGTGCGCGCCTCGATGGTCCTCGCGTCGATCGCGATAGTCGTCATGACGCTCGCAATCTATGGCCAATCCCCGAACTTCCACCTGGCGAGCTAGTGACATGAGTCGCGGACCGACTGCGCGCCGTCTGCACGACGGTTGGTGGACGCTGATCCTGTTCGCGGCAGTCGGCGTGGTTGCCCTCGTGACGGCGATGTCCTTCGGCGGCACACTGCGGTCCTACGTCCCGGTGACGCTGACCGCGGACCGCTCCGGGCTGGTAATGGACACCGGCGCCAAAGTCATGATGCGCGGCGTGCAGGTCGGCAGGGTCAGCCAGATCCGCGACGACAAGAATGGAACCAGCCTCAGGCTGGAGATCGAGCCCGACCAAATCCGTTATATCCCTGCCAATGTCGAGGCACAGATCAGCGCCACCACCGCGTTCGGCGCGAAGTTCGTCGACCTGGTGGTACCGCAGAAGCCGAGCCGTTCCCGGCTGTCCGCCGGGGCCGTGCTGCATTCGAAAAACGTCAGCACCGAGATCAACACCGTCTTCGAGAACGTCGTCGACTTACTCAGCATGGTCGATCCGCTCAAATTGAACGCGGTGCTGACGGCGGTGGCCGATGCCGTACGGGGGCAAGGTGAACGGATAGGCAGGGCGGGCGCCGACCTCAACCAGGTGCTGCGGGCACTCAACGCGCGCAGCGAAACGATTCGCCAAGACTGGAGATCCCTCAAGAACTTCAGCGACACCTATGGCGCCGCCGCTCAAGACATCGTGACGATCCTCAACGCCGTGAGCACGACGAGCACCACCGTCGTGAATCACTCAAAGCAGCTGGACGCCCTGCTGCTCAACGCGATTGGCTTGTCGAATTCCGGAGCCAATCTGCTCGGGTACAGCAGGAACAATCTCGTCACTTCGGTCAACACCCTCGAGCCGACCACGAACCTTCTACTCAAATACAACCCCGAGTACACCTGCTTCCTGCAGGGCACCAAGTGGTATCTCGACAACGGCGGCTATTCCGCATGGGGTGGCGCCGACGGCCGAACGCTGCAACTCGATGTCGCGCTGTTGTTGGGCAACGACCCCTATGCCTATCCCGACAACCTGCCACTTGTCGCGGCCAAGGGCGGCCCCGGCGGAAGGCCGGGTTGTGGGTCCCTACCGGATGCCACGAAGAACTTCCCGGTGCGCGAGCTCGTCACCAACACGGGGTGGGGAACCGGGCTCGATATCAGGCCCAATCCCGGCATCGGGCATCCGTGCTGGGCCGATTACTTCCCGGTGACGCGCGCCGTGCCCAAGCCACCCTCGATCCGGCAATGCATTCCCGGGCCGGCAATCGGCCCGAATCCCGGGGGCCCACCGTATGGCGCGGCGCTGTATGGCCCGGGCGGAGTGCCGCTGTGGCCGGGAACACCGCCGGCCCCACCGCCGGCCGAACCCGGGCCGGCGCCACCACCGTAATTGGCAACACACCCACCAAAGACCAAGCAGGAGAGGGACATGCAGAAGAACCTGAACGGCGTCGCGGTGCGCCTCGGTGTCTTCCTGACGGTTTGCCTGCTGACCGCGGCCCTGCTGGTTGCCGTTTTCGGGGAAGTGCGGTTCGGCGACGGCACGACGTACTACGCCGAGTTCACCAACGTGTCCAACCTCAGGGAGGGCAAGCTGGTCCGCATCGCCGGCGTTGAAGTCGGCAAGGTCGAGAACATCTCCATCAACCCGGACGCGACCGTGCGCGTCGAGTTCACCGCCGACAACTCAGTCACCCTCACGCAAGGCACACGGGCGGTGATCCGGTACGACAACCTTTTCGGCGACCGCTATCTCGCGCTGGAAGATGGACCCGGAGGTCTCGCCGCCCTTGCTCCGCGGCAAACAATTCCGCTGAACCGCACCAAACCGGCCCTGGACCTCGACGCCCTGATCGGCGGCTTCAAGCCACTGTTTCGCGCACTGAACCCCGATCAGGTCAACGCGCTCAGCGAACAGCTGCTGCAGACGTTGCAAGGACAGGGCCCCACGATCGCGTCATTTCTGAATCAGGCCGCGGCCGTAACCAATACATTGGCGGACCGCGATCAGCTCATCGGGCAGGTGGTCGACAACCTCAACGTGGTGCTGGGTTCGCTCGGGGACCAGAGCGATCGGCTGGACAAAGCGGTGACATCGTTATCTCAGTTGGTGCACGGGCTCGCCGAACGCAAGACCGACATCTCGAATGCGGTGGCCTACACGAATGCGGCCACCGGATCCATCACCGACCTGCTGGCGCGAGCCCGTGCTCCGTTTTCGAAGGTGGTTCACGAGACCGATCGGGTCGCGGACATCGCCCTCGCCGACCACGACTATCTCGACAATCTGCTCAACACGCTGCCGGACAAGTACCAGGCGCTGGTCCGCCAGGGTATGTATGGCGACTTCTTCGCGTTCTACCTGTGCGATGTCGTGCTCAAGGTCAACGGCAAGGGAGGTCAGCCCGTGTACATCAAGGTGGCCGGCCAGGCTACCGGGCGGTGCGCACCGAAATGAGATCACACGCGGAACGCAAGCGGCTGATCATCGGCGCCTTCGGCATCGCGACCATCGCCGGACTTGTCTTGGCCGCCTTGCAATTTCAGAATCTTCCCTTTCTCGATCACGGTAAGAGCGTCTCGGCCTATTTCGCCGACGCAGGTGGGCTGCGCACCGACAACACCGTAGAAGTCTCGGGCTATCCGGTGGGGAAGGTCTCCAGCATCGAACTCGATGGGCCCGGTGTGCTGGTGAAGTTCCACATTGACAACAACATTCGACTCGGAAGCCGCACCGAGGTGGCAATCAAGACCAAGGGGCTGTTAGGCAGCAAGTTCCTTGACGTCATACCCCGTGGCGAGGGCCGGCTCGACGGACCCATCCCGATCGAGCGGACGATGTCGCCCTACCAGCTGCCCGATGCGCTGGGCGACCTGGCCAGCACGATCAGCGGGCTGAACACCAACCAGCTGTCGGAATCGCTGGACACGATGGCGCAAACCTTTGCCGATACGCCGGGGGATTTCCGCAACGCGATGAAAGGCGTGTCCCGGCTTGCCCAAACGCTCGACGAGCGCGACAGCCAACTACGTGGACTGCTCGACAACGCCGCCAAAGCGACGGGAGTCCTGGCCAAGCGCACCGACCAGATCGTCACCCTGGTACACGCCACCAACGCGCTGTTGGCGCAGCTGCGGACGCAAAGCGCTGCCCTGGACCAGCTCTGGACCAACATCTCGTCGGTGTCACGGCAATTGCAGGGCTTCATCGCCGAGAACCGACAGCAGCTGAGACCGGCGCTGGACAAGCTCAACGGGGTGTTGGCCATCATCGAAAACCGCAAGGAACGGGTGCGGCAGGCTATCCCGCTGATCAACTCCTACGTCATGTCGCTCGGCGAATCACTTTCGTCTGGCCCGTTCTTCAAGGCCTACGTGGTGAATCTGCTGCCCGGCCAATTCGTGCAGCCGTTCATCAGCGCCGCGTTCTCCGACCTGGGGCTGGACCCGGCCACATTGCTCCCCTCGCAGCTGACTGACCCGCCGACCGGCCAACCCGGAACTCCGGCGTTGCCGGTCCCATACCCGCGGACAGGCCAGGGTGGCGATCCGCGGTTGAACCTGCCCGACGCGATCACCGGCAATCCCGGTGACCGTCCATGCGGGTTGCCGGGCATGCCGATGCCCGGGCCCGGCTGCTACCCCTACCGGGAGCCGCCGCCCGCCCCGCCGCCCGGCGGTCCACCACCCGGGCCGCCCGCGCAACAGCCCGGAGGGAACCCGTGACGACCAAGCTGCTGCGTTCCCGGTCCGCGCTGGCGACCACCCTCATCCTGGTGCTCGTCGCGGGCGTCGTCGTCGCGCTGCGAACCGCGGGCGAGGCCGCCCGCTCCGTCGTGGTCGCGTACTTCGACAACAGCAACGGGGTGTTCGCCGGTGACGACGTGCGCATCCGGGGTGTACCGGTCGGCAAGATACTCAAGATCGAACCGCAGCCGCTGCGGGCCAAAATCTCGTTCTCGTTCGACCGCAGGTACAAGGTCCCTGCGAATGCCAAGGCCGTGATCCTGTCACCGCAACTCGTGACCGGCCGGGCCATCCAGTTGACCCCGCCGTACACGGGCGGGCCCACCATGGGCGATGGCGCGGTCATCCCGCAGGACCGCACCGCGGTGCCCGTCGAATGGGATGACCTTCGTGCACAACTTCAGCGGTTGACCGAGTTGTTGAAGCCCACCCGGCCAGGCGGGGTCAGCACGCTCGGTGCGTTGATCAATACCGCCGCCGACAACCTGCGCGGGCAAGGACCCACGATCCGGGACACCATTATCAAACTGTCGCAGGCCGTTTCGGCGCTCGGCGACCACAGCAAGGACATCTTCTCCACCCTGAAGAATCTGTCGGTACTGGTTACCGCGCTCCACGACAGTGCCGATCTGCTCGAGCAACTGAACCACAACCTTTCCGCGGTCTCGGCCGTGCTGGCCGACGACCCGAACAAGGTCGCCCAAGCGGCCGAAGACCTCAACGCGGTCGTCGGCGACGTGCAGAGCTTCGCCGCCGAGAACCGCGAGGCGATCGGCACCGCGTCGGACAAGCTCACGTCGATCAGCAACACGCTGGTAGCCAGCCTCGGCGACATCAAACAGACACTGCACATCAGCCCGACGGTGCTGCAGAACTTCAACAACATCTTTGAACCCGCCAACGGATCCCTAACCGGGGCCCTGGCGGGAAATAACATGGCCAACCCAATCGCCTTCTTGTGCGGAGCGATTCAGGCCGCGTCTCGATTGGGAGGCGAGCAAGCGGCGAAGCTCTGCGTGCAGTACATGGCGCCGATTGTGAAGAACCGCCAATACAACTATCCGCCGATAGGGGAGAACCTCTTCGTGGGCGCCCAGGCCAGGCCCAACGAGGTCACCTACAGCGAGGACTGGATGCGTCCCGACTACGTTCCGCCAGCGGGCGATTCGCCCCCCGCGGCCCCGCCGGCTCCCGACACGCCGGCGAGTGCGACCGTAGCGACCGATCCCGCTGCCGGTCTGCGCGGCCTGATGACGCCGCCGGGAGGTGGCTCGTGAAAAGGGTCGTGGGAACCCGCAACTGGCGCCGCTCGGTGGCGAGTCTGCTGGTGATCGTGACCTGGGCATCCGGCTGCGGCTGGCGCGGCCTGAATTCGCTGCCGCTGCCGGGCACGCAGGGCAACGGACCGGATTCCTATGTGGTGCAAGCCCAGATGCCCGATGTCAACAATATTCAGCCGAACTCGCGGGTCCGCGTCGCTGACGTGACGGTCGGGCATGTGACGAAAATCGAACGTCAGGGCTGGCACGCGCTGGTGACCATGCAACTCAACGGGGATGTCGCCCTGCCCGCCAACGCGACGGCCAAGATCGGTACGACCAGCTTGCTGGGCTCCTACCACATCGAACTCGCCGCACCGAAAGACGAACCGCCACAGGGAAAGCTACGCAACGGCTCCGTCATTCCGTTGGCACACGGCAGTGCCTATCCGAGCACCGAGCAGACTTTGGCGGCGCTGTCGCTGGTGCTCAATGGTGGTGGACTGGGCCAGGTCCAGGACATCACCGAGGCATTGAGCACCGCGCTCCGCGGTCGCGAGCAAGACCTGCGCAGCCTGATCGGGCAGCTGGACGAATTTTCCGCACACCTCAACGACCAGTCCGGTGACATCATCGCGGCCACCGACAGCCTCAACCGACTGGTCGGCAAGTTCGCCGCCCAGCAACCGGTCCTGGATCGCGCCCTGGCAACTGTCCCCGACGCCCTCGCGGTGCTCAACGCCGAGCGCGACAAGCTCGTTGAGGCCGCAGATCAGTTGAGCAAGTTCACTGCCCTGACCGTCGATTCGGTCGATAAGACCAAAGCGAACCTGGTCAAGGAACTACGGCAAGTCGGACCGGTGCTCGAGTCGCTCGCCAATGCCGGTCCGGCCCTGACACGTTCGCTGTCCCTGCTGGCGACCTTCCCGTTTCCGAATGAGACATTCGAGAATTTCCAACGTGGCGACTACGCCAACCTGACCGCGATCGTCGACCTCACGCTGAGCCGGATCGACCAGGGACTGTTGACCGGCACCCGGTGGGAGTGCCACCTGACCCAGCTCGAGCTCCAATGGGGTCGCACCATCGGCCAATTCCCCAGCCCGTGCACCGCCGGCTACCGCGGCACCCCCGGCAATCCGCTTACCACGGCCTATCGCTGGGACCAGGGGCCCTAGATGTTGCATCTGCCGCGCCGCGTCATTCTGCAATTGGCCATCTTCACCGTGATTGCGATGGCCGTGCTGGCCGTCACTTTCCTGCATTTCGTCAAGCTGCCCGCCATGTTGTTCGGCGTCGGCCGCTACACGGTGAAGATGGAGCTACCGGAAGCCGGCGGGCTGTATGGGACCGGCAACGTCACCTATCGCGGCTTTGAAGTGGGCCGGGTGGAATCTGTGCGGCTGACCGACACGGGTGTCCAAGCGGTGCTGTCGCTCAAGTCGGGCATCGATATTCCATCGGACCTCAGGGCAGAGGTGCACAGCCACACGGCGATCGGCGAATCGTATGTCGAGTTGTTGCCCCGCAACGCCACGTCGCCACCGCTCAGGGACGGCGACGTCATTCCGCTCGCCGACACATCGGTCCCGCCCGACATCAACGCCCTGCTCAGCGCCGCGAACAATGCTCTGGGGGCCATACCGCACGACAACTTGAAAACGGTCGTCGACGAATCGTATATCGCGGTGGGCGGGCTCGGTCCGGAACTCTCGCGGCTGATCATGGGGACGTCGGACCTGGCGACCGATGCCCGCAAGAACCTCGATCCGCTGGTGGCGCTGATCGACCAATCGCAACCGGTATTGGACTCGCAGACCCGCACATCGGATGAAATCGCCCGGTGGGCATCGCATCTGGCCGCGGTAACCACCGAATTGCAGACCCACGACGCGGCCGTCGGCGGCGTCGTAGACCAGGGTGGCCCCGCGTTGGGCGAGGTGCGCCAGCTGATCGAACGCGTGCAACCCACCTTGCCCGTCCTGCTGGCCAACCTCGTCAGCGTCGGCCAAGTCGCACTCACCTACCAAAGCGACATCGAACAGCTGTTGGTGGTGTTCCCGATGGCCATCGGCGCCGACCAGGCAGGCATCATTGCCAACCTGAACACCAAGCAGGCGTATCGGGGCCAGTATCTGAGCTTCAACCTCAACCTCAACCTGCCGCCGCCGTGCACCACCGGATTCCTCCCGGCCCAACAGCGGCGCGTCCCCACGTCCGAGGACTACCCGCGCCGCCCGGCCGGCGACCTGTATTGCCGGGTCCCGCAGGACTCGCAGCTCAACGTCCGTGGCGCCCGAAACATCCCGTGTGAGACCGTGCCCGGCAAGCGTGCACCCACGGTGAAGTTGTGCGAGAGCAACGAACAGTACGTGCCACTCAACGACGGCTACAACTGGAAAGGCGACCCCAACGCCACGTTGTCCGGTCAGGGCATCCCCCAACTGCCACCCGGACCGGAGCAGGGGACGGCGGGCAACCCCGGACCGGGGCCGGCGCCGCCACCCGTCGCCGCAGCCCAGTACGACCCGGCCACCGGCACCTATACCGGACCGGACGGCCGCCAGTACACGCAATCCGACCTGGCTCAAACCGCGCCGAAAAACAAGACGTGGCAAACGATGTTGCTGCCCCCGGGGAGCTGACGGCGATGCATAACCCACCCAGCACCAATGTCGAGGGAGAACACCATGTCGGTGACAACTGATCCCGCACCGGCCGTGACGGCCAGCCAGGCCAGCGAGGGCGTCGAGCAACTTGCCGCCGAATCCGGTGCGGCCGAACCGGTTAACGGCCCGCCGGCCCGGGCGGGAAAAGCCACGCCGGTCCGCCGCGCGCTACTGTTCGGGCTCGCCGCCATCGTCGCCTTGGCGACGTTGCTGTGTTGGTTAGGATTTCGTGTCCACCAGTCGCAGCAGGCGCAGGCCCAACGTGATCAATTTCTGCGAGCGGCCAGGCAGGTCGCGCTGAACCTGACGACCATCGACTGGCGGCATGCCGACGCCGATGTGCATCGCATCCTGGACAGCGCGACCGGGGAGTTCTACAACGACTTCTCCAAGCGTTCAACTCCATTCGTGGAGGTGCTTCAGCAAGCCAAGGCCACCACGGTCGGCACCGTTACCGAAGCGGGGCTGGAGTCGCAAACCCCGGACACAGCCCAGGCGCTGGTGGGCGTGTCGGTGCAAACGTCCAATGCCGGTGAGGCCGACCCGGTTCCGCGGCTATGGCGAATGCGGATCACGGTCCAGAGGATCGGTGATCAGGTCAAGGTCTGCAACGTTGGGTTCGTGCAATGAGCGCGGTCAAGTCGCCCCGGGTCGGCGAGCGTGATGACACCGACGCGGTGCCGGAAATTGCCGCCCAGGCAGAACAGTCCGGCAAGGACGGCTCGACCGCAGTCACACCGGATACCGATGACAGCTCGCGCAGGGCCCGCCGTCGCATCAACTGGTCACGGGTGATCGCCTACGGGCTGCTGCCCGGTTTGGCGTTGTCGTTGGCGGCCGCCGCGGGTTTCTTGAAATGGCGGGATGCCTCCGTCCGCGACGCTGCGCTGACCCGTTCGGAATCCGTGCGGGCCGCCACCGAAGGCACCATCGCGCTGCTGTCCTATCGGCCCGACACCGTGCAGAAAAATCTCGAGGCCGCGCGGGGGAGGCTGACGGGCTCCTTCCTCAACGCCTACACACAACTGACCCACGACGTGGTGATCCCCGGCGCACAACAAAAGCAGATTTCTGCCGTGGCCACCGTCCCGGGCGCGGCGTCGGTGTCGACTTCCGCCAACCACGCCGTGGTGTTGCTGTTCGTCAACCAGTCCATCATCGTCGGCCACGACGCGCCGACCAATACCGCGTCCAGTGTCCGGGTCACCCTCGACAAGGTCGAAGGCCGCTGGCTGATCTCGCAATTCGATCCGGTCTGAGCTCATCGCCATGCAGCACAACCGGTTCCAACACCGATCCGAAAGGCCGCTCGCGGCTGTGGCGGTGGCGGGTGCACTATTGCTCGCAGTGGTTCCGCCGAACGCACACGCCGATGTGGTGGCCTATCTGCTCAACGTGACGGTGCGTCCCGGCTATCACTTCGCCGATGCCGATGCCGCGTTGGCGTACGGACATGGCATCTGCGACAAGATATCTCAGGGACGCAGCTACGCACAGGTCATGGCCGACGTCAAGGACGACTTCAATACTTCCGATGAATTCCAGGCCTCGTACCTGATCAGTCAGGCGGTCAACGAGCTGTGCCCCGCCTTGATCTGGCAGCTGCGAAGGTCCGCGTCCGACTGAGGAGACGACATGAGTCATCGCATCCTGATCGTGTCCGCGCTGTCCGCCATGGCCGCCGCCGTTTCGGGCGCACCCGTCGCACAAGCCGACAACAAGCGGCTCAACGACAGCGTGGTCGCCAACGTCTTCACCGTTCAGCACCAAGCCGGCTGCACCAATGACGTCAAGATCAGCCCGCAGCTACAACTGGCCGCGCAATGGCACACCGTCGATGTGCTGAACAACCGGAACCTCGACGGCGACATCGGTTCCGATGGGTCCACGCCACAAGACCGTGCGAACGCCGCAGGTTTCCACGGCAAGGTCGCCGAAACAGTGGCTATCAACCCGGCCACGGCGATCAGCGGCATCGAGTTGATCAACCAGTGGTACTACAACCCCGGCTATTTCGCGATCATGTCCAACTGCGCCAACAGTCAGATCGGGGTTTGGTCGGAGAATTCCCCGGATCGGACGGTCGTGGTGGCCGTTTACGGGGAACCGGATCGACCTTTAGCGGCACCCCCCAAGGCAACGCCGATCGGGCCGCCGCCCGCCGTGGCCCTGCAGGAGAACGTTCCACTCGACCCCAGCCCCGACTACGACGCCAGTGACGAGATCGAATACGGCCTCAACTGGCTGCCGTGGATCCTGCGCGGGGTGTACCCGCCGCCCGCCATACCACCGCAGTAGGTGCGTCGCCGGCAATGCGGCGGCGAGCCGGCCGGCGGTAGCGTGATCGTCACTCAGGGAGGCACGCCCGTGACACACGCCCCCGGGCGCGACGCCCTACGAGCATGCGCATCACCAAGGTTGACGGCGAGCGGGTCGAGTTCGACGTCAACACCCACCCGAGCTAGGCCCGGCCGGGGCCGAGCCGATCCGCGGTGGCCGCCAGCACTTCCCGGCACCCCGCCCACATCCGCGTGATGATGTCCGCCGCCGGCGGGACGTCTTGGATCCGCCCGGCCACCTGACCGGTGTTGGCGACGCTGGCATCCATGTCCCCGTCGAAGTAGAGCCGCTGTACCCGTTGCAGCGCCGCGGCGCCCTCGCCGGAAGACGTTGCGGCGTCCAGCCTCTCGGCGGCGGCCGTCCGGATGACACGCATCATGCGGTTGCCGTCGAGGGGTAGGAGCACGGTGGACGTCTCGTCGGCCGCCACGACCGCCCGCTTGACGTTGCCGTGCACCGGGGAATCGGCCGAGGCCAGCAGCCGCGTTCCCATCTGCACACCTTCGGCGCCGAGAACGAAAGCGGCCGCCATCGAGCGCGCGTCACAGATCCCGCCAGCGGCCACGATGGGCACGTCGACATGGGCCGCCACCAACGGCAGCAGCACCATGGTCGACGCTCCGAACCGGTTCTTGAACCCGCCGCCCTCGACGCCCTCAACCACGAGCCCGTCCACTCCGGCGTCGACGGCTTTGCGGGCCGCCGCGAGGGTGCCCACCACATGGAACACGGTGATGCCGGCATCGTGGAGCCGGCCGGTGAACAGCGCCGGATCGCCGGCCGAGGTGGTGACGAAGCGAATGCCGTTGGCTACCAGAAGATCCACGGTCGCCGGGTCGCGGTTCATGATCAGCGCGATGTTCGCGCCCACCGGACGGTCGGTGAGGTCTCGGACGCCCCGCAGATCGGCTCGGCCCTGCTCGGATGTCGTCTCGATGATGCCCAGCGCGCCCGCATTGGACACCGCCGCGGCCAGCCGGGCCCCGGCGATATAGGTCATCGGCGCCTGGATGATCGGGATGTCGATCCGTGCAAGGCGGCAGACTCGATTGACTGCGGGGCCGGTGTTCATGAGACGCGCGGGTCGATCAGATCGCGGAAGCTTGCAGCGGGGTGCACGGACGCGCCCAAGCCTGTGACGCGGTCGCTGAGCCCTTTGTCCGAAGTCACCACCCGAATGTCGTGTGGGTGGGGGTCGGCGTGGACGCGCCGGACGATCTCGTCGTCAGCCGAGTTCGCCGCCGCCCTGGGCGCATAAGCGATCTCGATGACGGGCGAGGTGATCGGGGTCGACGGGGGGCGCTCGAATACCACGATCACGTCATCTCCTTGAGCCGAGGCCCATCGGTCGAGGCTTTCGACCAGGGCGACCATGGCGCGCCCGCGGTCTTTCCACCACCCGTCAGGGCGGCTGCCGATCACGTTCATGCCGTCCACAATCCAGCGCACAGGTTCCTACCGTAGGGCGGCATTGGTCATTTCCACAGCAACCAAGCAAGACTGAGCACGACCAGCACAGTCAGCATCAGCAATTGTGGCCACGGCCGCCAGGGCGCATCTTGGATGGCATACGACATTTCCTTTAGCGGCGAACTCCGCGGGGGTGCGGCGCGCTCGGGCCGCACCGGCCGGTGGAACTGGTGGAAATACAACTGGATGAGCGTCGCACCGATCCAGAGCCCACCTAGGAAGCTGACCGGGTCGACACCGCGCCACAACACCAGCGCAGTGACTGCCACGGCGACGGCCATCAGTGCGCGATCGGACGTCGTGGTGGCCCAAGGCTCAGCGCCGTACTGCTTGTCGAGCAGGGCGCGACGCCGGCGGTAGGGGAGCGCGAAAAACGCGAACTTCAGCAGGATGTGTAAGCCCAGCACCACCACGATGACGGTGGCGACGGTGTTGCGCATGAGACCTCTCGATTTCCGTACGTAAGGCGTTCAGGTGATTGCTACCGTCACCGATATCAGTTTGCCCGCCGCACCGTCTTCGATGATGGGAAGAAGCCAATGACGTCGATAGCCGACACCGATGACCGGGTTGTCTCGCTCGCCCGGGGAATGCGCGATCTGGTGCGCGCCGAGGCCGCTGAATCCGAGCGGGCGCGCACCCTGACCCCCGCGATCGTCGACGAGATGTGGGCGAGCGGGCTGATGTCCGCGTTCAACCCGGTCGAGGCCGGCGGTGTCGAACCGTCGTTCACCGAGATGATCGAGACGTGGATCGAGATGGCTTGGCAGGACGGCTCTTTCGGTTGGGTCGGCATCGCCAACCTGCCGTCTTCCTTCGCCGCCGCGGCGTATCTGCCCGACGAGGGTTTCGCCGAGGTGTTCACGGCGAATGGCAACCGAGTCACGACGGGCGGCCAGTTCTTCCCCAACGGGCAGGGATCCGCCGTCGACGGTGGCTATCTGGTGAACGGCTCGTGGAACTTCGGCTCGGGCATCGGCCACTCCCAGTACGTCGCGGCCGGGTTCCTGCCCATGGACAACGGCGAAATGCGCTGGATCACCGAAGGCTTCCCCGAGATGCGGGTCGCGGTGATTCCCCGGGATCAGATCAGCTTCAACGACGGCTGGTTCGTGCAGGGGCTCAAGGGAACCGGGTCCTACGACTACAGCGCCCAAGAGGTGTTCGTGCCGGCGAGCCGCACCTTCGAGCTGTTCGTGCGTCAGCCGCATCGCGGGACGTCGCCGGCGACGCGAATGGGGCTGATGCCGGTCACCGCCGCGGGTCACGCGTCCTGGGCGCTCGGCGTCGCCAAGAGCATGCTCGACGATGTCCAGGAGCTGGCGGCGACGAAGTTCCGGATGAGTGACATGGCATCGCTGGCCAGCCGCCCGACCTTCCAGAAGGGGCTGGCGCACCACCGCGCGGCCTGGCGCGCCGCGCGTCTGCTGGTGCTCGATGCGTTCACCACCGCGGAGGCCGCGGTCGCGTCGGGGGAGGAGCTCACGCCCACCCTGCGCGCGGACATGCGGGTGGCGGCGGTCTACGCGACCGACACCGCCCGCAGCTGCGCCGAGTGGGCTCACCTGGTCGCAGGCACCAGTTCGATCCGTGAGGGCAGCCGGCTGGAGCGGGCCTTCCGCGACATCTATACCGGGACGCAGCACGCCTTCATCAGCGAGAAAGTCGCCATCGACGTCGCGCAGATATGGCTCGGCATCATCGAAGACCAGCCGGGGCTGTGAGCCGCTGACGCCGCCTACACGACGCGTTCGCCGGCGTCGTGGCGCTCGTCGTAGTCCTTCTGCTCGGTCAGCGACGATGCCAGCCCCGGCCCGGCGGCGCCGGCCGAGGCACCCTGGGCGACCGAGCCGAGCGAGCTCAACGGGGCGGCGCCGGCGCCCAGCAGCGTCGACGCGGCGTTGACCGCGCCGGGCATCGCCCCGGCGGGGCCACCCGCACTCGGCGAGGGGACGGGCACCGTCGGTGAGGGATTCGTGACCGGGATCCCCTCGACCGGCTTGGCCAGCGGCGGCGCGGCGGCGGCGAGCGGCGTCTCCGCGCGCATCAGCCCGCCGCCCGTCGGGCCGACGAAGGACTGGCTGGCGATTCGGGCGCCAGCGGAGTCCAACGTGCCGGCCGCCTCGCCGTCGACTTGGGAGTACATCCGGGCGATGTCGGTCAGCGCGACCCCTGTGCGGGCGACCTCTTCCTGAGCGGCGGTGTTCAACGTCAGCATCGCGGCGCCCTCCGCGGCGAACGCCGCGGCCGCGAGCGCCGAGACTTCATCGGCCCCGGCGGGTACCAGCGCGGTCACCGGCGCCGACGCAGCCGCGCCGGAAGCCAAACCGCGGGTGGCGATGTCGACCACGTGCAATCCGATGGCACCCGCGGCCGGGTCATGTGACATCGATTCCATGTGCGTACTGCTCCTGTGCGAGCGTTCAGCGCCGGCACGTCAAAAGGACCAGCTGCGCCGGGCTACGAAACAAGTCTAAGGGCGCCGCTGGGGTGCTGCCCACACTTTCATCCGGGATCCGCTCGGCCGCCGACCCGGGTGAACACAATGCGTAAGACTCCGGGCATCGTTCTCGGGTCGCCTACGATCAGCCCATGCGCGGCGCAAAAATACTGATCACCGGTCCGACCGGCCAACTCGCGACCCCGATCGCCCGGGCGCTGGCGGCCGGCAACGAAGTGTGGGGCATCGCCCGCTTCACCGACCCTGCCGCGCGGGAGGGCCTCGAAAAGGCGGGCGTGCACTGCCAGACGGTCAACCTGGCGGCCGGTGATTTCACCGCTTTGCCAGGCGATTTCGAGTATGTGCTCAACCTGGCGGTGGCCAAGAGCGGAAACTGGGACAAGGACCTCGCGGCCAACGCGGAGTCGGTCGGCCTGCTCATGGCGCACTGCCGCGGAGCGAAGGCCTTCCTGCACTGTTCCTCCGCCGCCGTCTATGACCCCCCGGACGACCTTCCCCGGACCGAGGGCGCCGCCCTGGGCGACAACCACAAGTGCCTGTTTCCCACCTATTCCATCTCCAAGATCGCCGGGGAGGTCGTCGCCCGGTCGATGGCGCGGGCTCTCGGGCTGCCCACCACCATCGCCCGGCTCAACGTTCCCTATGGCGACAACGGCGGGTGGCCGTTCTACCACATGGAGATGATGCTGGCGGGTATCCCGATCCCGATCCCGCCCGGTGAACCGGCCCAGTACAACCCAATTCACGAGGACGACATCATCGCGACCATCCCGAAGTTGCTCGAGGTGGCTTCGGTCCCCGCCACGACGCTCAACTGGTGTGGCGACCAGACGGTCAGCATCCAGGAGTGGTGTGGCTACCTCGGCTCACTGATCGGCAAGGAGCCGGTTTTCGAGGTGAGCGCCCAAGCGCTGCGCGGCAATCCCACGGACAGCCAGCGGATGCATGAGCTCATCGGCGGCACGACGGTCGACTGGCGTGACGGGCTGCGCCGCATGGCGGCCAAGTTCCATCCGGAGTTGGTCGGCACGTAGGAGTACAGGTGCGCCAAGGGCCCGACGCGGCGCGGCGGCTACGCAACCTCGCGCTACTCCGCCGCGTCCGCGACCGGATCGATCGGGAGTATGCGCAACCGCTCGACGTGGAGGCGCTCGCCCGGAACGTACACATGTCCGCCGGCCACCTGAGCCGCGAATTCCGCCGGGCGTACGGCGAACCGCCCTACTCCTACCTGATGACACGGCGCATCGAGCGCGCGATGGCGCTGCTGCGGCGTGGTGACCTGAGCGTCACCGACGTGTGTTTCGCCGTCGGCTGCTCCTCGCTGGGCACCTTCAGCACTCGCTTCACCGAACTGGTCGGGGTACCGCCGAGCACCTACCGGCGCCAAGCGGTGGACGCGCTGGCCGGAATGCCGCCGTGCGTCGCCAAACAGGTGACCAGACCGATCAGGAATCGAGAAGCACCGGTCACCGCGCCGCACCTAGCCTGACCCCATGGACATCACGATTCACTCGAGCTTCCTGCCGCACGACGACCCGGAATCCTCGCTCGCCTTCTACCGCGACATTCTCGGCTTCGAAGTTCGCCTCGACGTCGGAAAGGGCAGGATGCGCTGGATCACCGTTGGACCACCAAACCAGCCCGATACCTCGATCGTCCTGAACCCGCCGGCGGCCAACCCGGGCATCAACGAAGACGAGCGGCGCACCATCGCCGAGTTGATGGCCAAGGGCAGCTACGCCACGCTGCTCCTGGCGACCAAAGACCTCGACCGCACGTTCGAGCAGCTGCAGGCCAACGACGTCGACATCGTCCAAGAGCCAACCGACCAGCCGTACGGACTTCGTGATTGCGCCGTCCGAGATCCCGCGGGCAACCTGCTCCGCATCCAAGAACTGCGCTGAATTCCTCGGATAGTCATAGCGCAACAGTCCTAACCGTTTCGCGACCCCGCGCCGCGGTCCCACCCGTGCACGCCTTGACCGCGCCGCACGCGCAATGCTAAGCAAGTGCTCAGCATTGATGTGCATCGGGTGGCTAAGCCCGCGCGATACGGAAGGGATCAGATGACGCTGCAGGGGGTATTGGAGGACATCCGAAGGCGCCCGGGCACGGGTGACGTCATCGCGGTCATCGACCCCGCCACGGAGGAGACGATCACCGAATTCATTGACTGCGGGGAAGCGGCGGTCGACGAGGCCGCCGCGCGGGCGAGGGCTTCCTTCGAGTCCGGCGTCTGGTCCGAGCTGCCGGGTCGCGAGCGGGCCAAGGTCATGTGGCGCATCGCGGATTTGATCGACGAACATGCCGAGGAGTTCGCCCAACTCGACTCGCTCAACACGGGCATGCCGCTGCTGCAGGCAACGCTGCAGATGTCGACCTGCTCGGAGTTCTTCCGCTACTACGCCGGCTGGTGTTCCAAGATCAATGGTGTCGCGTACGACGTGAAGACCGACGGCATCGCGACCGACGCCTTCGTCAACATGCACGCCTACACCCTCAAGGAGCCCTACGGCGTGGTGGGGCTGATCTTCCCGTGGAACGGACCCATCTTCAACGCCAGCGCGAAGCTGGCCCCCGCGTTGGCCGCCGGCTGCAGCATGCTCGTCAAGCCCGCCGAGGAAACGCCCTTGTCGGCGCTGCTGTTGGACCAGCTGGTCCACGAGGCTGGCGTGCCCGAGGGTGTGGTGAACCTGCTGACCGGTTACGGGCACACCGCGGGGGCGGCGATCACCGCGCATCCCGACGTCGAGAAGGTCGCCTTCACCGGGTCCACCGACGTGGGCAAGGAGATCGTGCGGGCGTCGGCCGGCAACCTGAAGAAGGTCACGCTCGAACTCGGCGGGAAGTCACCGGTGCTCATCTTCGAGGACGCCGACCTGGACAAGGCCATCCTGATGGCCTCGCTGGGCATCTTCGTGCACTCCGGCCAGGGCTGCGTGTGCGGATCGCGGATCTTCGCGCAGCGCGGCGTCTACGACCGGGTGGTGGAAGGCGTTGCGATGATAGCGAATACGTTCAAGCTGGGCGCCCCCAGCGAGGAGGGCTGCGTCAGCGGCCCACTGATCAGCCAGAAGCAGCTGAGCCGCGTCATGGGCTTCATCGACGAGGGCAAACGCGACGGCGTCGAGGTCGTCACCGGCGGCCATCGCCTGGACCGGAAGGGCTATTTCGTCCACCCGACCGTGCTCACCAACGTCGACCCCGCGATGCGGCTCTACCAGCAGGAGATCTTCGGGCCGGTGGTCAGCATCCTGCCGTTCGACGACGAAGACGAAGCGGTGGCCATGGCCAACGACACCACCTACGGCCTGGCCGCCACGGCCTGGACCGAAAACCTCGGCCGCGCGCACCGGATCGTCAAGCGGCTGCACGCCGGCAGCGTCCAGGTCAACTGCCAGTTGGTGTTCGACCACGACGTGCCCTTCGGGGGTCACAAGCAGTCCGGTTGGGGTCACGAGTTCGGCCGCGAGGGCATCGAGATGTACCTGAAGACGAAATCGGTCTGGGCCCAGCTCTGACTTCCACGGGAGCGGGAAAAGTCCCGAACCGCGAAGGTTCGGGACTTTTCGCCTCGTCACGGTCGCGTTCAAGATCCCTTGGCGTAGCGGGTGAGGAACCCGAGGGACGCGACCGCCGCGACCGCGCCGATCACGCCCCACAGGACGAACTGGAAGACCATCGACCCCAGGAACCAGCCGAACGTCATCCCGATGTAGAGGGCCCAGATCAGACGGAAGGCGCTCCACAGCGCGACCGCGCCGGCGCTGAGTCCGATGTAGAGGCTGCGCTGCCGGTCGACCCGATTGATCTGCTCTTCGATGCTGGCCGGGACGATCTTCATTTCTGACTTCCTTTCGTGAGGCGCCGCCGGATTGGCGTCGTCGTTGCGCCAAGTACAAGCCGCGGCGTGGGCTACCGATCCCAACGTTGTCCGGTGCGTTACCCCCGATTCGCCGGGAATGGCAAGGGTCGGGTGGCACCGCAGTTGGGGAAGGAGCGCACTTGCGGCAGCACGGCGCGGGGGAGTCAATTCAAATAGGGCGCGTGTCTGGATGCGCTCGCCGGGTATTCGTTGCGGGGTGCGTTCGTAAATCTGGAAGGGGATGGTCGTCGATGATGAACCCGCTCAAGCTCGCCGAGCAGGTCGCCGGGTCGGTCCTGGCGGTGGGCGGCATCAGGGTCGGCACCGAGGAGCCGAAGTACACCCGCCATCGACTCACCGACACCGTCGAAATACGCCGCTACGGTCCGCGGATTGCCGCCGAGACGACCGTCGACGCCGACGAGATCCGCGCTCGCGACGTCGGGTTCCGACGTTTGGCGGGATACATATTCGGCGGCAATCGGCGCGACCAGACGATCTCGATGACGGCACCCGTCACGCAGCGGTCAAGCCGGCGCGGCGAACAGATCGCGATGACCGCACCGGTGGTCCAGTCCGCCGGCACCGACAGCGGCTGGCTAATCCGATTTTTCATGCCCGCGAAGTGGACGCTGGAGACCCTCCCCGCTCCGAACGACGATCAGGTCCACCTCGCCACCGTGCCGCCCGCGACCGTCGCGGTGTTGCGGTTCAGCGGTGACCGCGGCGCCAAGGCGGTCAGCACCCGCACCGATGAACTCGTGCAGATATTGCAGGGCAGAGGGATTCAGCCAACGGGAGATGCCGAGGCGTGGTTCTATGACCCGCCCTGGACGTTGCCGATGCTGCGCCGAAACGAGATCGCAATTCCCGTCGATCCGGCGTCCGCGCCCAACTAGCCGCCATGGAACGGTATTTCGGCCCGTTCGTGGTGGTGGCGGGGATTCTCATTGTGCTGCTGGGCATTTTGGTGTGGACCGGTGGGCTGTCGTGGTTCGGCCGCCTCCCTGGTGACATCCGCATCGAGCGCGGAAACGTACGCATTTACGTTCCGCTGGTATCGATGCTGCTGGTCTCCGTCGCGGCGACGCTCGTGCTGTCGATCGTGCGCTACCTGTTTCGTCGCTGAGCCGGTTGGGGTTTCGCGTGATGGATCATGACGACCAGAAACTGGACGCTCGGCTGCTGACTGGTGTGTCGGAAACTGCGCTGCTGACGCTGTACGGACGGGCATACCACGCCGCGCAGCCGGACCCGATCATCGACGACCCGATGGCGATCCGCCTCGTCGACTCCATCGACTTCAACTTCGAAAAGTTCGGGCGCAGGGGCCAGGAGATGGCGCTGCGCTCACTGGCCGTCGACCGATGCGCGATCGACTACCTCACCGCGCATCCGAAGGCGACCGTCGTCGCGCTCGCGGAAGGCTTCCAGACGTCCTTCTGGCGCTTGGACCGCGCCCTGCCCGAAGCGCGATTCATGTGGGTCTCGGTGGACCTGCCGCCGGTCGTCGAACTCCGGCAGCGCCTGCTGCCGCATTCCCCACGAATCACTCATCTCGCACAATCCGCCCTCGACTACACCTGGATCGACAAGGTCGACACCGGCAACGGCGTGTTCGTCACCGCCGAGGGCCTGTTGATGTACCTGCAACCCGACCAGGCGCTCGGACTGATCACCCAGTGCGCCAAGAGCTTTCCCGGTGGCCGGATGTTCTTCGACCTACCGCCGACCGTCGTCAAGAAGATAGCCCGCAACGGCCTGCGTTCCTCGAAGCGCTACCGGGTGCCGCCGATGCCGTTCAGCCTCTCGGTGCGTCAACTGGCGAAGCTGGCGAATACCGTGCCCGGGATCCGTGCGGTGCACGACGTGCCGATGCCCGCGGGACGGGGGTTGTTCTTCGGCAAGCTGTACCCCGCCTTCTGGCGGTTCCCGCCGGCGAAGCCCTATCGCGGCGTCTTCGCCCTGCTCGAATTCGGGTGAGGGTCAGCCGACCTTGACCACCAGCTTGCCGACGTTCTTGCCGTCGAAGAGCATGTTGATCGCCGTCGGCAACTGCTCGAAGCCCTCGACGACGGTCTCGAGCGGCGTGAGCTTGCCCGCCTCGATCAGGCCGGCGATCTCGCCGATCGCTTCCGACGCGCGCCCGAAGTGGTCGAGGACGATGAAGCCGCGCAGGGTCGCGCGCTGGATGAGCAGGTTCCCGAACGCGCGCGGGCCCGGAGGGGGGTCCTCCGCGTTGTAGCCGGATATCAGGCCGCACAGCGCGACGCGGGCACCGATGTTGAGGCGCGTGAAGATCGCGTCCATCAGGTCACCGCCGACGTTCTCGAAGTCCACGTCGATGCCGTGGGGTGTCGCCGCGGCCAGCTGGGCGGCCCAGTCGGCGGCGCGGTGGTCGACGGCCGCGTCGAAGCCCAGCCGTTCGGTGAGCAACGCGCATTTCTCGGGTCCGCCGGCGATCCCGACGACACGCGCGCCGGCGGCTTTGGCGAGCTGGCCGGCGACCGAGCCGACCGCGCCGGCCGCCGCGGAGACGACGACCGTCTCACCGGGCTGAGGCTTGCCGATCTCGCGGATCCCGATCCAGGCGGTCAGCCCGGTCATCCCGAGCGCGCCCAGGTAGGCGCTCGGCGAGATGCCCGGCGCGACGTCGACTGGGTTCACCATGGCCGTGTCCGTGAGGACCGCGTACTCTTGCCAGCCGAGCAGGCCCTGCACCTGCTGGCCGACGGCGTATTTGGCGTTCTTGGACGCGACGACCTCACCGAGCCCGGCGGCGCGCATGACCTCGCCGATGCCGACCGGGGGCAGGTATGTCGGGGTGTCGTTGATCCACATGCGGTTCGTGGGGTCCAGAGAAATCCAGTCGACACGCACGAGCGCCTCGCCGTCGCAGATCTCGGGGATCGCCTCTTCGCTCAATTCGAAAGTGCCCGGGCCGATGCGTCCGGTGGGTCGTTCGCGAAGCAGGAAACGACGGTTTCGTCCGGTCATTAGCGCACCGTACCCTCAGGACGAAGGGGGCCATTCGACCGGAGGTGCGTTCGATGAAAATGACGCGACTCGTCCTGGCGCTGATAGCCGTGATCACACTGGCGGCGTTCGTCGAGCCCGTATGCGCGATCGCCGATCCGCCGCCTACCCAGGTGATCACCACGGTGGCCGTCGGGCCCAGCGGCCAGCCGATCAACGGTTTCAAGGAAACGCCACCGGAGGGCAACGTCTTCGCCGTCAGCGACTGCAGCACACCCTCGCCGTCGGCGGTGGCCGACAACGTCTACTACTGCTCGCCCAGCGCGGCCGGCGCCGGCACCTGCTGGCCGTCGACGCCCGGATCGCTGCTGTGCGTGGACGATCCGTGGGCCAAGCGACTGCATCGGGTGAGCTACGGGGGTGCGCTCCCGCCGGTGCAACCGACCGCCAACCCCGACCCCTTCGCGTTGACCCTCGACGACGGCACCCATTGCCTGCTGCGCAACGGCGGCGCGTGGGGGGTTCGCGCCGACGGGTACGAGGGCGCCTACAGCTGCAGCGGCACGGGCACGCACCTCGCGGTGCTATGGCTGCCGAGCGAAGGGGCCGACAGTTGCATCGACCGCTCGTCGCCGACGTGGACGGTCAAGGTCGGTCAGCTCGGCACACCTGACATGACCCTGCCGCCGCCACAGACCCGGGCGGTGACGGAAGCGTGGCTGGCCGGGGGCAAGGCCGGCCAGTAGAGCCAGTGCTGCTATAACGCAACGTATGTCAGGCCCAGGGCACACGATCACCCACGTTTCCGACACGGCCCGCTGGACGGCGTTGCATCGGGCAACGGAATCGGCGCGTCCCGATGCCCTGTTCAACGACCCACTCGCCGAACGCCTGGCCGGCGAGCACGGCCGCGAAATCGTCGCCAAAGTGCCACGCTCGACCCGCAACGGCTGGTGGCTCGTCGCGCGCACCAAAATCATCGACGACGCCATCGCCGAGGCGATCGCCGGCGGTTGCGACCGGGTGCTCAACCTGGCCGCGGGCCTGGATACCCGCCCGTATCGGCTGGACCTTCCGGCCGATTTCACCTGGATTGAGGCGGACCTGCCGAAATTGCTCGCCGAGAAGACGCAGTTGCTCGCCGACGAGGCGCCGCGGTGCCGGCTGACCCGCAGCGCCGTCGACCTGGCCGACCCCGCTGCCCGCGACGCGTTCCTCGACGAGGCCCTGCGCGGCGCCACCAAGGCGCTGGTGCTGACCGAGGGCCTGTTGATGTACCTGGAAGGCGGCGACGTCGTCGCGCTTTCAGCGGCGATCAAGCGGCCCGAGGTGGCGTGGTGGATGCTCGACTTCGCCGGCCCCGGCCTGAAGAGGATGCTGAACAAGAAGATGGCCGGCATGCTGCAGAACGCGCCGTTCAGGTTCGCGCCCGAGAACGGGTTGGCCTTTTTCGAAGACCTCGGCTGGCGCACGGTCGAAGTCCAGGCGCTCTATCTGGCCGCCCACCGTTTGCGCCGCCTGCCGATGTGGATGAGCCCGATGACCTGGCTGCCCCAACCGGACCCGCGTCACCCGGGCCGCAGGGTTTGGAGTGCGGTGGCCGTTCTCGATCATTGAAAACAATTGAGCCGATTAATTAATTGGCAACCGGGCAACCGGCTTCGTAAGTCCTGACGAAAACTCTTGGAGACACCGCGCTGGCCGCCATGGCTGTGGTGACCCGACATGCGCGCATCGGCTGCCTCGTACCCGGCGTGACGTACCGGAACGCGGCGATTCTCGCGAATATGGCAGTCACCGTCCACCACATTTCCGGCGGCCGGCTCTCCGAAGCGTGTGCCGCCGTGGGGCGCGGCGCGGACGAGATCGAACGGTCCGCCCAGGTATCACTGTATCCAGCGGAAGCCGGCCAGGTGGACGAGCAACTTGCGTTGTTGCCCCAGTTCGAACAACTCGGCTGCGAACACATGGTGCTGGCGTTTCGCGAGCCGTGGCACTCCTCGAACGCTGCCGGGCGCTCGACTACCAGACCCGGATCCAGTCGACGAGCATGTCGGCGGGATACGACCCCGGCCCGGGGTCGCCGCCACCGGACCCCGCCACCGCCAGGTTGAACACCGGATAAACGGTGTAGCCCGGCCCGTTGAACGGCCAATCCGGCAAGGAACTCGCCGGCACGTCGAAGTACGGCGGCGCGCCCTCGGCATAGTCCTTCCAGAACCGGATGCCGGACTGGTCCCACTGGGTGCGCCAGGTGTGCCAGGCGCTGTCCATCGCGATGTTGTGGGTCTTCCATTCGCCGCCGTTGGCTTTCGCGTGCACGGTGGTGGCCGACGGCCAACTGCCGTTGCCGTACCACTCCATGACGTCGATCTCGCCCTGGTCATCGTTGCCCAGCCAGTAGGCCGGCCAGGCGCCCGCGGTCAGGCAGTTGAGCTTGATGCGGGCTTCCCAGGTATGCCCGACGCCGCCCCGCCACAGGCTTTGCACCTTGCCGCTGTAGTAGGTGGGCCCATCCTTCGCGGCGCGGAGCACGAGGTTGGAATTGCCGTCGAGGAAGACGTTGCGGCGGTCGTCGCGATACTGGCCGATGCGTTCGGGCTGCTCCCAATACGTCGGGTCTTTGATCGTCTCGCGGGCCTTGGCCACCGCCCACTTCGAGGCGTCGGGCGCCGAACCGGCGGGGCCGTTGAATTCGTCCTGGAAAATATAGGTGCCGGTTTGGCCGCTGGGCGCGGCAGGAGCGGGTGTGCGGTCCGCTGGCAGATCCCGCCGGGAGGGCTGGGCCCCGGCTTCCGGCGCAGGCAGCGCGGCTGCCAGCACACCGATCCCGGTCGTCAACATCATGCGGCGGCGGTCCATCTTGGGCATACGCAAGGGACCATAGCAGCCCCCACCGCGCCGAGACGAAACGGCGATTGTGTCAGTGCCCGCGGCTAACGTTTCGGATCGCCGGCGGGCCAGCACGGACGGCGGACTGACTGACGGATTAGCCGAAATTCATGGCTAATTCTCAACTTCGTGGATGGTTTGGTCTCAGGATCGCCCGGGCATTCTGATCACAAGCCGATAACCACGAGCCGTAGGGCTTTTGCGGGTTGCGCTGGGAGGAGTTAACGATCGTGGCTAATACAACGGGAGCGACGGTTATTTTCCTTCGGTCCCACCCGGTATGGACTGCGGCTCAGCGTCACCACCGCGAACGCAACGAGGCGATGCGCCGTCATCCCGCCTTCCGCGCCCGCCAGCGCGCCGCGATGCCCGGCAGCGAGGTCATCCCGCTCCGCGCCTTCAGGTGCTCGAGCACCAACACCCCGGCCTGAAGATTCCGTGCTCAAATTGCGGTGCCGCCGAAGATTCTGCGGATTTCGACCGGCTCGCCGCTGATTCCCGGATTTGATAGAGCAGGCGCTACCAACTCCAGGCCTCGCCTGCCGGTAAGGGGCGACCGTCCGCCACTCAGAGCTTGCCGGCGACGAAGTCGGCGGCCTGGTTGGCCATGCCCGCAGCGATGTACGACCCGGCGAGGTGTTGTGGCCAGTTCGCTTTCCACGTGTTCGGATCCGCCGGGTTGCAGATGGGATCGGCGCCGTGGCACAGCTCGATGGTCCGGTCGTTGTAGATCGGGCTGAAGTTAGTGATCGGCCCCACCCACTGGCTTCCGTTGCCGAACAACGCCACGGCCGCGATGTGCTGGTCGGCGCCCGGCGGCAGGGGGCTGTTGAATCCGAACGCACTGATGGGCGCCGCGAGGACGACGTCGGTGACCGCCGCGCCCAGCGAGTAACCGCCCAGCACCAGCCGGGTGTTGGGGCAATTGGTGATCATGTCCTGGACATGGCGGCTCATGTCGTTGGCGCCCTGAGCGACCTCGGTGTCGGCGGGGTAATTCACGGCATACACGCCGATGTTCTTGTTGACCTTGGATCGCAGCGCGCTGATGAACGCGTTGCCCAGCGCGCCGGGTCCGGGCGATTCCATTCGGCCGCGGGCGAACACCACCTGGACCGGCGGGCAGTTCGCGGCGGCGGCGCTCGGGATGGCCGGCGACGGAACCACAGCGGGCAATGCCAGCGCGGCCGCGGTGAGGGCCGCCGCCAGGCCGATGTCGCCGAGTCTGCGTAGGAGCACAGCATGATGGTAGAGCGACCGCGAGCCGGCCGCTGGCCAATGTTGGCGGTCGGTGCACCACCCTGATGCCGCGACGACGGTGACCGATAGGTTCAGGTGGTGAGTCACACCGACCTCGGTTCCACCGAGCGCTTGTTTGCGTTGGCCGAGCAGGTCCAGGGTTTCCTGCCCGCCGAAGAGGGGCGTGCGCTTTACGATGCCGCGCTGCGGTATCTCGGCGGCGGCGTCGGTGTCGAGATCGGCACGTACTGCGGCAAATCCACGCTGTTGCTCGGTGCGGCGGCCCAACAAACCGGCGGAGTGCTCTACACGATCGACCACCACCACGGCTCCGAGGAGCACCAGGCCGGCTGGGAGTACCACGACGCCTCGATGGTCGACGAGGTCACGGGTCTCTTCGACACGCTGCCGACGTTTCGTCGCACCCTCGATGCCGCGGGGCTGGACGACAACGTCGTTGCCGTCGTGGGTAAATCGCCGGTCGTGGCCTCCGGGTGGCGGTCGCCGCTGCGGTTTCTGTTCATCGACGGCGGCCACAGCGAGGTCGCCGCGAACCAGGACTTCGACGGATGGGCCAAATGGGTGGCCGTCGGCGGTGCGCTGGCCATCCACGACGTGTTCCCGGACCCCAGGGACGGCGGCCGACCCCCGTACTACATCTACTGTCGCGCAATCGATTCCGGCCGATTCCGGGAGGTTTCGGCTACCGGATCGCTGAGGGTGCTCGAACGTGTCAGCGGTGAACCGGGCGAGCCGATCTAGCCGGATTCACGTCACCGGCCGCCGGGGCCGGTACCGACGCATTCGCAGTCGAAGTCCGTCTGCAGGCCCATCGGCAGCGCCTCGCCACGGAAAATCCCGGCGCCCGCAGTGGTGTTCGACAGCGCGTCGGCGGCCAGGATCATCGCCGCCCCCGTCCAGGTGGTGCGCTCCTCGGGCCACCGCTTCCCGTCGGCGAACACCAGACCCGTCCAGTAGGAGCCGTCCTCCTCACGCAGATGCTGCATCGCTCCTAGCTGCCGATGGGCGGCCGACGTCTGACCGATGGCATCCAGCGCCATCACCAGCTCACATGTCTCGGCACCGGTCACCCAGGGCCGGTCGACGACACAGCGAATGCCGAGGCCACCGACCACGAAGTCGTCCCAGCGCTCTTTGATTCGCGCGGCCGCCTCGGGCCCACGCAGCGCGCTGCCGAGGATGGGGTAGTACCAGTCCATCGAGTAGCGGTCCTTTTCGGTGAACGCCTCGGGGTGTGCGGCTATGGCGTGCCCGAGCCGGCCCAGCGCCAGTTCCCACTCGGGCTGCGGGTCGCCAACCAGGGCGGCCAGCGCCAAGGCGCACCGCATGCTGTGGAACACGCTCGCGCAACCGGTCAGCAGAGCTTCCGGCAAGGGGCCGGCTTCGCTTCGGGCCCAGCAGATCTCGCCGTAGCCGACCTGCAAGTCGATGACGAAGTCGATCGCCTTGCGCACGACCGGCCACATCTGCGCGGCGAAACGCCGGTCGCCGGTCACCAGCACGTGGTGCCACACACCGGTGGCGATGTAGGCGCAGAAATTGCTGTCGCTGTTGGCGTCTTCGATGATCCCCGCGCGCAGCTGAATGGGCCAGGACCCGTCGGGCCGCTGGGTGCGGCGGCTCCAGTCGAACGCGGCGCGCGCCGGCTCCAGCAGCCCCGCGGCGGTGAGGGCCATCGCGCACTCCACGTGATCCCACGGATCGGTGTGGCCACCCTCGGACCAGGGAATGGCTCCCGATGACTCCTGTGTGGCGGCGATTGACAGCGCGGTTTGACGGCATTGCTCGGGGGTAAGGACGCCCGCAACCCCCGGTGGGTTAGACCGACGCAACTGAATACCCCACGGTCGCTTGGCTTTCGGTCGCCCACCGCTTGACGAAATACATCGCTACGCTCTTACCCACCAGCGGGTTGAGCAGCGATTCCGCCAGCTGCGTTATCTTGGGCCGCTGCATCAGGTCCCACACCAGGAGCTTGTGGTACGCGGACACGGCGCGGTGATCGGTGTTCGACACCCCCACAGCGCATTTCAACCACCAGAATGGCGAGTGCAACGCGTGTGCATGGTGGGTATGCGTCAATTCCATTCCGCCGTCGAGGATCTTGGCACGCAATTCGCTGGCCCGGTAGATGCGTACGTGACCGCCCTCGTTGCTGTGGTATTCATCGGACAGCAGCCAACACAGCTGCTCCGGAAGCCAGCGCGGCACACTGACCGCCAACGTGCCGCCGACCTTGAGCACCCGGATCAGCTCGGCGATGGCGGCGGCGTCGCTCGGTATGTGCTCCAGGATCTCCGACGCGATCACACAGTCGAACGTCTCGTTGGCGTATGGCAATTTCAGCGCGTCGCCGAGCACCACCTTCGCCGACGCCCCGGCGGGCGCCTCACCGGCTTCGGCCATGGCCCGCAGAATGGTGTCCACCGAACGTAATTCGGCCTCATCGCGGTCGAATGCGACCACGTCGGCACCGCGTCGATACGCTTCGAAGGCGTGCCTGCCGGCCCCGCAACCGACGTCGATGACCTTGGCGCCGGGCCCGATCCGCAGCCGGCCGAAATCGACGGTCAGCATTGCGCCTCACCTTCGGCGGCCGCCGAAGCGCCGTTGCGGGCGATCGCCCGCTCGTATACCCGGACGGTTTGAGCGGCCACGGCTTCCCAGCTGAACACGTTGACCGCGCGAGTGCGTCCCGCCTTGCCCAGACTCCGGCGCTTCTCCGGCGAGTCCAGCAGGTCACCGAGCGCGCGGGTGAGCGCGTCCACGTCGGCGGGCGGTACCAGTTCGGCGCACGCGCCGTCATTGCCGAGGACTTCGGGGAGCGCACCCACCCGGCTGGCCACGATCGGCGTTCCGCTGGCCATGGCCTCCACCGCGGGCAGCGAAAACCCTTCGTAGAGGGAGGGAATGCAGGCGACTTCCGCCGAAGCGAACAACGTGGCCAGCTCGGTGTCGGACAGTCCACTGGTGATGTGAACGATGTCGGAGATGCCGAGCTCGGCGATGAGCTTGTGGGTGGGGCCGTTGGGTTCTACCTTGGCGACGAGCCGCAACTCGAGGTCCCTGCTCGTGCGCAGCCGGGCGACCGCGTGCAGTAGGGTGCGCACACCCTTGAGCGGGGTGTCTGCGCTGGCGATTGCGATGATCCGCCCGGGATGGCGGGGATGTACCCCCGGCGTGAACAGCCCGGTGTTCACACCGAGCGGAACCACGTGCAGTTGGTCGGGCGAAACGCCGAAGTCGCTCACGATGTCGGCGGCCGACGATGACGAAACGGTCAACAGGTCCGGGATTTGGCGCGCCACCTGCTGCTGCATCGCCAGGAATCCATACCAGCGCCGCACCAACGGTTTTCGCCACCACTGCGCGGCGGCCAGATCGAGCACCCGATCACGGGTGATGGGGTGGTGCACGGTGGCCACCACCGGCAGTCCCGCTCCGGCGATGGTGAGCAGTCCGGTGCCCAGGCTCTGGTTGTCGTGGACGACGTCGAAATCGGCCGTGCGGCCGGCCAGTATCCGGGCGGTGCGCATGGTGAACGTCCGCGGTTCAGGGAACCCCGCCGTCCAGGTGGTGAGCAATTCCAGCAGGTCGATCGAGTCACGAATCTCGCTGGGTCGCGGCACGCGGAAAGGGTCGGGTTCCCGGTACAGATCCAGGCTCGGCACCTTGGTCAACCGCACCCGCGGGTCGAGCAGGTCCGGGTAGGGCTGACCGGAGAACACCTCGACGTCGTGACCCAGTTCTGCCAGACCGTGGCTGAGATGGCGCACGTAGACGCCCTGTCCCCCGCAATGGGTCTTACTACGGTAGGACAGCAGGGCAATTCGCATATTCAACTCTTATCCGCCGGTGCGACACCCCACAGAGGCGCCCCCCACTCCATCGCGATCAAAGGACTCCCGAACCCCGTGACAGCAAACTGGACATGTGTCCAGACTATAGTTCGATTACCTAATCGAGCGCAACGAGGACTGACGCGACCGGCTTCCGCGTAAAAACGTTCGCGCGGAAGTCCGGCAGGCAAAGATCATGCCACCGGGCTCCGAAAGGGATACCATCGCGCCGTGCAGGACTCGGCTGCATCAGGCGAACTCGGCGGGCGACCAGCGTTCTCGAGGCGCGACATCCTGAAGTTTGCCGTGGCGCCGGCCGTCCTCAGCCTCGGCACGCTGGCCGCCAACCCCGTGGGGCCAACGGCGGTCGCCGCCGACTTGCGGCTGATCGACTTCGCCGAGCGCCGGATTCCGCCGGAGGAGATCAAATCGGCGGGCTATGGCGGGGTGGTGAACTACGTGTCGGAGTCGCGCCCGGGCGCGAATTTCGAGGCAAAGCCCATCACCCGCGACTACGCGGACGCGCTGCGCGCCGCGGGGCTGCACATCGTCAGCAACTTCCAGTACGGCAAACCCGGGTGGCCCGACCCGTCGGACTACACCCGTGGCTATGACGGCGGCGTGGCGGATGCCCAGACGGCCTCGCGACTGCACACCGCAGCCGGGGGTCCAGGCTCGGCCCCGATCTTCTTCAGCGTCGACGACGACATCGACGCGAACACGTGGAATAGCATTGCAGTGCAATGGTTTCGCGGGATCAACTCGGTGTTGGGCGTGGGCCGCACCGGCATCTACGGGCATGCCGGCGCGTGCGGCTGGGCGATCCGAGACGGCGTCATAGGTAATTCGACCACGCCCGGGCATCGGTGGGCGTGGCAGACGAAATCGTGGTCGCATGGGGACCGTGATCCCGCGGCGGTGCTGTATCAGTCCGTGGTCAACAGCCCCTCCAACCCCAGTCCGCTCCTCGGCGGCATCAACGTGGACATCGACGAGGTCCTGGCGTCCGACTTCGGCCAGTGGGATTTGAATCGATGAGGCGCGACGGTTACCAGTCGTCTGCACGACGTCGACGGCATCCGCATTCCCGGGACGACATGTAGCTCATGTTCGACGGCGGCGTACCCACGGTGCAGTATCTGCGCGGCGACAGACGAATCGCCATGGCGCACAGGGGATTTACGTCGTTTCGATGGCCCATGAACAGCATGGCGGCATTTTGCGAGGCGGCAAAGCTGGGATTCAAATACGTGGAGACCGATGTTCGGGCGACCCGCGACGGCGTCGCGGTGATCCTGCACGACCGTAACTTCAGATCGGACTCGGGTTCGTCTGGCGCCATCGACCGGTGGTACTGGCGGGATGTCCGCCACCTGCATTTAGGCGCGGGAGAGTCGATCCCGAGCCTGGAGGAACTCCTTTCCAGATTGCCGGACATGCGGGTCAACATCGACATCAAATGCTGGTCGGCCGTCGGTCCCACCGTCGACGTCATCGAGCGGATGAACGCGCACGACCGGGTACTGATCACTTCGTTTTCGGATCGGCGTCGGCGCCGTGCGTTGGGTCTGCTGTCCAAGCGGGTTGCCAGTTCGGCGGGCATGGGTGCGGTCCTGGCGTTGCTGGCGGCGAAAACGCGGGCCGGTCGAGCGTATGCCTTGCAGGCGTTGCGTGACAGTGACTGCCTACAGCTGCCGCCACGGTTGGGTGGGCTCCCGATCATTACGCCCGCGCTGGTCAGGGCTCTTCACGAGTCAGGACGTCAGGTTCACGCGTGGACAGTGGACGACCCGGACATGATGCACGCGCTTTTCGACATCGACGTCGACGGCATCATCACCGATCGGGCGGACGTTCTTCGTGATGTTCTCGTGGCCCGCAACGAATGGTGGCCGCTCTAGGCCCGGGCACCCGCGCACCGGCTAACGCGCTGATCAGGCGTTCGACGACGTACACGAGACATAAGTCAGTGCGACCGGCCGCGGCGTGCCGTGTGCGCACGTTATGTGTCGCCGAAACGACCGGCACGTCGGGCCGAACGAACGGTGCCCCGCGAGCCGATGGCCCGCGGGGCACCGCTAAATACCCGGTATTACTTCAGATCGAACCGGTCGTTGTTCATGACCTTGACCCACGCCGCGACGAAGTCCTCCACGAACTTCCCCTGGTTGTCGTCTTGGGCGTAAACCTCGGCCAATCCGCGTAGCACCGAATTCGACCCGAACACAAGGTCGTTCGCGGTCGCCGTCCACTTGACCGCGCCCGAGGCCCGGTCGACAACCTCGTAGATGTTCTCCGCGGTCTCCGACGCCTTCCACTCGTTATTCATGTCGAGCAGGTTGACGAAGAAGTCGTTGGTCAACGCGCCGGGCCGGTCGGTGAACACGCCGTGCTTGGTCCCGCCGTGATTGGCGCCGAGGGCACGCAGGCCGCCGATGAGCACCGTTGTCTCCGGGGCGGTCACACCCAGCAGGTACGCCCGCTCCATCAGCAGGTGTTCCAGCGGAGCCTTCTCACCCGGTCGGATGTAGTTGCGGAAACCGTCGGCCCGCGGTTCGAGCACCGCGAACGACTCCACATCGGTGTTCTCCTGGGAGGCGTCGGTGCGCCCGGGCGCGAAGTGCACGGAGATCTCGTAACCGGCGTCCTTCGCCGCTTTCTCGACCGCCGCCGACCCCGCCAGCACGATCAGGTCGGCCAGCGAGATCTTCTTGCCGCCCGATGCCGAGCCGTTGAAGTCCTGCTGGATCTTCTCCAGCACCGGCAACACCTTGTCGAGCTCGGAAGGCTCGTTGCATTCCCAGTTCCGCTGCGGTTCCAGGCGCAGCCGCGCGCCGTTGGCACCACCGCGCTTGTCGGTGTTCCGGTAGCTGCCGGCCGCCGACCAAGCGGTCTTGACCAGCTGCGGAACCGACAGACCCGAGTCGAGGACCTTGCTCTTCAGCGCCGCGACGTCCTTGTCGTCGACCAGCTCGTGGTCGACGGGCGGAACCGGGTCCTGCCAGAGCTGCGGCTCGGGAATCCAGGGCCCCAGGTAGCGGCTGACCGGCCCCATGTCGCGATGCAGCAGCTTGTACCAGGCCTTGGCGAATGCCTCGGCCAGCTCTTCAGGGTGGTCCAGCCAACGCCGCGTGATGTCGCGATAGATCGGGGACTCGCGCAGCGAGATGTCGGTGACCAGCATCGTCGGCGCGCGGCCCGGCCCGCCGAACGGGTCGGGGATGGTGCCCGCGCCGGCGCCGTCCTTGGCGACGAACTGCCACGCATCGCCGGGGCTCTTGGTCAGCTCCCACTCGTAGCCGTACAGGGTCTCCAGGAAGGTGTTGTCCCACTTGGTCGGCGTGGGCGTCCAGACCACCTCGAGGCCGCTGGTGATGGCGTCCTTGCCGACGCCGGTGCCATACGAGCTCTTCCAGCCCAGCCCCTGCTGTTCGATCGGGGCGGCCTCCGGCTCGGGTCCCACCAGGTCGCCGCTGCCGGCGCCGTGGGTCTTGCCGAAGCTGTGCCCGCCGACGATCAGCGCGGCCGTCTCCTCGTCATTCATCGCCATGCGGCCGAACGTCTCGCGGATGTCGATGGCCGCGGCGATCGGGTCGGGCTTGCCCTCGGGGCCCTCCGGGTTGACGTAGATCAGGCCCATCGTGGTCGCGCCATACGGCTGGGCGAGGTCGCGCTCGCCGGAGTAGCGCTTGTCGGTGCCCAGCCAGGTGTCCTCCTCGCCCCAGAGGGTCTCCTCGGGTTCCCAGACGTCCTCGCGGCCGAAGGCGAAGCCGAAGGTCTTGAAGCCCATCGACTCCAGGGCGCAGTTACCGGCGAAGATGATCAGGTCGGCCCAGGAGATCTTGTTGCCGTACTTCTTCTTGACCGGCCACAGCAGCCGGCGGGCCTTGTCCAGGCTGACGTTGTCCGGCCAGCTGTTGAGCGGGGCGAACCGCTGCATGCCCTGGCCGCCGCCGCCGCGGCCGTCGAAGATGCGGTAGGTGCCCGCGGCGTGCCAGCTCATCCGGATGAACAGGCCGCCGTAGTGGCCGTAGTCGGCGGGCCACCAGTCCTGCGAGGTGGTCATCACCGAGATCAGGTCGGCCTTGAGAGCCTCGACGTCGAGCTTGGCGAACTCCGCGGCGTAGTCGAAGTCGTCGCCGAGCGGGTTGGACCTCGGGTTGTGCGGCTGCAGCATCGACGGATCGATCTGGTCGGGCCACCAGTCCCGGTTGGTCAGGGGCGCATGCGATTTGGGTTTGGGGGAGGGGATTGCGGGATTTTCGCTCTCGCTCGTGCTAGCGGTCTTGCTGTCCTCGTGGGGCGGCCGGCCTTGGGAGATATCGGATGACACAGCATTCCTTTCTTAGGGGTGATGGGCTGCGATCTAGGAATCTGCAGTCGAACAGTCGGGGCATACGCCCCAGTAGATGACCTCGGCCTCGTCCAGGATGAAGCCATCCAGGACGTCGTTGTCGTCCGACGGGGTGAGGCAGGGCGCCTCGCCGACCGCGCAATCGACGTCGGCGATCACGCCGCAGGCCCGGCACACCACGTGGTGGTGGTTGTCGCCGACGCGGGCCTCGTAGCGGGCGACCGACCCGGAGGGCTGGATCCGGCGCAACAAGCCCACCGTGCTCAGCGCGTTAAGGACGTCGTATACCGCCTGGCGGGACACATCGGGCAGGCCCACCCGCACCGCCGCAAAGATCGTTTCGGTGTCGGAATGCGGGTACGCGTCCACCGCCTCCAGCACGGCGACCCTGGGGCGGGTCACCCGGAGATCGGCCATCCGCAGTCGTTCCGCGTAATCGGCCGTCGACGACACCGCACCAATATGACGCACTTATCTGGAACGAGTCAAGACTTTGCTGTGAAGTGGCGCACAACTTGTCGTGACGAATGGGCTGCGTCACATCGGCTCAAGCGGGCTTCAGGGCGCTGCCTTTGCGCCAGTCGTCCCAGCTGACGGTCCAGTCGCCGTTCTGCGCCAGCGTCAACGGCGGGCCGCCGCTTTTGCGGACCTCGACCACATCACCGGGGACCGAGAAGTCGTAGAACCATTTCGCGTTGTCGGCATTGAGGTTCAGGCATCCGTGCGACGTGTCCTGATGACCCTGAGCCCACACCGTGGCGTCGAGTTCATGCAGGTAAATGCCGTCGGTGCTGATCCGCGTGGCGTAGTTGATGGTCTCGCGGTAGCCCAGGCGCGAGTTCTTGGGCAGCCCGAACGTCGAGGAGTCCATCACCACGGGGTTGCCCTTGTCCAGGACCGTATAGACACCCGGCGGCGTCCACAGCGAGATGGTGTTGCCGCCGACGTTCTCGGTGCCGCCCATGCCCATCGAGGTGGGCATCGTGCGGACCAGGGCTCCGTTGTTGAAGACGCTGACCTGTTTGGCGGCGTCGTCGGCGATGGAAACGTGGGCGTCGCCGATCCGGACCGACACCTTGGTGTCGTCTTGCCCGAATAGGCCATTGCCCAAGGCGATTCCATAGATCTTGGCTTCGGCGGTCACGGTCGTGCCCGGTGCGTAGTAGCGCTCCGGCCGCCAGTGTGCGGTTTGGTCGTCGACCCAGAACCACGAACCCTGCACCTTCGGTTCGGTGGTGACCGCCAGGTGCCGCTCGGCTTCGGCCCGGTCGGCGATCTGCTCGTCGAAGTGGGCCACGACCACCGTCCCCACGCCGTAGGTACCGCCATCTTTGAGTGCGGCCTCCGACGTGGTGGTGAACGAGACCTTGGTCTGATTGGACGGTTTGAGCGTCGAAAAAGACGAGACTTGAGTCGACGCAACGCCGTTGGGTCCTCGGCTGGTGACCGTCAGGGTATAGGTGCGGCCGTAGCCCAGGGGGACGGTCGGCTTCCATACGGTGTTGTCCGGTGTCATCACGCCTTGCACCGACTTGCCGCTCTCGTTCACCATGCGGACGTCGGCCAGCGTCCCCGCGTCGGCCTTGACAATCACGTGAGCGACCGGATCGACGTCATGCGCGTCGGGGGCGGGCGTGATCGTCACTCGCGCAGGCCCGGAGGTTGTCGATGCGGCGCCGCGGTGACCGCAGCCACCGCCGAAGCAATCGAGAGATGCCGCGATCAATACCGCGCCCGCCACCGCGACGACCACTGAGACGGCCAGCAGTAATCGGCGGGACCGGCTATCGCGGAGGATCCGACGGACGGGACGATCACTGGCCTTGGACATCACTGAGCTGCGGTCCTTGCGGTGTTGGTGCCGGGTGGAAGTGGCTGCCCGGCGCGACGATGTTGTCCATCAGGTGCCACGGAGGTGCGGTTTTTAAACCGGGGGGCGCCGGCGCGGGGATCATGGCGTCATGGCCGACGACGAACTCGACAGTCTCTTCTGGGCGCCGCCGAAGGACTTCACCGCGAAGCGCACCGGACTGACCGCCGCGGCCAAGCGCCGCGGGGACGACGCCGCCGCCAAACGGATTGCCGCGGCCAACAAACCGACGACCGCGGCGTGGATCGTCAACCGGCTCGCCCTGAAGCACAGGGACACCGGGCAGCGGCTGGCAAACCTCGGCGACGAACTGCGCGCCGCGCACGCCGCGATGGATGGCGCACGCATCCGCGACCTATCCGCCGAGCAGCATCACCTGATCGATGAGCTCACGCGGGCCGCGCTGGACGCCGCCGACGTCGCCCGGCCGTCTTCGGCGGTGCGCGACGACATCACCAGCACGTTGCAAGCGGCCATCGCCGACCCGGAGGTCAGGGGGCGGCTGGGCCGGCTGGCCCGCCCCGAGCAGTGGTCGGGTTTCGGCGACTTCGGCGCCGCGACGCCGGTGTCCACGACTTCCTCGCGGACCGCGAAGGCGCAGGAGCCGGCGGCGAAATCGCGGCCACAGCCCACCAAGCAGTCCGCGCGCGAGGCGGCCGCTGCGCGACGGCGCGAAAAGCTGGAGGCGGCCGTGACAGCCGCCGAACGTGAAAACGCGGACGCCGAAGCCAGCCTGTCGGAGCGCGAAGCCGAGCGTGATGCGGCCCGTCAGCGTCGTGACGAGGCGCTCGCGGTGCTGCGGGCCGCCGAGCGCGAACTTGACCGCGCCGAGGCGAACTACGACCGGGCCAAGCGAGCCAGCCGTGCCGCGGAGAAGTCGGTCAGGCAGGCCAAAGCGCAGTTGAAGCGGGCGTGACAGCAGCCGTCGGGCCCCGGGGGAGATGTTTTCCCGAGTCCATCCGGGGTACTAGCCCCGCGTGACGTCCTTATGGATGGCCAATCGAGCCGAACAGCCTTGGGCCGCAAGCCAGCTTGACGAGGGTTCCCGCTCCGCGGATGTCATCGTCGTGGGTGCCGGGATCACCGGGCTGATGACCGCGGTTCTCCTGGCGCGCGCCGGCAAGGACGTGCTGGTGCTCGAGGCGCGCACCGTGGGGGCCTGCGCCACCGGAAACACCACCGCGAAGATCAGCCTGCTGCAGGGCACCCACCTGTCGAAGATCCTGCCCAGGCACGGCAGAGAATTGGCCCGCGCCTATGTGGACGGCAATCGCGAAGGCCAGGACTGGGTGGTCGACTACTGCCAGTCGCATGGCATACCGGTGCAGCGCGAGGACGCCTACACCTACGCGCAATCCGCCCGGGGCGTGCCGTCGGCGCGCCTGGAGCTCAAGGCCTGCCAGGCGATCGGGCTGCCCGCCGTCTGGGATGACGACGCAGGCGTGCCGTTCCCGTACCACGGCGGGGTGCGGCTGCCCGACCAGGCGCAGTTCGATCCCATGCCGTTCTTGGATGCGCTGGCGACGGAGTTACTCGGCCGCGGCGGCCGGCTCGTCGAGCGCACCCGGGTCCGGCGGGTCTCCACCCGCGGCGAGCGCGTGCGCGTGCACGTCAACGACGCCGCCCGGCAAGACGTCGAGCTCGAAGCACTGCAACTGGTTCTCGCCACCGGCATCCCGATCCTTGATCGCGGGGGATATTTCGCGCGTGTGAAGCCGAGCCGGTCCTATTGCCTGGCGTTCAAGGTGCCAGGCGACATCACCAGGCCGATGATGATCTCCACCGACTCGCCGACCCGCTCGGTGCGCTACGCGCCGGTCGCGGACGGCGAGCGGCTGATCGTGGGCGGGGCCGGCCACACGGTGGGGCGCCGGAAGAGCCCGGCGAAGGCGATCGCGGAACTGGCGTCGTGGGCGCGCACGCACTACCCGGGTGCCGAGCAGACGCATTTCTGGTCGGCGCAGGATTACACGCCGATCGATCAGCTGCCCTATGTCGGCCCCATCCTGCCAAACACCGAAACAGTCTTTGTTGCAACGGGATTCAACAAGTGGGGGATGACAAACGGCGCCGCCGCGGCGTTGGCGCTGTCGAGCCGCATCCTGGGCGGACGGATGGACTGGGCCAGAGCGTTCGCCAGCTGGAGCCCGCACGAGTTGACCGGTCTGCCGACCGCGGTGCAGGCCAACCTCGAAGTGGGATTCGACCTGGCCAAGGGTTGGCTCACGCCCCTGCTGCGCACCGGCCGCCGCAGCCCCGGCGCCGACGAGGGCGGCGTGGTGAGCGGGCCGCCCTGGCACCTGGAGGCGCGCTGCCGTGTCGACGGTGTTGAGCATCGCGTGTCTCCGGTGTGCCCGCACCTCGGCGGGATCGTGAACTGGAACGACGCCGACAAGGCGTGGGAGTGCCCGCTGCACGGTTCGCGCTTCGCCCCGGACGGCACCCTGCTGGAGGGTCCGGCGACCCGCGACTTGACCGCCTGACGCCGGCGCGAACGTGTACACGGCGCGAAAAAATCGCCGGATTCTCGCGCTGAATGCACGCTGGGCGCGCAACCGTCAGCCCGTCTTGCGGTAGACGAGCCAGCGCAACTCGATCGGGGAGTGCTCGCGCTCGACGTCGAACACGTCGAGTCCATTGGCCCACCCCTCGAACCAGCCGGTGGGCGGCCAGGCCCCTTCGGGCAGGTGCGCCTTCTCGTATTCGTAGGCGGAATCGTCGGCAACCAGCTCGAGGGGCAGTCCGGCGACCGCACTCGCCATCTGGTCGCGCGTGTAGATCATGGTGTTGCACTGCTGACCGAGTTCCACCGCGGAGTCGTCGGGAGCGTAGCCCTCGCGCGGCAAGAAGGTGTTGAAGACCAGGCGGCCGCCGGAGGCCAGGCAATCGGCAGCCAGTTCGAACACGCCCCGCAACTCGTGGGTCGTCCGGAAGTCGGGCACCACCTCGGAGAGCACCATCAGCTGGTATTCCTCGTGGACGCTTTCCATCGCGGTGAAAACATCGCTCTGGATCACCCGTACGGCCAGCGATTCGCTCTGCGCCTCCGAGCGCATGACGTCGGCCAGCTTCGCCGCCATCTCGACCGCGTCCACGGGGTGGCCGCGGCGGGCCAGGGCCAGGGCGTTGCGCCCGGTTCCCGCTCCGACGTCCAGCACTCGGTAGGCCGCGGGGTCGGCCGCTTCGGCCGCCAGCGCCAGCACCCGCGCGTCGGCTTCGGTGCCGAACAGCGGCGGCGGACGGACGGCCGCCCATTCGTCGTAATCGGCCTGCAGTGTCCGCCATTCGGCTTTGACGCGAATGTTCACGCTCGTCCCGAAGGGGGCGTCGAACGAGATGAGGATGTCCGAGCGGGGAGAGGCCTTGAACCCCTTCGCCAGCTCCGCCTCCAGCGCCCTCCGCAGTTGAGCGGACTGTTCGGGCGTGTGCCAGACGCCCAGGGTGGCACAGAGGTTGCCGCACAACAGGACGTACTCGTCGATCAGGCTCGGCACGGCCGGCACCCTGATATGGCCCTCCGCCGACGAACGGCGATACAACCGCCTGATCATCGCTTCGTGAAGCATCGAGGGATCGAAAGGCTCAGAAGGGGGACCCTGCACCAGAACCTTCTACACGACCCGGCGGCTTTCCACCACTGATCAAATCCTCGAGGAGATCGGCGGCCTTGGCGACGCTTTCGGACGGTTTGGTCATCTGCGCGGCCACCGCGCGGGCGCGGGCGGCGTAGTCCCCGGCGAGCAGAGAGCGCAGATCGGCGAGAAGTGAATCGTATGTCGATTCCGAAAACCGCCTGGCGGTACCGACTCCCAGCTGGCTGACCACCGATCCCCAGATCGGCTGATCGAGCCAGAGCCAGAGCACCAACATGGGGACCCCCGCCCGCATGCCCGCGGCGGTGGTGCCGGCGCCTCCGTGGTGCACGACCGCGCGGCATGCCGGAAAAACGGCCGTGTGGTTGACCGTGTCGACGATCTTGGTATGGGCCGCGCGCGCGAGGTGGGTGAAATCGTTTGAGCCGCTGCAAATCAGCGCTCGTTCGCCCAATTGCTCGCACACCCCGCTGATCACCGCGACCGTCTCGGCGGGTGACGTGACCGGCGTGCTACCGAAGCCGAAGTAGATGGGCGACGATCCGTCGGCAAGCCACGACAACACCTCGTCGTCGACGTCGGACGGCAGGTCCAGTGTCAGCGACCCGACGAACGGGCGCCGGTAGCCGGATGCCGACCATTCGGCCGCCAGTTCCGGCATGCAGAACTCCTCGTAGGCCTGGATCTCCAGCACGTGCCGGGCCGACGGTTCGGCGGCTTCGGGCAAGCCCAGCGCCTCGCGTTGAGCGGCTTCGGCCACGTTCGTTACATGGGCCTGGAACCCACCGAATTCCAGGGCGGGCGCGGGGAAGAAGTGCAGCGCGGCGAACGGCATGCCGTAGAACTCCGCCACGTTGGCGGCCAACCGCTGCTCGTTCATCCCGGCCACCAGCAGATCGGCGTCCTCGGCCAACGACGCCAGCACCGTGCTCTTCTGCGTCCACACTCCGGTGACCCGCTCCACGAGTTGCGGTAGCGCGCTTACCGGATCCTGGACGCGATGAACGAAATTAGTCGCCGAGTTCAGCTGCTCTTGCGTGTCTGGCCCGTACGCGACGGCCGTCAGCCCAGCCGACTCGACAAAGCGGAGCTTGTCGGGCGGGACTGCCATGCGCACGTCGTGGCCCCGGCGGAGCAGCTCGCGACCGACGGCAGCGCAGGGCTCGACGTCGCCCCGGCTGCCGTAGCCTGCCAGCACAATCTTCATGCACGACCTAACTCGCGGTGACGGTGTCGATCCAAGCAGACCGGCCGGTGGGCCGCCCGGCGCGACGACGCGGGGCAAAGCGGCGGGCTGCTCCGTGGCGTTGACAGGTCCCGTTGCGCTGCGAGGGTAATTTATCGATGGTCTACGGCGGACACTGCGCGGCAAAGGGGCACCGAACCTGTACTACTAGAAGGAACGAGATTTGTTTGCTGCCGGCTGGGCTACCCCACTACGGCCAGCAACGAGCCGTTAACGCTGTGGCCACCCGCTAAACCGTCCGGAGGAGACTTCGCCATGGACTTCGCAGCACTGCCTCCGGAGATCAACTCTGCCCGGATGTATACCGGGCCGGGGGCGGCACCGATGCTGGCCGCCGCGATGACCTGGGACGCGCTGGCCGTCGCGCTGCATTCCGCGGCGGACTCCTACCAGTCGGAGGTCACCGCGCTGACCGGTGGGCCGTGGCTGGGGCCATCGGCGGAAGCGATGGCGGCCGCGGCCGCCCCCTACGTGGCCTGGACGAGGACCGCCGCCGCGCAGGCCGAACAGACCGCCAACCAGGCCAGAGCCGCCGCCGCTGCCTACGAGACAGCGTTCGCCGAGACGGTGCCGCCCCCGGTCGTGGCGGCCAACCGCGCCCTGCTGATGTCGCTGATCGCGACGAACGTCTTCGGGCAGAACACGCCGGCGATCGCGACTACCGAGGCGCAGTACGCGGAGATGTGGGCCCAGGATGCGGGGGCCATGTACGGCTACGCGGCGTCGTCGGCGTCGGCGGCCAGGCTGACGCCGTTCGCGTCGCCGCAACCGAGCACCGATTCGGGGGGTCCGGTGCGGCAAGCGGCCGCCCTCGACCAGGCGGCCGGCACCGCGGCCGGGAAGGTGCAGGGCGCCGTGTCGCCGACGCAGCAAGCCTTCACCGTGGCGCCCGACGCGATAAACAGTCTGGCGAGCCCCCTCGATTTCGGTTTTGGCGGGCGGGACCTCTTGGGCCTGGCGGCCGACCTCAGCGCGGTGTTCGCCGACCCCGAAGTCGGGACCGCGGGACTCGCCGCCGCCGTGGTAGCGCTTCCCTACGACGTGGCCGGTGCTCTGACGGGTTTTCACACCGATGAAATTGTCAGCGGCTGGGCGGGGATCCAGTCCTGGCCGGGAACGGCCCCGGTGCCCCCGACACCTTTCCCGGTGATCAACAACCTGGCGGGTGGCTCAGTGGCGACCGCGGGCCTGGGCGAGGCGAACACGGTCGGCGGTTTGTCGGTGCCACCTGGCTGGGCTGCGGCCGCCCCCGCGGTTCGCCCGGCCGCGCTGGCCTTGCCGGCCACCACCGTCGGCGCCGCCGCGCCGGCCTCGTCCGGCACCTCCGGAAGCATGTTCGGCGAGATGGCTGCGGCCAGCATGGCCGGGCGGGCCATGGCCGGCACTACAGGGGCGGGTGCAGGGCGGGCCGAAAGACTAAGGGCCTCAACGCAGAAGACGACACAGGACGGCACCGCAGCGCCGCAGGCCCCGGCCGGTGGCCCGATCACCAGCATCGCCGCCGAGCTGCGCGAGCTGGCATCCCTGCGCGACGCGGGGATCATCACCGAGGAAGAATTCCTCGAGCAAAAGCAGCGACTGCTCCCGCACTGAGGTCGCCGACATAGTGACGTCATTTGCGTGACTATCAAGGCAACGCCCGATCGGTCTTCCCGCATACTCTGGGCGGGACAGTGCATGAGGCCTCGAGCGGGGATGGGCGGTGGAGGATTTGACGGCCTTTCCAAGCCATGCCGCGGGGGAGATGCAGGTGCAGAGCCTGCTCCGGTACCCGGTGAAGTCGATGCTCGGCGAGCGCGTGCCCAGCATGTTCGTGGACGAGCACGGCGCCGAAGGCGACCGGCGGCTCGCGCTGCTCGACGCCAGCACCGGGCATGTGGCCAGCGCCAAGAACCCCCGGCTCTGGCGTGGGCTGTTGAAGTGCACCGCCAACAAAGACGCCGACGGGGTGAACATCGGGCTGCCCGATGGGACAAGCCTGGCGGCCGACGACCCCGGCATCGACGACGTGCTCTCGCGGCTGTTGGGTCGAGCGGTCCGATTGGTCGCTCAGCGCCCCGACGGCGCGACGTTGGTCCGCCCGGACCCGGAGCAGCTGCTGGAGTTGGGCCTGGACGCCGAAGTCAACGGTCGCATCTTGGAGATCGCGCAGGCGACCCCGGGCGACTCCTTCACCGACGAGGCCCCGCTGCACACGATCACGACGGCCACCCTCGGACACATCGGCGTCGAGGCGCTGCGGTATCGCCCCAACGTGGTGATCGCGACGCCGCCGGGCTGTCCGCCCTATGTGGAAAACGACTGGGTGGGCAAGGAACTCGCCGTCGGCGACGCGCGGGTGCGCGTCCTGACGGCCACGTCACGATGCGTCGTACCGACGCTCGAGCACGGCCCCCTGCCACGCGCCCCGCAAGCGCTCCGCACGCCAGCTGCCGAAAACCGTTGGAATACAGGAGGTCACGGCGCTCAGCCGTGCGCAGGGGCCTATCTGGCTGTGGTGGCAGAGGGCATCATCCGCGTCGGCGACAGAGTGACCATCGGCCGATAGGTCGACTTCTCGCGCTCTCGACCAGGATTCGGTCAGGCGCCCAGATCGCGCAGTGGTGCCGTGATTGCTGTCCGATGGGCGTCGCGGTCGACCGCGACCCCCTCGGCTATCGCCTTGCGTGTGAGCAGTATCGAGGCGGGCCGCCTAGGCTTCCGAGTGCGGGGTGGGGCTTTGCGCGGATTCCCACTTCGACTCCAGCGACCTGGTCACGGTGGTGCCGGCGGGCAAGTCGAGCTGGAAGGTCTCCCCGCCGTCGTCCTGGAACGTGACGACGTAGCCCCCGTCTGTGGCGTCTTTGAACACCACCTTGTAGGGCTGTTCACCGGAACCGCGGTCGACGGCGATGGTGTCGCCAGGGGTGACGTTGTCGATGAGGTCGTTGCCGGAGGCTTTGGACATACCGTCGACGGTAGCCGATCAAGCGACCGCACCCATTCGACGGCCGAAGTCGGCCCGTCCCGACACCCGTCCTGAGCGCGATTTGCCTGCAGCGCTGATGATTTCACCGAGGATGCAGAGCGCGAATCGGCCACCCACACCCGGGTGACACAGGTCACACGCGTGTTTGATCGATGACATCCGTGGAATCACTGAACGTGACCCGAACGAACGCAATTCTTGGCTAACGCCGCAAGGAGAATTTTTCGATGAGCGAGCAGAACAAAGCCGACGAAGCGCGCAGGGGCCTGATCGATTCGGTCAAAGGCAAGGCCAAAGAGGTTTTCGGGGCTGTCACCGGCAACGAATCGCTGACCGCCGAGGGGCAGCTTGAGCAGACCCAGGCGCACGAGCGCAAGGAAGCGAACGCGACGGAGGCCGTCGCCGAGGCCCAAGCCAAACAGGCACAGGACGCCGCTGCCGAAGCCAAAGCGGAAGGCGCCCAACAGCGCGTCGCGGCCAATGCGCAAGCCGTCGCCGCGGAGCAATCGATCGAGGCCCAAGAGGCCGCTCAGAAGCGCGCGGCCGAGGAGGCCGCGCGGCAGCGAGCGACCGCCGCGAAGACCCAGGCCGAGTTCGACGCACAGCGGGAAGCACAACGAGCGAAGGCCGAAGAGCGCGCGGAGATCCGTGCAGCGTCCGAGGACGTCGTCGACGCCGTCGCCGAGCACCAAACCTCGGTGCAGGTGGCCCGCAACGAAGAGTCGGAGGCCGACCGGCCGCGACGCCAAGCCCAGAACGTGACCGACGAGGCCGACCTGCCCTGACGGCCGGCCACACACAGGAGAAGTCGATGAAGATATCCGAAGTCCCGTTCGCAGTTCTGCGATTCCACTACCAACTGGCCCGTTTGCCGTTGCAGGTCATCGAGGACCGGGTCGTCACCCGAATCGGAGCGGAAGCCACCCGCGCGGCTGCTGTTCGAGCGCTCGCTCGGCATGCTGGACACCACGGTCGGCAACGTCCTCGACGACCCGAAGCTGGTCGAGCGTGGGACGGCGCTCGTCGAACGCAGCGCCGCGCTCGGTCGCGCGGCACGGCTGGACGCCAAGGCCGCGGCCAGGAAGGAACAGGCCGACGCGAAGTTGAAGAGCGTCCGCGACGAGGCGGTCGAGGACCGGCAGGAAGCGCAGGCGGCCGCCGAGCAGGAGATCACACAGGCGCGTAAGAACGCCGAGCAGCGCAAGCGTGCCGCCACACAGTCGGCACAGCAGCAGAGTGCTGCGGCGAAACAGCGCGCCGACGAAACCGCGGACCGGAAAAAGCGGACGGTCGAGTCGGCCAAGCGCCAGGTGGAATCCAGGACTCAGGCGGCCGAGAGGGCCGTGTCCGAGGCCGCGGCGGCGCAAATCGACGAGGCCGAGGACAAGCTGGGCGAGGCCGCTGAGCAGCGCTCCGAGGCGGACCGGGTCGCACAACTGGCGGCTGCCGAGAAGCAGCAGCGGCAAGAAGAGCGGGCGAACGACTGACGCGTCAGACCCGCGGCGCCGGACCCTGGTTGATCTTGTTGGCCGCGAACGTCGCGGCCTGGGCGGTCATTCCGTCTTCGATGTAGGAGACGTGCGCCATGATGTTGCCGCCTCCGGAGCAGATCGGATCGTCGGGCGCGCACAGGCTGATGCTCTTGGACCCGTAGGCCGGATTGATCGTCGGCAGCGGTTGGCCGCCCCACAGCATGGACGAGAATCCGCTGGTGGGCTCGCCGAAGAGGGCGACAGCGGCGACGTGATCGGCGGCCGACGCCGGCATGGCGTTGGTGGCCAGGTCGATCACGGTCGAGCCCTGGGAGTATCCGCCCAGCACGATCCGTGAGTTCGGGCAGCTGGCGATCGTGTCCTGGATGCGTGTGCTCGCGTCATTGGCGCCGGCGTTCGCGCTGTTGTGGTAGTCGTCGTTGGCCGGGTAATTGACCGCATAGACGTCGACGGACTTCCCGCCGAGCTGCGAGGTGAGCGAGTCGACGAACGCCTGGCCGATGTTGCCCAGACCGGGCTCCTGGTGAGTGCCGCGGGCGAAGACCACGGAAACGTCGGAGCATGCGTCGGCGGCGGCAGTGGGAAGGGCAACCGGTGTGTTCAGCGCCGCCCACGTCGTCGCCACCGACACACCAACAATGCGGGCAAATCTGCGTGCACTCATGGCGAAATCCTGTCACACCGCCGGCCACGGCGGTCCCCGCGGTTGGCGCTACGGCCGGGACACGGGCACGAGCGGCTGAGTCACCCTGCGGCACAAGGGATCAGCGACCGCGCCACTGCGGCTTGCGCTTCTCGGCCCAGGCCCGAAGCCCCTCGGCGACGTCCTCTGTCGCCCCGGCCACCTTACGCATGGTCTCGCCGAAGCGGACCGACTCGATCCAGCCCATGTCGGCCGTTCGCCACGCCACCTCCTTCGTCGCCCGTTGGGCCAGGGGAGCGGCCTCGGTGAGAGTTCGCGCCCAGGCCCGGGCCTCGGCCTGCAGGTCGTCGGGCTCCACGAGCTTCCACACCAGGCCGATCTCCTTGGCCCGCTCGGCGCTCATCGGCTTGCCGGTGAGGAGCAGCTCCATGGCATTGGCCCAGCCGACCCGCTGGGGCAGCCGGATCGCCCCGACGATGGTCGGTACGCCGATCGAGACCTCGGGGTAGCAGAAGCTGGCTTCGGTGCTGGCGATGACGAAGTCGCAGAACAACACCCCGGTCAGCCCGTAGCCGATGCAGGGCCCGTGCACGGCGGCGATGGTCGGCTTGAAGAGTTCCATCCCGCTTTCGAAGGAGTTGATCGTCGGCTTCTCCCAGAAGGTGCCTCCGAAGGTCCCGACCGAGCCCTCACCGTCTTTGAGGTCGCCGCCCGCGCAGTAGACGCTGCCGTTGGCGGTCAGGATCGCGACCCACGCATCGAGGTCGTCGCGGAACCGCTCCCAGGCCGCGTTCAGGTCCTGGCGCAAAGCGCCGTTGATGGCGTTGCGAGCCTCCGGACGGTTGAGGGTGATGGTGGCGATGTGGTCGGCCAGCTCATATGTGACAAGGCTCATGGGGTAACCCTAGGGCGGCGAGTGTGAGCCCTAAGTACCAAAACCCGCTCGAATTCATCCACAGGCCCCACGCTCGGTGGCGGACCGCGTCGACCGCACGCCTATCCTGGCCAAAGTGGCCGAACTGTCCGCTCGCGGAACTGCGCACCCGCCTTGACGGACTGACCACCCGCGACGCCGCCCGCCTCGGCAGGCGCCTGAAGAATCTTCGCGCCGAACCCGACAAGCTGCGGCAACTCGCCGCGCACATGGCGCAGGCCGAAGCGCTCGTGGCCACGCGGCAAGCCGCAGCCTCGCGGTCCGCATCGATCCTGTGTGGCAGCCGCTCGCCGACTCATTGACCTCCCACTCTCAACCTATAGCGCACCGGGGGGCTTGCGGCAAGGGCCGGGTGATGCCGCACAATCGCTGGCCGAAGCCAACTTTCGCTCTTGTCAGGGGGTCGGGAATGTCGTCGCACGAAAACTTCGACCATGCCGTGCTGGTCGCGGGCGGAGGCCCGACGGGGCTGATGTTGGCCGGTGAATTGGCCTTGGCGGGAGTCGATGTGGCGATCGTCGAGCGGCGCCGGAGCCAGGACCTGGTCGGCTCCCGTGCGGGGGGCTTGCATGCGCGTACCATCGAGGTCCTCGATCAGCGCGGGATCGCCGATCGGTTTCTGGCCCGTGGCCAGGTCGCCCAGGTCGCCGGGTTCTCGCAGATTCGCCTGGACATCAGCGACTTTCCAACCCGACATCCCTACGGTCTTGCGTTGTGGCAGAACGAGATCGAACGCATCCTCGCCGATTGGGTGAACGAGTTCGGGGTGCGGTTCTATCGCGGGCACGAGGTGACCGGCATTGCCCATGACGCCACGGGCGTGAACGTCGGGTTATGCGATGGTCGATCCCTGCGGGCGCGATTTCTCGTCGGCTGCGACGGCGGACGCAGCGTGGTTCGGAAGGCGGTCGGCATCGATTTCCCGGGGTGGGAGCCGACGACCAGCTACCTGCTCGGCCAGGTCGAAATGGATTTCGGCACAGGCGATCCTCCGGTGTGGGGCATTCGCCACGACGCGCTGGGCGTCCATGCCCTGTCCGCCGAAGAGGAGGGTGGGCCGGTCCGCGTCATGGTCACCGAGCGCCGCCTCGGGCCGACCAGCGAGCCCACGCTGGGCGAGCTGAGTGAGGCGCTCATCGCCGTCTACGGGACCGACTACGGGATCCACAGTCCCGCCTGGCTTTCCAGATTCACCGATACGGCGCGGCAGGCCACAGCCTATCGCGATGGACGTGTCCTGCTGGCCGGTGACGCCGCGCATATCCATCACCCGGTCGGCGGACAGGGCTTGAACACCGGTGTGCAGGACGCCGTGAACCTGGGATGGAAGCTCGCACAGGTGGTCAACGGGACGTCGCCCGACGGGCTGCTCGACACCTACCACGCGGAACGGCACCCGGTCGCCGCGCGCGTGCTGCGCAACTCGCTCGCGCAGATGGCCCTTCTCCGCTCGGACGACCGCACCAGGGTCTTGCGCGACACCGTGTCTGACCTGCTCGGCATGGACGAACCGCGCAAACGGTTCGCCGCCATGATGTCCGGCCTGGACATCCGCTACGACCTGGGCGACGGGCACCCGCTGCTCGGACGCCGCATGCCCGATCTCGATCTGGTTACCGCGGACGGCCCGCTGCGCGTGTACCCGCTGCTACACCGGGCCCGCCCGGCGTTGCTCAACCTCGGTGAACCGGGCCGATTCGACATCACTGCGTGGGCGCCTCGGGTGCAGATGATCGACGCCGAACATCCCGGTAGCTGCGAGCTTCCCGTGATCGGCATGGTCACGGTTCCCGACGCGGTGCTGATCCGGCCGGACGGACATGTCGCCTGGACGGGCGAATCCGGCGAATCCACGCTTCGAGAAGCCCTCACCGCCTGGTTCGGCGCCTCGCCCGGCTCCTAGCCCCTAGTCGGGCGGTTCGTCGTCCGAGCCCCGAACGGGGGCGCGTTCCCGGTCGCTGGGCTTTCCGGCAACGCCTTCGGCCTCCCGGTCGTCGGCGACCTTCTCCTCGAGTTGGTCGACGATGTCCTCCAGCTCCTCAGAGTGCCCCCGTAGGTCTTTGTCGGGTTTCGTCATATCGCTTTCCATCGACTGTGGTCGGGTATCGCCCCGCCGGTATCCAGTACCCAGTCAGCAGGACACTAACCGGGCGGGGCTCCTCAACGGCGGCAAAAGCCGGGTCGGCCGAGCCGGCAGTGAGGGACGCGACATAACGCCGCGGCGGTGGAAGTATCGCAGGAGTGGCCGACAAGAAACCGCAGACCATCTCTTACCCGGCGGCCGGTGGGCGTCCGCGCCGCCACGAGACCGAACCGCTCGACCCTCACGTCATCGTCCTGTTCGGCGCGACGGGGGATCTGGCGAAACGCAGGCTGATCCCCGGCCTGGCCTACCTGGACCAGTCCGAGCTCGCGCCCGACATCCAGATCGTCGCGACATCCCTGGAAGACCTGAGTGACGACGAATTCCGCGAGATCGCCAAAGACGCAATCGACTCGTTCGGCAGACACAAACTCACGTCCGAACAGTGGGCCAACTTCGCCAAGATCGTCACCTATGTTCCGCAGAGCCGCGGACCGAGGGCGCTGGCCGCGGCGGTCGCCGAAGCGGAATCCAACCTGGGTCCCAAGGTCAGGCGGCTGCATTACCTGTCGGTGCCGCCAAAAGCCGCGCGCGAGGTCATCACCATGCTGCGCGAGGCCGAGCTCGTCGATCGCTCGCGGGTGGTGATGGAAAAACCGTTCGGGACCGACTTGGCCAGCGCCGTCGCGCTCAACGACTTCGTGCACGAAACGTTCGAGGAATCGCAGATTTTTCGTATCGACCACTTCCTGGGCAAGGAAGCGGCCCAGAACATCCTGGCGTTCCGCTTTGCCAACGGCCTGTTCGAGCCGATCTGGAACCGCAACTTCATCGATCACATCCAGATCGACATCCCCGAAGCCCTCGGACTGGATCAGCGGGCGAGCTTCTACGAGGAGACCGGCGCCTATAAGGACATGGTGGTGACGCACCTGTTCCAGGTGATGGCGTTCGTGGTCATGGAGCCGCCGACGGCGCTCGAACCCTTTGCCATCAGCGAGGAAAAGAACAAGGTGTTCCGGTCCATGCTGCCGGTCAAGCCGTCCAACGTGGTGCGCGGCCAGTACAACGGGTACCGCGAAGAGCAAGGCGTGGCACGGGATTCCGACACCGAGACGTTCATCGCACTCAAGGTCGGCATCGACAACTGGCGCTGGGCTGGCGTGCCTATCTATCTGCGTACCGGCAAGAAGATGGCCGAGGGCATCCGCATCATCTCGATCGCATTCCGAGAGGCGCCGCGGACGATGTTCCCGCCCGGTTCGGGGGTGGGGACTCAGGGTCCGGATCACCTCACGTTCGACCTCGCCGACACTTCGAAGGTTTCGCTGTCGTTCTACGGCAAGCGGCCGGGCCCGGGTATGAAGTTGGACAAGCTGTCGATGCAGTTCTCCTCGCAGGAGATCGACACCGTCGTCGATGTGCTGGAGGCGTACGAACGGCTCATCCTCGACGCGATGCGCGGTGATCACACGCTGTTCAACACCGCGGAGGGCATCGAATCGTTGTGGGAGCGTTCGCAGGAGCTGCTCGACGACCCACCGCCGGCGAAGATGTACCAGCCGGGCACTTGGGGTCCCAACGCCATCCATCAATTGATCGCACCCAATGCGTGGCGGTTGCCGTTCGAACGCGAGTGGCGCGATGCCAGGCCTGACTCCTGAGAGGCGCGCCGTGGCAGTGTGTTCGAGGTCGACGCTAGCGCGAGTGTCTTGCACGATAGCGTCGATCCCGGGGCCATAGCCCCTCCGAACCCGCTGAGCTAGACGACAGGAAGCGAATCCCTTGATGGCCCCGACTCTGCGCCCGCGCCGCTCCGCCTTGTATCTCCCCGGCAACAAGCCCCGGGCGCTGGAGAAGGCGAAATCGCTGCCCGCGGATGTCCTCATCTTCGACCTCGAGGACGCGGTTGGGCCCGACGCCAAAGCCGATTCGAGGGCCACGGTGTGCGACGCGATCTCGTCGGACAGCTATGGCCCCCGGGAGGTCGTGGTGCGCATCAACGGTCTCGGCACCGAGTGGCACGACGAGGACTTGGCGGCCGTGGCCGCTTCACCCGCCCACGGGGTGCTGGTCCCGAAAGTCGAGTCGGGCGAACAGGTTCGAGCGCTGGCCGCAAGGCTGGACGGGCTCGACGCATCGGAGTCGCTGCAGCTATGGGTGATGATGGAGACGCCGCGATCCTTCCTGAGAGCCGAGGAGATCGCCGCCGCCAGCGACCGGTTGGCCGCGCTGGTGATCGGCACCAACGACCTCGTGAACGATCTGCACGGATTGCACGTGTCCGGGCGAGCGCCGGTGGTGCCGGCGTTGTCGTTGGCGGTGCTGGGAGCCAGGGCGGCCGGAAAGGTGATCCTGGACGGCGTGTTCAACGACATCACCGACGAAGACGGCTTTCGAGCCGAGGCCCGGCAAGGCCGCGAAATGGGTTTCGACGGCAAGACTTTGATCCATCCGTCCCAGATCGGCCCGGCCAACGACCTGTTCGGTCCGTCGCAGCAGGAACTCGCCGACGCCCGTAAGGTTGTCGCGGCCTACGAGGAGGCGCGGGCCGCCGGCACCAGTGTCATCACGGTTGACGGTCGCATGATCGAGAATCTGCACGTCCGCAACGCCGAGCGGATCCTCGCCCTTGCGGACCTCATCACGGAACTGGCATCCGCCTCGTAGCTGTACTGGCTCACTGCTTGCCGACCCTGCCGGCGATCTGGCCGGCGAGCTTGACAGCCAAGTCCACCGGGTCCTTGCGGACCGCGCCGACGTCGACCGCAACGTTGTTGCGTACCGTCAGCGCCCGCTGGCAGGTCATGGTCAGCAGGACGTTGCCGTTGTCGCGCAGCGTCATGGTCAGGGTGGTGCTCAACACTCCGTTGGTGTTGGAGACCGGTCCCACCTGCCAACCCGTCTCCGGGGTGTCCTGCCCGGCCGGGGTGGTGAACTGTCGGTTGGCGCAGGCCGGCCAACGCTGCGCCGACGTGGCGAAGAAGGCATTCGCCTCTTTGGCGGTTGGGAACAACACCGCTACCTGGCTCACCTCAGGGTCGGGTTCGTTGGAATCCGGGGGAGCGGACGCAACCTCCTCGTCACCGCTGACCGCGGTGTAACCGCTGCCGGCGTAAACGGGCGCCTGCCCCGGGCCAATGGCGTAGATGCAGTCGTCGGGGAATTTCCAGCCCGCGGGCCACGGCTGCTTCGCGTTGTCGTCTTGCAGCTTGTCGGACTTTTCCTTGCTCTTCGATCCGGTGACGCCCAATGCGCCGTCAATGTCCGCGGATGTCAGCAAGAACCCCGGCAGCGCGGCCTGTGCGGCGGGGGGCCGCGACGAGGTCGTCGTTGATGAGCCGGAACCACCCTCGTTGCTACCGCCGCACGCGGCAAGCAGAACTCCGATAGCGGCGACGGATATCGCGGCTGTTAGCTGGCGCATGCTTGCTCATCCTTCACGGTCGCGTTTGAGCCCCTCAAGCTTCCGCGCGACCGGCGCATCCGCTATCTAACCCTGGGGGGGTGGACGGAAGCATAACCGCTTGGATAGCAAATTGCGCGATTCCCCGCAAAGTGTTGCCCGAACCGTCGTTCGAGCCGCGCGGTCGACGTCGAGCGGCGTGGCGTGCCGAACCGACGGGCTGGACGCAGACGGTGTCGCGCAACCGTGAATCGTTCGCAGATCAAGGGTTTCCTGGGTCAACAAAGAAACCGGGGACGCGCCTACCCGGGCACGTCCCGCGGCGCGCCTCCGATCCAGAAACGAATCAAAACCGCGGTCGGCGGGCGCGGGTTGCCGGTATGGTGCATGCAGCAAAGGTCATTTTCGTCACTGTCGGCGCCCAGCCCAACCATCCCGACCTCAACGCCAACGAAGACCCGATCGCCGGTTGGACACCGAGCAGTCTGTCCTGACGTGAATCCGAAAGAACGCCGGCTCTCGGTCAGCTAACTCCTCGACTTTGTCTGAGCGAATCCCATGCGCCAACGGGCACCCGGACGCGAAGTGATCCACCGTGATGGCAACTGGGGGCCGGGGCGGCCTCCTACGGCGCCGGTCCCGCGGCCCGGACCGGTGGGTCGACGGTGACCACGCGGTAGGTTGAACGCGGTTCCTGACGACTCGAGAGGAGACGCCGTGCGTCACACCGCGGCCATGGCCGAGGCCGACCGCACGTGGATGGTCGACACGCTGCTCGCGCTGCTGCAGACGCCAAGTCCGGCGGGGCGGACGGACGCGGTGATGCAGCTCATCGGCGACATCTTCGACGACTTCGGCGTGCCGTTCTCGTTGACGCGGCGCGGGGCGCTGACCGCCGAGCTCCCGGGGGCTTCGGCGACCACTGACCGCGCCATCGTGGTTCACGCCGACACCATCGGCTGCATGGTGCGTCGGCTCAAGGACAACGGCCGTCTCGAAGTGGTGCCGGTCGGCACCTTCTCGGCCCGCTTCGCCGCGGGCGCCCGGGTGCGGATCTTCTGCGATGACCCCGACGAATTCATCACCGGCACGGTGATGCCGCTCAAGGCCAGTGGACACGCATTCGGCGACGAGATCGACTCCCAGCCCACGGGCTGGGAGCACGTCGAGGTTCGCATCGACCGCAAGGTGTCTTCGCGGGAAGACCTGGTCAGTCTCGGCCTGCAAGTCGGCGACTTCGTTGCGTTGATCACCAGCCCCGAGCTGACCGCCGACGGCTTCATCGTTTCCCGTCACCTCGACGGGAAGGCGGGGGTCGCGATCGCGCTCGCGCTGGTGAAGAACTTCGCCGAGAACAAGGTCGTGCTGCCGCACCGCACCACGATCATGGTCACCATCACCGAGGAGGTCGGTCACGGCGCCAGCCACGGCCTGCCGGCGGACGTTGCCGAACTGATCTCGGTGGACAACGCGGTGTGCGCCCCCGGCCAGCACTCCCTGGAAGACGGGGTGACGATCCCGATGGCCGACATGCACGGCCCGTTTGACTACCACCTGACCCGGAAGCTGTGCCGCCTCGCCGAGGAACAGGGAATCCCGTTCGCCCGCGACATTTTTCGCTACTACCGGTCCGATGCCGCCGCGGCGATCGAGGCGGGCGCGGGCACCCGCGCCGCACTCGTCGGGTTCGGGCTCGACGGCAGCCACGGCTGGGAGCGCACCCACCTGGATTCTCTGGAGGCGGCGTATTGCCTGCTGCATGCCTGGCTGCAGACCCCGCTGACCTTCGCCAAATGGGACGCCAAACCGTCGGGCAAGCTGCAGGACTTCCCGTCGTCCAAACAACCCGCGCCGAGCGAGCGGTGGGTGCCACTGGCCCGCGGCGAACACGATTCACCCGGCGAGGCGTCCCCGGGATCGCACTGGCCGCCGGAAGGACCCCAGGCCTGAGGCGACTTCGCGTGCCCTTGGCGATCGGTCAATCACAGCGCGCTGTGATTGACGAGCGCATCGGCCACCAAACCGATTCCGAAGACCAGGAACAACAGCCGCACCGACATCGGGCCGTACCGGGTGAGGGTGCGCACGAGCTGACGCTGAATACGCTTGGCCCGCACCGTTTTTCTTGTCGAGAGGGCAAGGATCAGCAGCGGCGGGGAAAGCGCGATCGTCCAGTAGACGACGATGGCCAATGGCCAGAGCGGCGGCCTCGGGTGTAGCGCGGCCAGCATGGCCAGGCCGGTGAGGTAGGGGATGGCCGTTGGCGCTTGGCCGCTTCCGACCGCCAACCCGAGGAGCCCGAGCAGCCAGGGACGCTCCCGCATCGCCGCCAATGCCCAGCCAGGAGCCGACGATTGGGCGGTCAACGGGAAGTAGGCCAGGCCGGTCAGCACCAGGCCGAGCGCCAGCTCGCCGCCGAAACGGATCACCGGTGTCACGTGGAAGCCGACGACGTGGGTCAAGAAGCTGAGCCCCAAGACCGTGCACAGCCCGAACGTGGTTGTCACGACGAATACGCCCGCGACGAAGCTCAGGGCGCCCGGAATCGGCGACCGGCGGCTCAACCGGCTGTCGAAAATGACCGCGGAGACCACGCCCACGTTGAGGACGTTCAACGAATCGAGAAGCGCCAGCCCGGCAAGCGCCACCACAAGAGCACCCACGCGCTTGAACCCGGCCTACCGTGTGAACTCGGCGGCTGCCCTCCGATCGCTGGACGCGGTCCGGGACGGGCCAATCAAAGCGGCGATCATGCTGCAGACAATACGAGTCGGAGGAGCGACGTGTCTTTTCGAGGCGGCGTCAGCTGGGCTCGGCGGGTATGTCACCGGGGTAACTGGTATCGATTGCGATCCGGTCACACGGCATGGGGCGCACCATCATCACCCTCCGCCGTCCCTGAGCTTTCGCCCGAATCCAAACGCAAACGGTTGTTGCCATCTACAGTTCAGCAAATACCGGAGAATCTTCGATAGCTAAGGACGATGATGGCGAAAAGCGTTGCAACCACAAATGACAACGAGAAGATTGTTCTCGATTTTATACACGCCGCTTACGGCGAGAGCATGGACATCGACGCGATGACCGCGCTCATGGCCGACGACTTCGTGTGGCAACTGCACGTGCCACTCTCACCGGAGGTTCGCGGACGCGACGCGGCGCGCGCGGAACTCGAGAAGCACAACACCCTTTCGACCGGCATGGTCGAGGGGAGCGAGATCCGCACGATCGTCTCCGACGGCGACACC